>CAZVPE010000013.1:39109-56139 GCA_964628155.1 uncultured Polyangiaceae bacterium | reverse complement strand
CGATCGGCCGCCGCCCGCCCGGTGACGGTCGAGATGCCGACCCGGGTCTTCGAGCCGCCCCCCGAACTCGTGGCGGCGTCGGTCGCCGAAGGTCCGGCGCCCGCGTTCTCGACGAGCCCCGAGCCCGCGCCTCTACCCGAGGCCTATCGTGCCCGCCGGCTCATCGTCGCGATCGCGCTGGTTCTGCTCTGGGGTGTCGCGGGGCTCCTTCTCGCGACTTCTGCCCGGACCCCTTCCGGCGGGAGCAACGGCGAACGAACGCAGACGCAGTCGCACGAAGAATCCCAACCATAATATCCCGGAGCAGGCCACTTCCGAGCAGGGCGACGCGCTATTTCAACAAATCGACGATCGGATGGGGCCTCAGCCGAGCGCAACGAGTTCAGCCGCCGCCCGTCGGGCGGCGTATCGTGCCCGCGGATGTCCGACGGCGACCGGGAGGATGCTCGAGAGCTCGCGCACTTTGGGTATCGGCAGGAGCTCCTGCGGCGTCTGGGCGGCTTCTCGAGCTTCGCGATCGGCTTTTCGGTCATCAGCGTTCTCACGGGCGTGACGTCCACGTTCGGCGATGCGCTCGGAGCGGGCGGACCGGTGGGGCTCGGCCTGGGCTGGCCGCTCGTATCGGCCTGCACCTTGATCGTGGCGTTCGCGATGGCAGAGCTCGCGAGCGCATTCCCGACGGCCGGCGCGCTCTACCATTGGGCCGCGCTCCTGGGCGGGGCGCGCGTCGGGTGGACCACCGCGATGCTGAATCTGGTGGGACAACTCGGCATCGTCGCGGCGATCGACCTCGCCTGCGCGCAAGCGATGGCCCAGAGCTTCGACCGGCCCGCGCTCGTGTATCCGCTCTTCGGCGCCCTGCTCGCGGCCCACGGGGCACTCAACGCGACGTCGGTCCGCTTGGTCGCGTGGCTCAACGACGCTTCGGCCGCCGTGCACGTCGCCGGAGTGGTCGGGCTCGCCGGTCTCCTGCTCACCCGGGGGCGAGTGCACGAAGTCGCCTACCTGGCCGATGCGGGAGCTTCCGCTTCGCACGGGGCGCGCGGTTTCGTAGGGTCGCTCGTACTCGGCGTGTGGACCTTCACGGGCTTCGATGCGCCGGCTCATGTGAGCGAAGAGACGCACCGCCCGCAGCAGAGAGCCCCCCTCGGGATCGTCTCGTCGGTCGCGGTCAGCGCCGTGGTCGGCTACGCGTTCGTCGCGTCTCTCGTGCTCGCCATCCCGAAGGGCTCCACGGCGGCGGGCGCACCCGACGCCGCGTTGCAGGTGCTGCGAGGCGCGCTCGGCGATCGGGCCGGCAGGTTCGCGCTCGGACTCGCGATCGTCGCGATGTGGTTCGCCGGGCTGTCGAGCGTCACGAGCGCGTCGCGGATGCTCTTCGCATTCGCCCGCGACGGGGGAATCCCGTGGTCGTCCGCGCTTCGAGCCGTTCATCCCCGAACGCGGACGCCGCTCTACGCAACGGGCGCTTGCGTTCTGGCGCCTCTCGCGCTCGTCGCCTTCACGGCTTGGATCAGCGAAACAGTCTTTCTCGCCGTCGCGGCGCTCGCCACGCTGGCCCTCTACGCGTCGTACGCGCTGCCGATCCTCTTCGGGGCGGTGGCGCGGATGCAGGCGCGCTGGACGCGGCCGGGGCCGTGGAACCTCGGTCGGGCCGGTGTTGCCGTCGCCTGGGCGGCTGTCGGATGGTCCCTATTCGTATTCGTGGTGTGCGGTCTCGCGAACACCCTCTCCGTCCAGCTCTTCGCCGGGCTCCTCGTCGGGCTCGCGGCCCTTTGGTTTTTCGCCGTTCGCCGCACGTTCGTTGGCCCGAGCGTCGATCTGGCCCACTTCGAAGACGCTGTTCGTCGGGACTCGGCCGTCTCGGGTCCGGCGGAATCGGTGCGCGAAGGTTGATTCATCGCATACGCGACCTGATTCCCGGACTCGAGCGAGCATTCGTACCATTGTCAGGAGCTTCGTACAGTCTGATACGAAAATTACTTCGTTTATGCAATTGTGGCCACGCTGCGGCCATAGTTATCGGAATGCGGACTGACGTTGTTTTGTGCGCCGGCGTGATGCTCGCCTGCGTGCTCGGTGGGTGTTCGTCGCACGCGCCCACGAGTTCATTTTCGAATCCCGACGGAGCCGCGGGGGCAGCCGCGCCGGTCGTGGACGCAGCGCCGCCGCCGTTCGGCGACGCCTCGCTCGTGTTCGGAAACGCCGTGCTCCATGCGGACGCGAGCGCCTCGACGAACGAGGCGAGTACGGGCGCGGGGATGCTCTCGCGCGTTCACATCGTGCCGGCCGACGCCCTACTCTCCGTCGATGCCGGGTCCCAGGGCATGCAGACCTACCAGGTGCTGGCAACCGTCGACGGAGCGGGGCAAGAGGTCGATGTCACCCCCCGATTCGTCTTCTACGTTCCGGACAACTACCTCGTGGGCGGTTTCCCGGCGGACGGTGCCCCGACGTTCGCTTCGCGTGTGCCGTCCGCCGCGGCGGATCCGCCGCAGCAGGGTGGCAAACTCACGGTTCAAGCGCAGGCCACGAACGCAGACAGTACCCTGGTCACGGCCACGACGACCCTCACCGTCCAGCTGATGGCCACGCTGGCCGGCCCGACGGGCAGCGGCGTGCCGGCGAATGCACAGGCCCTGTTCGGCGGATCGTCCGACGGCGGCGCTCCCGATTCGGGAGTCGCAGATGCGAGCCCGTCGACGACGGCGTCCGATCCCACCCGGGCGCCAACCGTCTTCTATCCCAACGACGGCGTCATGCTCCCACCGAACCTCAAGCAGCTCGAGGTGCACTGGCAGCCGGGCTCTTCGCAAAATACTCTTTACCGCGTCTCTTTCCTGAGCGCCGCCGCGAGCATCGATTACTACGTGCGATGCGGCGGGCCCACGATTGCCAGCCCCGGACTCGTTTCGGGAGCTTGTGCACTCGCGCTCGATCCCGCGGGCTACGGTTATCTCGCGCAATCCAACGCCGGACAGGGCACGGTGATTCTAACCGTGGCCGGGGCAGACGACAGCGGAAGCGGCTACGGCGTGTCGACGCCGGTCCACCTCCAATTCGCGCAGGAGTCGGTCAACGGCGGCGTTTACTACTGGGACGTCACGCACACACGAATCATGCGCTTCGATTTCGGTGGGGCTCAGACGGCGCCGGAGATCTTTCTCGCTCCGGGCGACTACGGAACGAACGGCAACTGCATCGGATGCCACGCGCTCTCCCCCGACGGGACGAAGATCGCAGCGTCTCAAAACGGTCAGTCTGGCGGACAGCTCGTGTACGTCGCCGAGATCGGCAAGGCGACCAGTCCGGCGCCCCCGGCGCGATCCGATCCGACTTATCTGACGCAAAACGACGACGCGAAGGATCACATTCAGTTCGCGTCGTTCGATCCGGCCGGAGACAAGTTCGTGGCCGTGTACGGTGACACCGACTCCACGACGGTCGGCCCCGATGGGGGCGCCGTCCTCGATCGCAACAAACTCTGGTTTCACGACGGTACGACCGGCGCCATCATTCCCGGTGCCGAGAAGCTCCTGTCGTTCGAACCGGATCATCCGTGCTGGTCGCCGGACGGCACGATGATCGCCATGACTCACGTCGGTTCCCACGGCACTTCGCAGCGGGAGTTCAGTGGGGGCATCGACGTGGCCTCGTTCTCGAGCGGCGTATTGGGCGATCCGGTGGTCGTCGTTCCCAGTCTCGTGCCCGGTACCAATAGCTACAACCCGAGCTTCGCGCCCGATTCGTCCTTCTTCGTCTTCAGCCGGACGACGTGTCCCATTGGCCAGGAGAAGAGCGACACATGCGATAGCGATGTCGCCAACAACCACAACACGACGACCTGGGCTACCACGCCGACGGCGACCGCCACGCCCATCCACTTGGACAACGCCGGGGGCGCGGGTCTCGCCGACAAGGGCGCGGTCCCCATCGACACGTTCCCACGCTCGACGCCGTTCAAAACCGCGGAGGGATCCGGAGTCCTCTTTTGGTTCACGGTGGCCTCTCAGCGGCAGCCCGGCCTGCGGCAAAAGACCGGGGCCACCCAGCAGCTCCTGTGGATGTTCGCGGTCGATCCCGCGAAGATCGTGAGCGGGCAGGACGGAAGCTTTCCGGCGTTCTTCCTGCCGTTTCAGGACATGTCGACGTCGAACCACATCGCGGAGTGGACTCAAAAGATCGTGAGTGCCACGCCGCCGCCACCACCGCCGTCGCCTCCGCCTCCGCCTGCGCCGCCGGCGCCGCCGCCGGCTGTCCCCCGCTGACCTGGCCAGCGCGCACCTTCGAGCACGAACGGCGGATGGGCTCGATGAACGCCTTGCCCGCGGCCGGTTGTGGCCCTCGGGGGGCAGCGATACCTTCCGCCTGCGGGAAGTCGTAGCCGCGCCGCCCCGAACCGCGTTTCATCAGGAGGCTCCGCCGATGTCCTTCAAGACCGAATGGGCCCGCTTCGGAAAAGACCCGAAGCATCTGGGGTTCTGCGCGTGGCCGGAGCGCGCGGTTGCGCCCCTGCCGGGTCTCATCGTCGTGCAGGAAGTGTGGGGCGTGGACGCCCATATCGAGGATGTGACGTTGCGCTTCGCCAAGGCCGGCTACGTGGCGCTCGCCCCCGACCTTTTCGCCGACCACGGGGAGCGGCCGGCCTCGCTGGCGCGCACGCGGTTGGACGAGATCAAGGCGTTCATCGACACGACGAGGCCGCCATTTGCCTGGAACGATCCCGCCGCCCGCGAGGAAGCGCTCGCGAACGTTTCCGAGCCGCGTCGATCCGCGATGAAGGAGTCGTTCAGTACACTGGTGACCGCCGCCCTTGGGCCAACAGAAGCGTTCGTGCCGAGGCTTCTGGACGCGGCGGAATACCTACGATCCGAGCAACCGATGTCGCGGGGGGCCAAGGTCGGGGCGGTCGGGTATTGCCTCGGTGGTGGCCTCTCGGCCCGCCTCGCGTGTGCCGATCCGAAGCTCTCGGCGGCGGTCATCTTCTATGGAAGCGCGCCCCCTCCGGGCCAGATCCCGAACATCGCCTGCCCCGTGCTCGGGATGTACGGCGGGCTCGACACCCGGATCAACGCGGGAATCGCCGAGTTTACCGCGGCGATGGCGCAGCACGGCAAGCGCTTCGAGTCGCACGTGTACGAAGGCGCCAAGCACGCGTTCTTCAACGATACGCGCCCAAGCTACGACGCCAGGGCGAGCCGCGACGCGTTTTCTCGAACGCTCGAGTTTTTTCGTCGCGAACTCTAGCCGCGCTTGGGCCGTCGGCTCGTTGTCGGATTGGGGCTAGAGCACCGGGCCGTCGCCTGGGACTGCTTCGATCAGGCCGTCGTTCTTGAGTTTGGTCAGCATCATTTCGATGTCGCTCCAGTCGAAGCGACCCCCATCGCCCTTCCAGTCGCGGCAGTCGTTCGCGGTGAACTCCTTCTCGCTCAGGAGACGCTGCACGAAAGGAACGGCTTCCTCGATGACTTCGACGGCTCCGCTGGTGCCGACCGCGATGCAGAGACGCGCTCCGCCGTCGGCCAACCGGGGGTAAAAGTTGCCGTCGGCCCGAACGCGAAGTCGATCGCGGGGAGAAACGGGGCTCGACGAGGCAAGAGGCGGCGAGGGGGGCACCGGGAAGCCCGGGTTCGGGTTCTGGACGAACGACCCCCAGAGTCGGACGACCGCCGCGCTGTCCCCCGCGAGTGCGCGAAGCGCGTCGGCTGCGGCCGTGAGCTGGGCTTTGACTTCCGCGATCCCGTTCGGGTCGACCTCGCCGGGAGCGCCTCCGGGAACCGGCAGGAGGGGCGGTGGTGCGCGCCAGGCTGGGTCCGGCGTGAGAAGTGCGTCGAGCAGATTGCGGGCGAGCAGAGTGTACGAAATGGCCGAAAACGACAGATTGAGCGCGAGCGAACCCCCGTCGCCGGCGCACGCGTCATGCCAGACACCCGCCGGAAGGATCAGCAGGTCGCCCGGCTCGAGCACGACCTCGGTCGTGTCCTTCTCGTCGAACGGAATCCCTCGATACTCCTGGCCCGCCTGCCAGAACCCGATCGACTCGAGCTGCTGAACGAAGGGATCGGTGTACTGCCCGGTCCCGTCCGCCCGAAGGGCCCCGTTCGACCGCGGCCAGGGCACGGCCGGTCGATTGGAGAACCGCCACCGCTTGCTCCCTTCGATCTGGAGCGTGCTCGCGATCCGTCCGTCGAAGTGCCAATTGAAACCGACGCCCGGAGGAGAGAGGTAGGCGTTGAAGTGAACGTTCCCCGGGTACCCGAGCTGACGCTTGACCGCTCCCAGCAGCGGCGCCAAGGCCGGCACGCGCGTTTCCAGGAGCGTGACGCAAAGCGTCGCGCCGGCCTTGAAGAGCGGCATCGCCTCGTCGAGGTTTGCCTTGAACGAAGCGGACGCCCATTCCTCAGGGGCCTTCGACGACGTTGAGCCTTTTCCCTTGTCGAAGCTCGCGTGGAGAAAGTCTTCGGGGGCGGGGCCGGGCGCCGAAAGGGCCCGGACGAACGCTTCGCGGCTGAAGAGCCCCTTATACTTGTCCCGGAAGCCTTTGACGAAGAGAGGCTTCTTCGCCCAGTACTCGCGAACGAACGTCGTCGGCGTGATTGGCGAAAGAAGCGACGCTAGCTCTGACCCGGGGCACTCCAGTATCGGTGCGTTGGATGCCATGGGGACCACCGGGGCGCCGGTTTTTCGTCGCGAGCGCGTTTGCATCTAGCAGACCGTGCCGGCCCGGCCAACGGATGCGATGGTGCGCGCGACCGCTCGCGATGCGCTGTGCTAGCGCCGATGACCGTAGTGGCCGAAACCGCCATGTTCCGCTGCATGCGGACGAACGGCGTATCCGCCCCGCCAGAGATGGGGATGCCAGGGTCGGCCGACCCACGCGCCGTAGCGATACCCGCCCCACCCCCAGGGCGAGACACACCACCCCCAGCCAAAGCCGGGTGTGTACAGATAAACGTGCGGAGTCCCGCCGATTGCGACGGACGTGGCCCCCGACGGAACCCACACCCACCGGTCCACGGTGTAGACCCACCGGCCCGCGGGATACGCGTAAACCCGTCCCGCCGGCGAGTAAGCCGCTCGTTCCAGGTCAGGACCGGACGGCGCAAGCTCGGCCTGCGTCGCGACCTCCGGCGGCGGCGCTTGCTCCTGCGCACCCGCGATACCAGTCAAAGACAAGCAAACGACAAGCGTATTGAGTCCAGCGAACATTGTTTTCATGACGCCAAACCTCCGATGGGACGAGTGTCAAGCATGGCTCGTGCCCGCCGCGAAAATTCCCGTGAACGTGGCCTCGGAGCCCGAAATCGCAACCGCGATTCGTGCAGAGGATGACCGAAGGTCCCGGCGACCCGGCCGAGCGCGGTAATTGGTCCCACTTCGAACGCGTGGTGCGCGTGAGGTGCCGGCCGCTCCCGGCCTTCTCCCCGTAGCGCTCTCCAAAGCCGTGCGAGATAGTCCGGGGTCTTGTACCGAGTCGCTTCCCCGATCCTCGCATTCGTTCTTTCTGCCTGGGCACTTCTGGTAGCCGGGGGCGGCGGCTGCTCGGCCGGCGACCCAAGCTCCACACGGCCGGCTTGCAGCCCGTCGACCTGCTCGGGAGGTTGCTGTGATGCCCTCGGCGCTTGCGAGCTCGGTACCAGCGCTGCGCAGTGCGGTGGCGCCGGCAGCACCTGTCAGCCGTGCGCGGCGCACGGCGAGCTATGCTTGCAGCAGCGGTGCGTGCCCTTGTCCGGCGCGGCGGGTTGCGACTCGCAGACGTGTCCCGCGGGGTGTTGCGACAGCCTCGGCAACTGCCAGCCAGGCTCCTTGAACACGGCGTGCGGAAACTCCGGCAACGCTTGCGAGGAATGTGAATCCGCCGGCGGCGAGCAGTGCATCTTCCAACAATGTGAAGTGGGAAATGACGCCGGCACATGTTCGGCGCAAACGTGCCCCGCCGGCTGCTGCGACTCGTCCCGCCAATGTCAGCAAGGCGTGACCAGCCTGGCGTGCGGTGCGCTCGGCGTGAATTGCCAGAACTGTCTTGGCAACTTCGAGCAGTGTTCCTCCATGCAGCAGTGCGTCCCCCTATCGGACGACGCGGGTCCGTCCTGTCCCGCAAGGGTGCCCGGGTGCCCGCCTTCGTTGAAGGAGCGCGCTCCGGCCCCGCAGCCCGCGTGCTCGACGTCGGATCTCGAGACCGCCGCCCAGGACTGTGCCGCCGGCGCGAGCGCGAGTTCCGCTTCGTGCGACAGCTTCTTCGGCTGCTCGAACACGGCATGCGCCGCTTGTTTGAAGCCTTTCGACTTCGATTTCCCTGCCCAAACGGGGATTCGCACGTGCGTCGCGCCCTTCCTCGACGAGATCTGCAACCACAACAGCGCCTGCATCGACGAGTGCACCGCGGAGAGTTGCTTTCTCTGTACCAGCGACGCCTTGGTCTCGTGTGAGACGCAAGCTCGGACCGGGACGTGCGTCGCGTTCACCCAGGCGGACGAATGCGTCGCGCAAGCGCTCGCCGGGGAGGCTGCCTTCTGCAGTCCCGCCACGTATCAGGGAAACTTCGGCGCCTGGCTCAAGGGGGTCGGCGCGAAATACTGCGGTCTATGAGGTGTCGTCGTGCGAGACGCGCTCGGCGCGCGCGGCTCACGCCCCGAGACCCGCCAAATAGCGCAAGCCCGACGCAATCGGCTGACGGTGTTCGAAGCCGACTTCGAGGCGCTCGAGCGCGCCCCGCAGCGCCCTGGCGGTCGTCCCGTCGCTCCGGACCTTGAGCAGACTCTCCAGGATGTTCCATCGGAGCAGCCATTCGTCCGGGTAGTCGCGGTCGAGTTCCCGGAGAACCCGCCCGAATTCCCCTTCCATCCCGTCGTCCCCCGTGCAATGTGCCCGCTCGGCGCGCTCGTAGAGGCTCGTCAACCGGCGCTCGCTCTCGGGTCGCTCCCGCGGTCGCGGGACGCTCACGCGCGGGCGAGACGCGATCGGATGGAAAGCCGGATCGATCGCCCCCGGACGCGCCGAAACTGGGTCTCCTGCAGCGACGAGTGAATGGCGCGCCAAGTGGCGCGTGGGCGACCCGGGGAGCGCTATCCGGACGTTGCCGAGGTCGACGTGCGTCAGCCGGCCGTCCGCGTGCCGGACGGTTCGGACGATGCTTCCTTCCACCCGGGCCCCACTGGCGAAGTCGAACGCAATCCGATCGCGCGCTTTATCCCGCAAGCGACCGATGTCATCTTCGCTCAGGCGCTCGACGAGGGCGCCGCTCGCGAGGCGCCCGGCCACGACGCAAAACGAATCTTCCCACGTGACGGCGTCGGTTCGCGATATCGAGCCGTCCCATGCGAAGGCCCCGGGACCCTCGAATGTGAGCCACGCGGGCGAAGAAAGACTCGGCCCGGCCTGCGCCAGGACTCCGATCGCGCTCGCGCCCGAAGAGAAATGAACGCTCGCGAGATCGCGGCTTCGAATCGCGCGCGACAGCGCGACCTCTCCCCCGACCTCGAAGGCTAACCCGCCGGAGACTCGATCGAGGATGTCGTGGAGCGCCTCGAACGAACGAGCCACGAAGAGTTGGGGCTGCGACCGCGTAATGTCGTACGGCACGTTCATGCACCCCTCGTCGAGCGGCCGCTTCGCGACCGCCGGCGCGTGACACGAGTGGCTCTCGCCGAGGGACGAGAGAAGCCCTGCTCCGTACAGCTTGTAATCGTCAACTCGGCCGACCAGGCCGTATTCGGCAGTCCACCAGTAGAGCCTCGAGAGCCGCGCCGCTTCGCTCGCCTCGGAAGCACCTGCGACCGCCGCTGCGAGTTCCGTCTCGATGCGCCCGAGTTCGCTCGGAGCTACGGCTGGGTCTTCCATGGCTTCACTGAGCGCGTAGAAGGCGCGATAAACCCGGTCTTCTTCCGGCAAGGTGAAGGCCTTCCGCCCGAGATCTCCAATACGCCGGAGGAACTCCGCGTAGACCGGGTCCGGTAGGATCGGCGCATGTCCTGCCGCTTCGTGAATGATGTCCGGAGCGGGTGTGTACACCAGGTGCTCGCGCGTGCGCATTTCACCCGCGATCGGCAAAATGCCGTTGGCCTGAAACTCTTGAAACGCGCGCGGAGGGATGAATCCGTCGACGCACACCGCGCCCCAGCCGAAGCGCGATAGCTTGTCGTTCATCTCGGCGACGCTTGGAATGCGATCGACCGATATGCCCGTCGCCGCCAATCCCTCCCTGTAAGCAGGGTGCGCCGTGTCAACGAGCCTCGCGTGAGTCTGGAGAAGAACGAACCTCCAGACGGCCTGGTCGACGGCCGTATATTGCGAATAGTCTTGTTCGACGACGAACCGGCGGAGGTGGGCTGGCACGCTCGGTCCCACGTCACCCATGCACAAAAGCGTAGCGCGATGGGGCGCGTGGGACCAACGCGGCCCGTGCGGGCTGCTATACTTCGAGCGTGCGGCTCGCCACCCTCCGCGACGGATCGCGCGACGGTTCGCTCGTCGTCATCGACGCCGCCGGACGGCGATTCACGTCGGCCGCGCACGTCGCGCCGGACTTGCAGAGCGCCCTCGACGACTGGGACCGCGCCGCTCCGGCGCTCGAAGCCTTGTCGCGCCATCTCGAGGGCGACCGCGTCGGGGCCGAGCCGGTCGATGTCTCGTCGCTCTCGGCGCCGCTGCCCCGGGCCTACGAATGGGTCGACGGGTCGAGCTATCTCAACCATATCCTTCTCGCGCGCAAATCGCGGGGCGCCGAGCCTCCGCCCGGCATGGAAAAGGACCCGCTCGTCTACCAGGGCGGCTCGGGTGTCCTTCTCGCGCCGACCGACCCGCTCGTCTTGCCGGACGCGGCGTGGGGTCTCGATTTCGAGGCGGAAGTTTGCGTGGTCCTCGGGGACGTCCCCCGGGGCCTCACCGCCGATCGCGCGGCGCCGTATGTGCGCCTCATCATGCTCGCGAACGACGTGACGTACAGAAACCTCGTCCGGCCCGAACTCGAAAAGGGCTTTGGCTTCTTCGTCTCGAAGCCCGCAACCGCGTTTTCGCCCTTTGCCATTACGCCGGCCGAGCTGGGCCCCGCTTGGCGGGAGGGTCGGCCCTTCCTCCGCATGTGTTCGACGTACAACGGAGCCGTCGTCGGAGAGACCGAAACCGGTCCCGAGATGCATTTCTCGTTCTTCGACCTCATCGAGCACATCGCGAGGTCGCGCTCGTTCACGGCGGGCACGATCCTAGGGAGCGGTACGGTGTCCAATCGCGACCGTGCGCGCGGAGTCTCCTGCCTCGTCGAGCGCCGGATGATCGAGACGCTCGAGCTCGGGGCCGCTCGGACGCCTTTCATGACGGTCGGAGACACGATTCGCATCGAAGCGTTCGACGGCTGGGGCCGGAGTGTGTGCGGGGCGATCGATCAGCGCGTGGTGTGAGAGGGCCGCGGCGAACGGAGCGGACAGAGGGGGAGGCAGACTCGGCGTCCTTGTCCGAGCCTGTCGGCGCTCTTAAGCTAAAACGATGAGCGAAGCCGGCCCGATCGGCATTCTCGGCGTCGAAGCGATTCACTATTATGTGCGCGACATCGAGCGCAGCCGCCGTTTTTACACCGAGCGGCTCGACTTCTCCGAGGTCGGTGCGAGCGGACCCGAGCTCGAGAGGGCGGGGCGCCAGCGGTCGCTCGCGTTCCAGGCCGGCACCTGCCGGGTCATTTGTTCTTCGCCCGCCGGCGAAGGGGGCAGGGCGCACCGCTATCTCAAGAAACATCCGGACGGAATCGGCAGCATCCTTTTTGCCGTCGATGACATCGATCGCGCTTTCTCGACTCTCGAGGGCCGCGGCGGAACTCCGGTCGACGACATTCGAGTCACCGAGTGCGACACCGGCCGATTTCGTACGTTCGTGCTCGCGACGCCGATCGGGGACACGACGTTCCGATTCGTCGAGCGGAAGGGCGAGTTCCCTCTGTACCCCGGCTTCGCGCGCTACGACGTGCCCACCGGCGGCCAGAACGCGTTCGGGTTCGTCCGGTTCGATCACGTGACGAGCAACTTCGAGACGATGTCGCCGGCGCTCTTGTGGATGGAGCACGTCCTTGGGTTCGAGCGCTTCTGGGGAGTGGAGTTTCACACGGACGACGTCGCGAGACTCGCCGACCGGACCGGGTCCGGCCTGCGCTCGGCGGTCATGTGGGACCGGAGTAGCGGAGTGAAGTTCGCCAACAACGAGCCTCGACGCCCGAACTTCAAGGCGTCGCAGATCAACGTCTTCCACGAAGAGCACCGCGGCGACTCCGTGCAGCACGTGGCCCTCGCGGTCTCGGACATCGTCTCAGCCGTGCGCGGACTGCGCAGCCGAGGGGTCGAGTTCATGGGCACTCCCAAAGCCTATTACGAAGCGCTCCCGGAGAGGATGAAGGGCCTCGGCGTCGGGGCGATCGGCGAGTCGCTCGAAGCCCTCGAAGAGCTGCAAATTCTCGCCGATGGCGACGGACCCGGTCGATACCTTCTCCAGATCTTCTTGAAGGACTCGGCCGGTCTCTACGAGAGCCCGGACGCCGGGCCGTTTTTCTACGAGATTATCCAGCGCCACGGCGACAGCGGTTTCGGGGCAGGAAACTTCCGCGCCCTCTTCGAGAGCATCGAGCGAAAGCAGTTCGCCGAGCAGGGCGGGCAATGATCGAACGCGCGTGCGCCGGTCGCGTGCCGCCAAAACCCCACCTCGTCTTCGTCTCCGAGGACGGCGAACGCGGCTTCGAAGAGTGCATCACGCGCGCGGGCTTCGAGGGCCCGTTCTCCATCCTCTATCATCGCAATCCCCCCCACCACGCGAAGCCGACCACGGCGGCCTGGACGTGCCGCGCGCCCGTTGTCGAACCGGACCGAGGGCTCCTCCGGCGCCATTACCGCTGCCTCGACATCGGCGCCTCGGGAGCCGGACCCATCGCCGCGCGTGTGCCGCTTCTGTTCAACGAGGACGTCGTCGTCGGTTTCGCGCGGCCCTCCGGGCCGGAGCCTGCCTACTTCGCGAACGGCGATGGCGACGATCTCATCTTCGTCCACCAGGGCGGTGGCGTCCTCCGATCCGTCTTCGGCGACCTGCCCTTCCGAGCGGGCGATTACGTCTACGTGCCGAAAGGGATCGTGCATCGGTTCATCCCGGCGGGGATTCCCCAGTCTTGGCTGTCGCTCGAGTGCAAGGCGGGGCTCGGGATACCGTCCAAGTACCGAAACGCCGTCGGGCAGCTGCGTATGGACGCGCCGTATTCGCACCGTGACTTTCGAAAACCGGAATTCGTCGGCCCCGTCGACGAGGGGCTTCGGGACGTCGTGGTCAAACGGGGCGACACGTTCTTCGGATTCCGGTCGCCGTACCCGCCGCTCGACGTCCTCGGATGGGACGGCGCCGTCTACCCGATTGCCTTCCCCATCCTCGCCTTTCAAGCTCGGGTCGGCCAGGTCCATCTTCCCCCGAACGTGCACGCAACCTTCGAGGCCGCCGGGGCACTCATCTGTAGCTTCGTACCGCGCCCGCTCGATTTTCACCCGGAAGCGAACCCTTGCCCGTTTCCCCACTCGTCGGTCGACGTCGACGAAGTGCTCTTCTACGCGAACGGATCCTTCGCCTCCCGCCGAGGCATCGCCGAAGGAAGCTTGTCGCATCATCCCTCCGGGATCGCGCACGGCCCGCACCCCGGAGCGTACGAGGCGGCGCCTGGGAAGACGCATACCGAAGAACTGGCCGTGATGATCGACTGCGCGAAACCGCTGAGGCGTACGCCCGAGGCGCGCGCGGTCGAGGATCTCGAATACCCCACGAGCTTCGCAGGCGGGGTCGCGTGACCGACGAAGAACGGTAGAAACGACGTTCGCAGGCTCCTTCTGCCTGAACGCCGGCGTGGTATCTTTGATCGTCGATGCGCCGCCCAAGCTGGCTCGGGCAAACCGATCTACGCGCGCTCGGCCTCTTTCGGATTACGTTCGGCGTCGCCACGCTGATCTCGCTCTCCGACCTTGCCCCGTTCTTGCGCGTCGGGCTATCGGATGAGGGCTTCTGGCCTCGCTCTGCCGCTTTCGCACAGGACCTCGATCGCTTCTCCTTGATGGACGTCAGCGGGCCGCCCTGGGTGGCGTACGGCTACTGGCTGCTCTTGATGGCGTCGTGCGTCGCGTTCATCGTCGGGTGGCACAGCCGAGCCGCGACGTTGGCGACGTTCGTCCTCGCGAGCGGCATGATGGAGCGTACCCCCGATATCTTCGAGGGCTCCGATCAGGTCATCCGCGTGCTCCTTTTCTGGAGTCTGTTTGCGCCGGTCGGCAACTGGTACTCGGTTGACGCCGCCCTGGCACGGGCCAAAGGACGCCCGCTGCCCGCGCAGGGCAGCGCGCTGCCATTCCGGCTCATCGGACTGCAATTCAGTTGGATCTATCTCTGCACGTTCCTGCGCAAGCTCCCCCACGAAACCTGGCGCAACGGAACTGCCGTAAGCTTCGCCCTCGGCCTCGACCATGAGTACGCCCGGCCCCTCGGGCATCTGATGCGGACGATGCCGTGGGCCACGACGGCCGCCACGTACCTCACGCTGGTCGTGGAAGGCGCGTTCGTGCCCCTCGTGCTCTTGCCCTTCGGGCAGCCGCGGGCACGAGCGATTGCGCTCGTATCGGGTTTCCTGTTTCACGCGGGCATCTGGGTCACGATGTGCATCGGCGCGTTTTCCTGGGTCATGGTCGCGGCGTACCCGCTCCTGTTCGAACCGGCATGGGTCGATTGGCTCGTCGTCCGCGCGGCTCCCGTCGGAAAATGGTTCGTGCGCGCGGTTCTCTCGCTCCCCGGGGGCGATCGGCTCCGCGCGTTCACGGCGGGCGTTGCAGAGAATCCGCGCGAAACGGAGGCCGGTTCACGCGGCACGCGAGTGCTCGCTTGGTCGCTGCTCTTTCCGCCCCCGATCGTGGACGTGGCCCGTCGATGCGGACAGGGAGCGCTGGTCGCGCTCTTCGCGGCCTGCGTTTGGTCGTCGGCGCCGGTGCCGGACAAGTTCGCCCCTCCCGCCCGCCTCGCGCAGCTCGTTCAAAGGCTTGAACTCTGGCAGGAGTGGTCGATGTTCTCGCCCGACCCCTACAACACCGATCTGGAGCTTCGCGGCGACGGCCAGCTGATCGACGGGACCAACGTGGACGTGCTCTACGGTGACGAGGCCCACGGCCCGCTACCACCCCCGGCTCACCGCTTCATCGCGGATCGCTGGTTCAACGTGACGCGGGCGCTGGCCTGGGGAAGCCCGAACGTTCTTCTCGAGTTCGGTCGGTTCATTTGTCGTCACTGGAATCGAGACGATCGTCCGGCCGGTCGACTCCTCCTGGCCAAGTTCCGGCTCTCGCGCGTCGAACGCGCCATTTCGGCCGAGCGGCTCGCGTTGGGACCGGCACAGGCCACCGTCGTGTGGGACCAGCTTTGCGTCGACCCTCCCGCGCCCGCCGGGTCGTCCGCAACGCGTTAGCGACGCAACCGTGCGATCGGCGTGATCATCGAAGGGGCTCGATGGGAAAAACAATCGTCGTCGTCGGATTCGGGCCCGGCATTTCGACAGCGGTGGCGGAGAAGTTTGGATCGTGCGGGTTTTCGGTCGCTCTCGTCGCGCGCCGCGAAGAGCGAGTCGTTGCGGGAGTGAAGGCCCTCCAGGCGAAGGGCGTTCAAGCCGCCGCGTTCGCCGCCGACGCGGGCGACCCCGCCGCCATCCGATCGGCGATCGCCAAGGCGCGCACGGCGCTCGGACCGATCACGGTCGTCCAGTGGAACGCCTACGGCGGCGCGCAGGCCGGAGACATCGTGACGGCAGACCCCGCGGCGGTTCGGAGCGTCTTCGACGTCGCCGTCGTCGGGCTCCTCGCCGCCGTCCAGGAGGCGCTCCCCGATCTGAAGAAGACGAAAGAAGGCGCCATCCTCGTCACGAACGGCGCGTTCGGCGAGCTCAGTGCGCAGATGGATGAATTTGCCGTTCGGTCGGGCTCCATGGGGCTCGCCCTCGCCAACGCGGCAAAGCACAAGCTCGTCGGCCTCCTGGCGCAGCGGCTGAAGGGCGACGGCGTCTACGTCGGCGAAGTCATGGTCGCCGGCACGGTCAAGGGGACCGCCTGGGACCAAGGCCAGGCGAGCCTCGAAAGCACGGCGATCGCGAACAAGTTCTGGGAGCTTTACCAGGCCCGCGGAGAAGCCCGAGCGCGCGTGAGTTGACGCGGGCGGCGGCCCACGCGCGCGCGTCCGCCGACGACCGGCTCTCGGCGAGCGACCGTCGCGACTCGCCTCGTCACGAGTGAAGCTCGGTGGCCCACGGGCAAAGCCCGCTCATCGAACCGCGCCGCTCGCGCCCCCGCATGCGGCGTTCACTCCTCGGCGAGGAAGGCTCGCTTCGCGACGCGCGAGCTTCCCTTTGCGACGAGCTCCGATTGGTCTTCGAATACTGAACTTCGCCTGTCGAGGAGCCCGCTTCGCACGCGGCGTAGCGAGCCTCGTTCTCGCACTGGCGGCGCTCGGTTGTCGGCTCCCGGAGCACCCTCGGCCGAGAGCGAGGTTCACTCCGTGAGTCGTGCGCTTCCGTGGTCGGCCACGGACGATTGGTCTCGCGAACACGAGACTCACTCCTCCGGGAGTGAATCTCGCTTTGTGGACCGTGAGCTTCGGTCATTGGTCCGTGATCGTTGCTCTCGGAAGGGCGAGCTTCGGTCATCGGGCGGTGAGCCTTGCTCTCGGAAAGGCGAGCTTCGGTCATTGGGCAATGAGTCCCGCTCTTCGATGGGCGAGCTTAGGTCGTTGGGCAGTGAGCCTCGTTCTCGGAAGCGTTAGCTTCGGTTGCTCGCGAGGGGCGGTCGGTGTCGGCAAACTGAGCCGCGCCACCGCCGTCGTGATGCGGTGCGCTTCACTCCGAGGCCCAGGGTCCGAACCTCTGGACGCACGCCCTCGTTCGCGGCATCACGAACGCCACTCGACATCGCCCGCCCAGGAGGACCGCCATGCCCCAAGCGACCGCCGGAACGTTGGACGTACCCAGCCGCCACTCCGTCGCCGAAACCATC
>CAZVPE010000013.1:12085-39009 GCA_964628155.1 uncultured Polyangiaceae bacterium | reverse complement strand
CCCATAGCGCGCGCGACGCAATTCGTGCCGGTTCGCGCAGACTCGCGCGGGCAACCCTTCGACGAACGCGACTCAGTCGAAGTGCTCCGGCGGAATGGCCTCGACGTCCTGGGCAAAGGCCACGAGCTCCCGTCCCCGGTACTCGCGAAGCAGCTGCTGGAGGAGGCTCTTGGCCCGTTCGGACGCGAGGAGCGCCTCGACCCGGACGTTCCCCATCGACAGCCAACCGTGGAAACGAGCGCCGTGGCGGCCGCGGCCGTCCACGTGCCCCACGGTATATCCGCTCGCGCCGTTGGCGGTGAGCGCTTGCTCAATCCCGTCGAGAAGCTCCCGAGCGGCCAGAATCGTCACGACCTTCACCTTCGCGGGTTCGGGGTTGGCGTCCATGATGCAACGGGCGCTAGCGAGACCTGTGCCACCCTGGCTCCTGTCTTGTGCGAACCGCGGTTCTAGACGAGTGTAAGGGGTCAGGGGATTCATGGGGACTCTGCAACGGGACGACGCGTCGCTCGATCGAGTCGCGCGCGACGTTCTGGAAGCTCTGCTCGAAGGCTGTCAGGTCATCGGTTTCGACTGGACGTATCTCTACGTCAACGAAACGGTCGCGAGCCAAGGCCGCCGGTCCAAGGCGCAGCTCCTCGGCCGGACGATGATGGAATGTTACCCCGGCATCGACGAGACCCCCATGTTCACGGGCCTCCGGCGGTGCATGAGCGAGCGCCGGCACGAGCGACTGGAAAACGAGTTCACCTTCCCGGACGGATCGAAGGGTTGGTTCGAGCTCCGGTTTGTTCCGGTACCCGAGGGCGTGTGCATCCTCTCTCTCGACATCTCCGACCGGAAGCGCGCCGAAGCGGCGCTCGCCCGGACCGAACAGCAGCTTCGCCAGGCCCAGAAGATGGAAGCCGTGGGCCGGCTCGCGGGAGGCGTGGCGCACGACTTCAACAATCTCCTTTCCGTCGTCCTCAGCTACACGAACCTCATCCTCGGCGACCTCCGGTCGGACGATCCACTCCGCGCCGATCTCGAAGAAGTCCGCACGGCGGGCGAGCGCGCCGCGGCACTTACCCGGCAGCTGCTCATATTTGGCCGGCAGCAGGTGCTCCAGCCGCGGGTGCTCGACCTCAACCATGTCCTCGCGGGAGTGGAGAAGATGCTGGGACGCCTCCTCGGCGCCGACGTCGAACTCACCGTGCTTCCTTCGTCTGGTTTGGGGCGCGTCAAGGCCGACGCCGGGCAGGTCGAGCAGGTGGTCATGAACCTCGTCGTCAATGCGCGCGATGCCATGCCGCGAGGGGGAAAGCTCACGATCCAAACGAACAACGTCGACTTGGACGACCCCTACGCGCGCGAACACCTCGGCGTCGTGCCGGGTGCGTACGTCATGCTCGCCGTCACTGACAACGGAATCGGCATGGACGCGGCAACCCAGTCGCAAATCTTCGAACCCTTCTTCACGACGAAAGACGGGACCAAGGGAACCGGCCTCGGGCTCTCGACGGTGTTCGGCATCGTCAAACAGAGCGGCGGACATATCTGGGTGTACAGCGAGCCGGCCCGGGGGACGACCTTCAAAGTCTACTTTCCCAGAACGGACGCAAACGAAGAAAGACCGGCCTCCCAGCCGCCTCCGCCGGATTCCGTTCGAGGGTCGGAGACGATCCTCTTGGTCGAGAACGACGACCAGGTTCGCCTGGTCGCGCGAGGGATCCTGCGCCGAACCGGCTATGCCGTGCTGGAGGCGCCGAGCGCGGGGGACGCGCTCCTCATCAGCGAACAATACGGCGCCAAGATTCATTTGCTCGTCACGGACGTGGTGCTGCCGCGGATGAGCGGACCGCAGCTCGCCGACCGCCTGCGCGCTTCCCGTCCGGAAATGAAGACGCTCTTCATGTCGGGTTTTACGGACGAGGCGATCATCCAGCACGGTATCCTCGATTCGGGCGTGGCGTTTCTCCAGAAGCCCATTACGCCCGACGCTTTCATCCGGAAGATTCGCGAGGCCCTCGCAGGGAAAGGAATCACGCACGAATCCTGAATCGTCGGCCGCGAGGAGCTCCGTCGATTGGGTTATCGTATCGGCCGATGGCGCCCACACCCGAAGAGAAACCGTCGGGCGAGGTCTGGCCTCCGTTCCCGATCGTCGGCATAGGCGCCTCGGCGGGAGGGCTCGAGGCGTGCCTCCAGCTGCTTGCGCACTTGCCCGACGCCCCGCTCGCCGTGGTCGTCGTCCAGCACCTCGATCCAAAGCACGAGAGCAAGTTGGGCGAGCTTCTCGCGAAAGTGACGCCGATGCGCGTCGTCACCGCGACCCAGGGCGAACCGGTGCGCGCGGGTTGCGTCTACGTGATCCCGCCGAACGCCGGCCTGCTGATCGAGAAGGGCGCTTTGCGACTGACGCAGCGTCTCGAAGGGGGGGGCAAGCACATGCCCATCGACCTTTTCTTCCGGTCGCTCGCCGTCGACTGCGGCGCCCGCGCGATCGGGGTGGTGCTGTCGGGGACCGGGTCCGACGGAACGCTGGGCCTGGGCGCCATTCAGAGAGAGGGAGGCATCACGTTCGCGCAGGACGCGACGGCAAAATACGACGCGATGCCCAGGAGCGCGATCGCCGCCGGCTGCGTGGACCTGGTCCTCCCGCCCGACGAAATCGGCCGCAAGCTTGCCCACCTCGCCGGACCAGGGAACGTCGCGATCGCCACCGACGTGGCCTCGCGAGACGAAGAAGAAAATCTCGTGGCCGTGATCGCCGCCTTGCGCAAGGGTACGGCGATCGATTTCAGCCAGTACCGGCGCACGACGGTTCGGAGGCGCGTCCAGCGGCGCATGGTGGTCCAGCACATCGACGACCTCCGCGCGTACGCCGATCTTCTCGCGCATTCACCCTCCGAAGCCGTCGCGCTCGCCGAGGACATCCTCATCCACGTGACGAGCTTCTTTCGCGACGCGGAGGCCTTCGAAGCGTTGAAGACCGAGGTATTCCCGCGTCTTCTTGCCAATCGCCCGCAGGGCATGCCGATCCGGATTTGGGTACCTGGCTGCTCGAGCGGCGAAGAAGTCTATTCGATCGCCATTGCGCTCGCGGAGTTTCTCGGCGACTCGAAAGCGGACGTACCGGTAAAGCTCTTCGGGACCGACATCAGCGAGATCGCCCTCGAAAAGGCGCGGGCGGGCAGGTACGTCGAGAACATCGCGCTCGATGTCTCGCAGGAGCGTCTCCGGCGCTATTTCGTCGCGA
Organism: uncultured Polyangiaceae bacterium; assembly: GCA_964628155.1. Lineage (GTDB taxonomy): Bacteria > Myxococcota_A > Polyangia > Polyangiales > Polyangiaceae > Palsa-1150. The sequence goes on along the minus strand of CAZVPE010000013.1, from coordinate 35,771 downwards.
CGGACGGGGGCTACCGAATTCAGCGCGGCGTTCGCGACTTGTGTGTCTTTGCCAAGCAGGACGTCACGCGCGACCCGCCGTTCTCGAACATGGACCTCGTCAGCTGCCGCAACTTGCTCATCTACCTCGGGCCGGCGCTCCAGAGCCGCGTCTTGCCGGTCTTTCACTACGCTCTCCACGAGCGGGGATTTCTCTTGCTCGGCGCCTCGGAGAGCGTGACCGCCTACCCCGGCTTCACCGTGGTCGACGCCAAGAACAAGATCTTCGCCCGGAGCCCGGTCCAGCTCCATCCGGTGCTCGACTTCACCGATCCGCGCCGCGTGTACGGCGCGTCCCTGGCGACCCGGCCCGGCCCCCACGTCGCGACGCAGATCGAGATCCAACAAGCGGCCGACCGGGCCGTCATCAGCGAGTACGCGCCTCGGGGAGTGATCGTCACCGACGATCTGGTCATCGTCCAGTTTCGAGGAGAGACGGGCGCGTACCTTCAGCCGCCGCCGGGAGCCGCCACGTTCGATCTCCTCCGGATGGTCCGCGAAGAGCTTCGGCTCGAGCTCCGGCAGGCGCTCGACGAGGCGCGCAAGACGCGCAAGCCCGCGCATCGAAGAGTCGGCGGCCCGGGCAAGCCCGTCGAGATCGGGGTCGTCCCGTTCACGGCCGCCGAACTCCAGCGGCCGCTCTATGCGATCGTCTTCGACGAGCCTTCGTCGAACGGCGCAGGCGCTGTCTCCTCGCCGCACGAGGCCAGCGACGTCGAGCAAGCGCTCCGGAGCGAGCTCGCCCAGACGCGCAACTACCTCCAATCGGTCATCGAGCAGCTCGAGGCGGGCAACGAGGAGCTCAAGGCGGCGAATGAAGAAATCGTCTCGAGCAACGAGGAGCTCCAGAGCACCAACGAAGAGCTTCAGACCGCCAAGGAAGAGCTGCAGGCGGCCAACGAGGAGCTCGCGACCGTGAACCAGGAGATGATGGTGCGAAATCGCGAGGCGACGCGCCTGAGCGACGACCTCGCCAACGTGCTGACCAGCGCGAGCATCCCCATCGTGATCCTGAGTCGGGACGGAAAGATTCGCCGGTTCACGCCGGCGGCCGGCAAGCTCCTTCACTTGATCGGCGCAGACGTGGGGCGCCCCCTGGGCGACATCAAGCCTGCGCTGGACGGCGCGGATCTCATGGCGCTCGTCGCCGAAGTGATCGATCAGCTCGTACCTGTCGAGCGAAGCGTCAAGGACGCGAACGGCCGCTTTTACAGCGTGGTCGCGCGGCCCTACATGACGCTCGACAACCGCATCGACGGAGCCGTCATCGTCTTCCTCGACGTCGACGCCCTCAAGAAGGGCGAGCAGGCGATCGCTGCCGCGCGCGACTTCTCCGAGAGCATTGTCGACACGGTGCGCGAGGGCCTCGTCGTCCTCGACGAAGACCTACGCGTTCGTTCCGCGAATCGGCCTTTCTACCACCACTTTGCCCTGTCTCCGGACGACGTCGTACGGAGACCGCTGCCCGAGCTCGGCAACGGCCAATGGAACCATCCGGCTCTTCTGCGGGAACTGGAGAGCGTCCGGCTCGGTGGCGCGCTCGACGGGTTCCGGCTCGAACAGGACTTCGCGAAGATTGGGCGTCGCGTCCTGCTCCTCAACGCGCGCCGCTTCGAGGGAGTTGGCGCTCCCGCTGCGTGGCTGCTTCTCGCGATCGAGGACGTGACCGACAGCGCGCGCAGCGAGGAGGCGCTGCGGGACATGCTCACGAGCGCGGCCGAGGCGATTCTCATGAGCGACACGACGGGGAAGATTGTCTTTGCGAATGCCGCAGCCCACCGGGCCTACGGCTACCCGCAAGGCGAACTGCTCGGACTGCCGGCGGAGAACCTTGTTCCCGAGCGCTTGCGCTCCGTCCGCGAGGAAGCTCGCGCGGCGGTGGGCGCCCCGGAGGCGCGCCCGATCGGCGACGGCGCGCTGGAAACCGCCGGGCTGCGCAAAGACGGAAGCGAGTTCGCGATCGAAATCGCGCTCACCCCGATGAAGGGGGCAAACGGGCCGGTCGTCGTAGCGTTCGTCAGCGACGTCAGCGCGCGCAAGGCGGGCGAGCAGAAGCTCCTCGAATACCAGGAGAAGCTGCGCCACATGGCGTTCGACGCCGCGCTCGCCGAGGAGCGCGAGCGCCGGCGAATTGCGATCAACTTGCACGACGGGGTCGGGCAGGCGCTCGCCCTCGCGCAGAACAAGCTCGCCGCCGCGCGCACCGCGGTAGAAGGTCCGGTTCGGGGGGCGATCGAGGAGTGCGTGCATCTCATCGACGAGTCCATCGTCCAGACGCGCTCGCTCACGTTCGATCTGAGTCCGCCGATCCTCTACGACTTGGGCCTCGAGCCCGCCCTCCAATGGCTTGCCGAGGAGATGGGGGAACGCTACGGGATGCGGGTGGAGGTCGAAGGGGACAAGGACCTGAACGTCGCACCCGAGGCGGCCGCCATGGCGTTTCGCTCGGTGCGCGAGCTCCTGACCAACGTGTTCAAGCACGCGGGGACTTCGGCTGCAAAGGTGACTCTGCGCCAGGAAGGCGACCGCGTCGGGATCATGGTCGAGGACAGCGGGGCCGGCTTCGATGCGAGGGAAGGAGCGGGGGCAAGCACCGGCTTCGGTCTCTTCAGCATCAGAGAACAAATCGAGCGCCTCGGCGGTTCGGTGGATGTGGTGTCGGCGCCCCAGTACGGGACGCGCGTGAGCATGTTCGTTCCAGCATCGCGGCCCGCTTCGGAGCCGCCGTCCAAGGGGGACCGCCCATGAAGATTCTCATCGTCGACGATCACAAGATCATGCGGGACGGGCTGCGGGCCATCCTCGAGAGGCGCGCCGACATGACGGTGGTCGGTGAGGCTCCGGACGGTCACGAGGCCATCGCGCTCGCCCGCAAGGTGCACCCGCACGTCGTGGTCATGGACATCACGATGCCGAACATGAACGGAATCGACGCCACGCGCAGGCTCGCGCTCGAGATGCCCGAAGTGAAAGTCATCGCTCTGTCGATGAACTCCGACCGGAGGTACGTCCTCGCCATGTTCGCCGCGGGGGCCTCGGGATACCTACTCAAGAACGCCGCGTCCGAGGAGCTGACGCGAGCCATCGACGTGGTCGCCGCAAACCAGAAATACGTGAGTCCGCTCGTCGGCGACGCCGTGATCGAGTCGGCTCTTCGCGAGCCGGCGGGCGCCGACGCGCGCGCGAAGGCCACGACCCTCTCGAGCCGCGAGCGCGAAGTCTTGCAGCTCCTCGCCGAGGGCCGCACTTCGAAGGAGATCGCGGTGAAGCTCGGAGTTGCCGTGAGTACCGTCGAGACGCACCGGCGGCAGATCATGGGCAAGGTCTCGCTTCGCTCGGTCGCCGAGCTCACCAAGTACGCAATTCGAGAAGGGCTGACTTCGCTCGACACGTGACGGTCACCGAACGGGCGAGATCGCGCAAAGGTCCCCAATCTCGTCTGCATGCCTAAGCGAATCCGGGGAGGGTTTCGGGCTCCTCGCAGTGTCACCGTACCTTACGGATGCGGGGTAGGCGTTCGACGACGTCATTACAGACCCGTGGGGACAAAACCAATGAATGATCATGTCAATGCCGTGATCCGCGAGCTGGCGCAGCTTGGATGGCGAGGGTTCCAGTCGGTCAACACGCGGCTCCCCGACAGTCCCTCTCCATCTCCGGAGTGGGCTCCCGGTCCGCTTCCCAAGAGCCGGGAGCGAACCAAGCCGCCGCTCGGCTGGCCCCGTCAGACCGACTCCTTGTGCCCGCGATGCGTCATCGACACGCGCGAGGCCATTCTGCGGGGAGAGCGCAGCGTCTCGGAGCTCGTGACTGGCCACGTGGGCGAGATCAAGGCCCACATTCGCGAAGAGAACGGGCGCCTCGTCATTCGCAAAGAGTGCCATGAGCACGGTCTTTTCGAGGACCTTCTTTCGCTCGACCCGGAGTTCAGCCGTCTCATCGAGACACGCTACTACGGACGGGACTATCGCACGCTAGGCGACGAGCTGGTCCATCGGCACGGGACATCGTCGATCAAGTACGGCCGCGGAACCGTGCTGACGGTCGATCTGACGAATCGCTGCAACATGATGTGCAATCCGTGCTTCATGGACGCCAACCAGGTCGGCTACGTGCACGAGCTGACGATGGACGACATCAAGGCAATCCTCGATGCGTCCATCTCGTTCAAACCGCGGCGTCAGATGACAGTTCAGTTTTCCGGCGGCGAGCCGACCCTGTCTCCCCACTTTCTGGAAGCGTGCACCTACGCGAAGAAAGTTGGCTACTTCAACGTTCAGGCCGCGACCAACGGACTTCGCTTCGCGCTCGAACCGGAGTTCGCGTTTCGGGCCAAAGAAGCGGGGTTCGACCTCGCTTACTTCCAATTCGACGGCGTGACGAACGACGGGAACAGCCACCGGCACATTTCGAATCTATTCGACGTCAAGCAGAGAGCCATCGAGGTGATGCGCGCCGCCGGGATCCAGATCCTCCCCGTGACGACCATCGTCAACGGCGTGAACGACGCCCAGGTCGGTCCCATCCTCGACTTCGCGCTCGACAACTGCGATTCGCTCGACGGGGTTTCGTTCCAGCCGGTCTCGTTCACCGGCCGAGACGAAGGCGTGACCGACGAAGAGCGGCGTGCCCGGCGCTACACGATCTCCCACCTGGCGCACGCACTCGCCAAGCATACGGGAGGCAAAATCGACCCCTACCGGGACTGGTACCCGCTGGGCGCCATGGGGGTCTTCGGCGCACTCGCCGACCACCTGCGGTCGCTGAACGGACCCGACGGAAACAGCTTCGGCTCCGTCAATTGTTCCTGCCACCCCAACTGCGGATCGAGCGTAATCCTCGTGGCGAATCGAAAGACGAAGCAGTGGTCGACGATTACGCAATTCTTCGACCTCGGCGCGTTCCTCGACGACATCATGGTCATCTGCGACACGGCGCGGGGCAAAGAGCTGAGCCTCGCTCAGGTCGCGCTCTCCTTCGTTCGCAACTACGACGCCACGAAAGCTCCCCCTGGCTTCTCGCTCGTCGAGTTCGTGAAGCTCTTCTTCTACGGCAAGATGCGCGGCGCCATGGGCAAGGAGATCCAAGAGCAAGACTGGCGAATCCTCTGGGTCGGAGGGATGTGGTTTCAGGATCTCTGGACCTACGACTTCCGCCGAACGGAGATGTGCGTCATTCCGTATGCCACGCAGGAGGGTGAGATCTCCTTCTGCGCATACAATACAGGCGTCGGCTGGCGACAGGTCGTCGAAAACATGCACGCCGTGGCCACGACGAAGGAATGGTTCGAGACGCGCGGCAGGCACCGCATTTACGCCGGAAACAAGCCGGTGCCGCTCGGCGCCGACCGCAGGCTGCCAATCGTCGACGGCAACAATCGAACGGTCGCCGGCCACGCCGGCGGGACACGTTAGCGTGCGACGATCGCCCGGCAGCTGAACTCACCTGGCGCTCGCCGTCCGCCGAAGGACGGCGGCACGACCCGCAAGCGGCGGACGATCTGGTTGTCCGAGGGCCGCGCCCGGCCCGTGCACGGCATAAAATCGTGGAGTTCGGCGACACCGTCGGCCGAGAGAAACCGGGTCACGAGCACGTTCGTGTCGGGCCAGTAGAGCTGCTTGGAAGCAGCGGGCTCTCCGCAAGGGCGAATGCTCATCCGTCCGCCTTTGGCATCGTCGAGTAGAGCGCCGAAAACACTCGGAGAATCGAACTGGGGAAAGCACATCCAGTCGATCGAGCCGCTCCGGCTCACGAGCGCCACCGTGCGCATGTTTCCGATGACGCCGTAGCTCTCGATGGTGTCGTAGGCCATGCGAATCTACTCGTTATGGGCCGAGGACGAAGCGCTCGACCGCGTTGGCGAAGCCCTCTTCGGTATTCGTGGTGGTGACGTGGCGGGCTGCGCGCTGCACCTCCGGGCTCGCGTTGCCCATGGCGATGCTCATGCCGCCGACGCCGAACATGAGCACGTCGCTCGGCATGTCGCCGATGGTGGCGATCCGTTCGAGCGGGACGTCGAGGAAGCGTGACTCGAGCCGCACGACCATTCCCTTGTTGGCGTCGGGATGGGTGACGTCGAGGTAGTAGGGTTGCGACCGAGCCGCCGACGCTTGCGCGCCCATTCTGCGTCGAAGCTCGGCCTCGCAACGCGCGACGAGGGGCCCGTCGTCGCTGACGCCGACGATCTTGACGGCGCCGTCGAGCACGTCGCCGAGATCGCGGATCACCGTCGGCGCGAACCGCACGGTGGCTTGCTCGTGCGCGACATGCGGCGCGCCCGCGTCGCGGACGAACCAGTCCGAACCGCAATACACCCAGACGTCCAGGCGGGCTTCGGAGAGGTGTGCGACGACCTCCCGGGCGACGGCGGGCGAAAGCGTCCGCTGCTCGATCACGGTCGAGAGGTCCGGCTTCACGAAGAGGCCGCCGTTGAAGGCAGCGATCGGCGCCTCCAGCCGCAGCGGCTCGATGAGCATCGCCATCCCGCGCGGCGGTCGACCGCTGGTGATGGTGAATGCGATGCCGGCCTCGCGCAGGCGCTCGACGGCCGAGCAGGCGCGCGCCGTCAGCCTCTTGTCCGGCGTGACGAGAGTCCCGTCCACGTCCGCGATGAGCAACCGGATGGCGTTCATGAGCGCCAGGAGTCGATCGCGAGCTGCATCGCCACGAACGTCTCGACTTGGGAAGTGGGCGCCACGCCCTTTCCCTGCCGATAACCCCGGTACTGACCCCGCAGGACAGCCTTGGGGGCGACGGGAGCGACGGCCTGCAAGACCTTCACTTTTTCGTCCCGAATCCTCTCGGCGTCCGTCCCGACCGGTGGCTCCATGGCGAGATTGCTCAGGACTTGAAGGAGGTGGTTCTCGACGACGTCGCGGACGGCGCCCACTTGCTCGTAGAACGCCCCTCGGTCCCGAACGCCGAACGTTTCGGACATCGTGATCTGAACACTCTCGACGTACGTGCGGTTCCAAATGGGCTCGAGCAGCATGTTGGCGAAGCGAAAGAAGAGAAGGTTGTTCACCGCTCGCTTGCCGAGGAAGTGGTCGATCCGGAAAATCGAGGCCTCGTCGAACGAACGCCGGAGAATGCGGTCGAGTCTTTGCGCCGACTCGAGGTCTGTCCCGAACGGCTTCTCGATGATGACTCGCGCGTCTCTGGCGCAGCCGGAGCTGGTCAGCCGCTCGACGACGACCTCGAAAAGGGTCGGCGGGATCGCGAGGTAGTAGGCCGGCCTGCGCCCGGCGCCGAGCTGCCCTCGGATGGCCTGGAACGTCGACGGCTCGTTGTAGTCGCCGCTCACGTACCCGAGCTTGGCGCTCAGCTTCGAGAAGGCGGCGTCGTCGAGCCCGCCGTGCGTCTCCAAGCTCTGCTTCGCGCGTGCCCGGAGCTGGTCCGTAGTCCACGGTCTTTTGGCGACGCCGATGACGGGGAAGTCGAGCGTCCCGTGTTTCGCCATCGCCTGGAGCGCGGGAAAGACGAGCTCGTACGCGAGATCGCCGGTAGCGCCGAAGAATACGAGAGCGTCGGCTATGGTGGTGCTCACGGCCTTCATCGGTGGATCCCTCGGGTACCACCGTCGAGGACGCAACCGGCATGCCGCCTGCGCTGCGCTGGCTCAAGGTGAGGCTTCTGCCGGACCAGATGTCGAGCCATTGACTCGGGTCCCGGGTGGGCTCCCTCCCGGGTGGGTCAACTTTGCCGTGGCTCTCGTGTGCAGTGCCTCGAGGACCGAGAGCAGCAGTCGATATGCCTCTTGGCGAGGCTTTGGCGAGGCTCGGGAAACCGGGCGAGCCCAGGAGCCGCGTGCAGCGCCGCAGCCGGTGTGTACTCAAACGATTGGCCCATCTCGGATGGAGTTCTTCGGCCCCATTGAAATCCTGCGGTCGCGGGTTTGCCTTTGTGAGATTTGTGAAATTCGTGAGAGACCCCTGGGCGCCCTCGTCGAAGCGGGCATGCGCCAAAAGACCTTGCTGGCGGACGGCGTCCGTGGGATGAGGTTTTTTGGAAACCCATGCGTTCGGGCTCCGCGGCAGGAGTTCGGGCACACAAGGAGCGCGATATGGAACCTATCCGTGGAACTCGTCGCACGTTCGTCACCGGACTCGTCGCGGGAGCGAGCACGCTCGTACTCGGCTTTGACCCTGCGCGGCGCTCCTGGGTGACCGCTGCGTACGCAGGCAACCCAGGCATCTCGATACCCCAACTCGACGGGCACCTGCTCACGGATCCCGCGACCCTGGCGGCGTTCGGCGACGACTACGGTCATATCGTGCACCACGTCCCGATCGCCGTCCTGAAGCCGGGGTCCGTGCAGGACATCGTCCGCGCGGTCACCTTTTGCCGTCAGCACGGCATTCAGGTCGCCATGCGAGGCCAGGGCCACAGCGTCAACGGCCAGTCGCAAGTCCTCGCCGGACTCGTCATCGACAGCTCGACCCTCGATGCGATCGAACGAGTCGGTACCGGCTATGCGATCGTGCAGGCGGGGGTCGTCTGGCACGATTTCCTGGCCCAGGTCGAGCCGACCGGCCAAAGACCGGCGGTGATCACCGGTTTCACGGGGCTCTCGGTCGGGGGAACGCTCTCGATGGGGGGCATTGGGCCGGCGAGCTTTCGCTACGGGGCAATCGTCGACAACGTCTACGAGCTCGATGTCGTCACGGGCGACGGTGTCCTTCGGACATGCTCGCTCACCCAGAGTCCGGCTCTCTTCGCGGCGGTCGTCGGGGGCGTTGGGCAATACGGCATCATCGTGCGGGCCAAAATCAAGCTCGTGAGCGTTGCCTCGATGGCACGCAACTATGTCATTACCTACTTCGATTTCCCGACGTTCTTCGGCGACATGAACACGCTGGTCGCCGCCAACCAGGTCGACGGCATCTATTCGCTCTTCGGTGCACCGGCGCCCACGCCGAGCGGGTTCGCGTACGTGCTCAACGTGGTCAAATACTACGATCCAAGCGCTCCACCGAACGACACCGCGCTCTTGGCGGGTCTGAACTTCGCGCCGCCCCAGCTGGCGACGACCGATATGACCGCATTCCAGTATGACACCGCGAACGACGGGCCGCTCTCGAGTCTGCCGGTCGGCCCCCACGTCTGGGGCGACCTGTTCATCCCCGGGTCGCAGGCGTCGAGCTTCGTGCCGGCCACGCTCGCCCAGATCACTGCGGCGGATCTCTCGGCGCCGGGGTTCCCCGGGTTCGTCCTCTTTTTCCCGGTCAAGAACCTCTTCCCGAAGGCGGTCGCCTTTCGACTGCCGCAGGAACAGATGGTCTATCTGTTCGACGTTCTCACGTCCGGCAGTCCGACGGACCCCACCTATGCGAGTACGCAGGCTCCCAAGGCGCGCGCTCGGTTCGAGGCGGCGCGCGCCATCGGCGGAACGCTCTACCCGATTGGCAGCACGCCCATGTCGAAGGCCGACTGGGCGCAGCAATACGGGCTTCTCTATCCGGTATTGAAAGTGATCAAAGAGATCTTCGACCCCGCCAACATCCTGACGCCCGGCCCGGGCATCTTCTGACGAACGAACGTTCGGTGCACTCGGGCCAGCCCGGACCGAAAGCCCGGGCTGGCCGTCACGGTCACGGCAAATTTCGAGGGTCGCGCGCCGCATTGCGAACTTCCGACGACCGCGGTATCCCCGGCATCCCGGAGGCCGCCCATGTCGATCACGCTCTATCACCACCCGTACTCCCGCGCCGCGAACGCGATCTGGATGCTCGAGGAGCTCGGTATCGACTACCAGCTTCGCTTCGTCGATGTTCTCAAGGGCGCGCAGAAAGCACCGGAGATCCTCGCCCTAAACCCGATGGGTAAGCTGCCGATCCTCACGGACGGCGACGTCGTCGTGACGGAGGCCGCCGCGATTGGTCTCTACCTTGCGGACCGCTACTCGCTCGGCAAGCTCGCGCCGGCTCCCGACGATCCTGCGCGCGCCGCGTACCTCCGCTGGTCGTTCTTCGCCCCGTCGGTGATCGAGCCCGGAACGATGGCCAAGAGTTCTGGCTGGCAGTTCAAGCCGAGCCAGGCGGGCTGGGGCTCCTACGAGAGCATGATCGCCGCCATGGAAAGCGCCGTCGCGGGGCGAAACTACGTCCTGGGAGATCGCTTCTCGATGGCCGACGCCATCTTCGGGGGGACGATCCGGTTCATGCTGCGCTTCAAGATCATCGAGCCGACGCCGACGTTCGTCGCGTACGCGGAGCGGCTCGCGGCGCGTCCGGCGGCACAGCGCGCTGATGAGCGGAACGCGAAGATCGCGCAGGAGCATGGCCTCGGGTGATGGCTCAAGGAACGTAGTGGGCGGGGTCGCGCTCGAATCGATCGCGGCATCGATCACTACAGAAGGAGTACGTCTTTCCAAGGTACTCAGCCCGCGGAGAGCCGACCGACGGCGCGAGACGCATTCCACAGACGGGATCGCGGACTTCTTCGGCGCTCGCGTCGCGCGGAACAGCCGCCCGTTTCTCGGGCTCGCCGGTCGGCACTTCGAGGGAATGCACGTACGCGACGAGGTCGTCGACCTCTGCGTCTGTGAGGTGCCCTCGGTACGGCGGCATGAGCGGGTTGTAGCCCTCCACGACCTTGCGCGCCGGGTCGAGAATCGACTCGCGCACGTAGGCATCGTCGGCCACCGTGGTTTCCCCGCGACCGATCGCCACAGTCGCTCCGATCAGGCCGTTGAGCTTGGGGGCAACGTGGGGATCGGAGTGGCACGCGCTACACCCCACGGAGCGGAACAGATCGAAGCCGCGCGAGAGGCTCGTCCCGGCCGGTGACTCGCGAAGTTTCGCAACTTCGGCATACCGGGGGGCGCCCTCCGCGTTCGTCTCGAGCTGACTTGCGTCGGCGACGAGTTGGGCGACCGCCGCTTCGTCGAGGCTGCCGTAGAGGCCCCGGACGCGGCCCGCGACATCGACCAGGAAGAACAGCGATGTGTGCAAGAGAGGCTCTTCCGGGTCGGAGCTTCGTTCGAAGGGCACATGCATTGCCCTCGCGAAATCGCCGACTTGCGGCGGCTCAGGGCGCACCAGAAGCCAACGAGGGTCGGCGTCCCAGCGGGCCGCGTAGGCCTTGAGCACTTCCGGCGTGTCGAAGTCCGGGTCGATAGAGAATGAGACGAAGCGAATGCGGAACGAGTGCATTCTCCTCCGCAAGAGCGTCATTTCGGCGGTGATGAGCGGGCAGATGCTCGTGCATCGCGTGAAAACGAAATCCGCGACCCAGACGTGTCCGCGGAGCGTCGCATTGCGAATGACGCGGCCTTCGGCATCCTCGAAGGCAAAGGGGGGCACGTCCCACAGGACGGGCGGCCCTCCTTCCGCAGCTTTGCCGACGGAAGCGCCGGTTGCGCCGATCGGCGGATGCCGAACCGCTCCCCGCACGATCACGATGGCGGCGAGGACGGCGGCGACCGCGAACGACGCGCTGGCCGCCTTGCCCCGCGCACGCATGGCTTCGAACGGGATGCGCCAGCGGGACGAAATCGTCAGCGCCTCCGCGCCCGCCGTCTCAGCGAGCTGAAGGCCAACAAGCCCAGCGCGGCAATCGCCGTAGATTCTCCGCGAGGCGACGCCCCTGTGCTGCCGCAGCCGCTCTTCGAACTCGAGGGAGACTGGGTTTCCGTGTTGCCCCCCGACGAACTGCTGCTGCCCGACCCCGAGACCGCGTTGCTGCCGCTCGAAGCCGGCGAGCCACTGCTGCTGCTCCCGTTCGCGGCGCCCTCCGGCCCTCCCCCCCCACCGCTCGACGAAGCGTTGGTGCTTCCCGCACCGCTCGATCCGCCGGAAGAACTCGAGCTGCTCGACCCGGTCGCGCCGCTGGAAGAGCTCGAGCCCATCCCGCCGCCCCCCGACCCGCTCGCATCGGGGGCTTCGACCGACGAATCGACTTCGCCAGACTTTCCCGGGGCGGAGTCTTCCACCGTGGAATCGACCGCGGACGCGTCGGAGCTGCCCCCGAACGTGATGTCGGCGCAGTGGTGGTAGTAGCAATCGGACACCGGGTGATCGGTCATCATCATGATGACCTGAAGGGTGCACGGACGCGCGCTCGTGCAGGTAGCAGCCGGAGGAATCGTGACTTGGAACGTCTGATTGCCGGTCTGCATCGTCGTCGTCGACGTCGATCCGGCGGGCAGCCCCAAGCCGTCGGCGATGATGGGCTGCGTCGACGACCAGGTCAGATTGCGCATCAGCGCCGGAGTGCAGCTCGTTCCATTGACCGCCACCGGATCGGGCAGGGTGGTAAGGGTTTGGCTCGAACTGGGTCCCTCGGCGAGCGAGACTCGAAACCACCCGGGATGTGCGATCGTGACGGTGACCGAGACGGTGACCGTTCCGCCCTGTTCCACCGTCACCGTGTTGGTCGGCGTTCCTTGCGGATCGCCAAGGGCCAGATCCGCCATGGAGGCGCAGGGGCCCTTCTTCTGAGGGCCTCCGGCCGTATCCTGGGACATCCAACTCGCTGGGGCGTCGATCTTGAAGTGCGCCTCGGCTCGGGCGCCTGTGAAGACGAAGGCGACCGCGAGGCATGCGAAAGCGCCAAAAGATCCGTTGCGCCGTGCGCCGACTGAGAACATCCGAAGCTCCTTGCCGCGCGTTACGCGACTCCGCCACCATCTTAGCTGGCGACGGCGGTTCGCGCGCGCGCGCCGGTGTCCTGCGACGCCGGATTCGGGGCGTAGGGGCTCGCTTTCGACCCGGTCGCAAATTGGCGGCCAACTTGGAATCGAGGGCGCGGCCTGCTCTGCGCTGCCGTACCCGGGTGACCCGCAGCCGGCAGCCGATTTGCGTTTTGCCAAACGAAGTCCTCAAACCGCAAAATGCAGCGGACAAACGCCTGCGCACCAAGGGCCGAGACCTCGGAACGGTTGTTGCTCGACACGCGGCGTGCGACTGAGCATCGCAGCGGAAAGTCTTCCCGGCTTTTCGATCACGCGCGACGGGTCGAGTGGCAACCCCGGGACCTTGCAGGTCCGCGGGAGGCTCGAACTTCCCGAAGCTGCGGCACTTTGGGAGCAAGCGCTAGTGCTCCTCGCCTCTGCGTCCACGCAGCAAGTCGATTTCGACCTCACCGACGTCGAAGCCATCGACGGCGGATCGATGGCTCTCCTCGTTCATCTTCGCAATCGTCTGCGCGCGCGCGGCGCCGGGTCGGAGTTCGTCGGCGCAAGTCCTGGCGTTCAAGAGATTGTTCACCTCTATGAAGGCGACGCGCACCGCCGTCCGCTCGCGAAGCGAAGGCCCGAGGGTGTGCTCGCTCAGGTGGGCCGCGCAACGTGGACCGTCTTCGCTGAAACTCAGTTGGTCTTGGCGTTTCTCGGCCAGATGCTTCTATCGGTGGCCGGAACGCTCCGCTCACCGCGCACCGGAAACTGGAAGGAAGTCTTGCCCACCATGGAGCGCGTGGGCGCCGACGCCGTACCCATCGTCGTGCTGATAAACTTTCTCATCGGCTTCGTGATGGCGTATCAGGGCGCCGTCCAGCTCAAGCAATTCGGCGCCAACATCTTCGTTGCCGATTTGGTGGGTCTCTCGGTTACTCGCGAGCTCGGACCGCTGATGACCGCCATCATCCTTTGCGGACGGTCGGGCGCAGCCTTTGCCGCGGAGCTCGGATCCATGGCGGTGTCGGAAGAGGTCGACGCCCTGCGCACGATGGGGCTCGGCCCGATTCGCTATCTCGTTTTGCCGCGCGCCCTCGCTCTATTCCTTGCGATTCCGATCCTCGTTCTCCTCGCCGACGTGGTGGGCATCCTGGGGGGGCTGGTCGTCGGTCTGACGAGCCTCGACCTCACCATCACCGGCTACCTGAGAGAAACCGAAAAATCGGTCTCCCTCTGGGATGTTTATTCGGGAGTCATCAAGAGCGGCGTCTTTGGCGTCGCCATCGCTCTCATTTCGTGTCAGCAAGGCCTTGCGACGACGGGAGGCGCCGAAGGCGTCGGGCGCCGCACCACGTCGGCCGTCGTGACCACCTTCTTCGTACTCGTTCTTCTCGACGCGGCGTTCACCGTCCTATTTCATGGGCTGCACCGATGATTGACGAACCCATGGTCCGCGTCGTCGATCTCACGATGGGTTGGGACGATACGGTTCTCCAAAAGAACGCGAACTTCGAAGTCGCGCGCGGCGACATATTCGCCATTCTCGGCGTGAGCGGGTGTGGAAAATCCACGTTGATGCGGTATCTCGTCGGTCTCGAGACGCCTCTCCATGGAAGCGTCGTCGTCGAGGGCGTCTCCGGAAAGCACCTTGAAGTCGGTCGCCCTCCTTTCGGGGTCGTGTTCCAATCCGGCGCTCTCCTCAACTCGATGACCGTCGGTGAAAACGTCGGTCTGCCGCTGCAAACCTGGACCGACCTCGAGCCCGAGGCGGTCGGCGCCATCGTCAGCGCAAAACTTTGCTTGGTCGGTCTTCGGGGGGTGGACGAGAAACTGCCCTCAGAGTTGTCGGGCGGCATGAAAAAGCGGGCGGCGATCGCGCGCGCCATGGCCTTGGAGCCCAGCCTGCTCTTTCTCGACGAGCCGTCGGCGGGGCTCGACCCGGTCACATCCGTCGAGCTCGACGAGCTGATTCTCGTGCTCAATCGCGTGCTCGGCCTGACCGTCGTCGTCGTCACCCACGAGCTTCCGAGCGTCTTCAAAATAGTCACGCGCTGCATCATGCTCGACAAGGAAAGCCAGAGCATCATCGCGGCCGGCAGCCCGGGCGACCTCCGAGACTCGTGCGCCGACGTCCGTGTTCAGCAGTTCTTCAACCGAACACCGAAAGCGCAGTAAATGCCCGCTCCGACCAATCACTGGAAGCTCGGCCTCTTCGTCGTGGTTGGTGTGGTCGCGGCGCTGGCGAGCATCGTCTTCCTCGGAGCTCGTAGCCTGCAGAAGAAAACTGTCAGCTATCAGTCGTTCTTCGACGAGTCGGTGCAGGGGCTGGACGTCGGCTCGCCGGTCAAATTTCGCGGGGTCACGATCGGCAGCGTATCGGTCATCAACATTGCTCCCGACCACCGCCACGTCGCGATCACCTGCGAGCTGGCGGTCGGCCAACTCAACGACCTGGGGCTCTCGACCGTTCGAGGTGCGAACGCACGCATCGCCGTGCCGCCCGACCTGCGCGTTCAGCTCGGCTCCTCGGGTCTCACGGGTGTCATGTTCATATCCATCGATTTCTTCCGGATCGAGGACAATCCAATCATTCAGTTGCCGTTCCCGGTGCCGGAGAACTACATTCCGTCGGCTCGTTCGACAATCAAAAACCTGGAGGATTCGGTCGTTCAAGCCGTCGACCGCCTCCCCGAGCTGGCCGACCAGATTGTCGTCTTGTTGGCCAAAATCAGCAATTTGCTGGAGGACGTGACCGCCGAGCACATTGCGGACAAGGCAAGTGCAACTTTGCGGCACGTGGACGACGTCCTCGTCGACGTGCAGCGCACCCTGAAGCGCGCCGACGTCGAAAAGCTGTCGCAAGACGCGCAGCGAACGTTGTCCGAATTGAGCGGAACGATGACGCGAGTGAACGGGCTCCTCGCAGACCTCCAAGGAGAGAAAGGGTTGATTGCCAGCGTTGCGCGCGCCTCGGGCGCCGTGGGCGACGTCGCGCACGGCGCGACGGGACTCGGCGAGAATCTCGAACAGACCCTTCGCGACGTACAAAGCGCTGCGGCGGCGGTGCAGAGGCTGGGCGACGCTCTCGATCGAGACTCCGACATGCTCGTCAAGGGCCGCACCAAGGCACTCCGATGAAGTGCCCGATTGCGGTGTGTCTCGCGGCGGCGCTGCTGCCACAAGTGGGCTGCGCATTCTTTTCGAAGAGCGACGCCTTCGTGTCTCGATACTTCAGTCCAGAGAGCGCGGCGGGCCCCGCAGACCGGGCGGCACCGTCGGGACTCGAGCTGAGGCTCGGGCGTGTCGGCTCGGCCGCCTACCTGAAAGACGAAATCGTATTTCGGGACTCGGGGTACGAAGTCGGCTTCTACAACGGGCGGCGGTGGACGGAGAAGCCGGAATTCTACGTTCGACGCGCGCTCGGCCGCGCGCTCTTCGACCGACGCGGCATTCGGCAAATCGCGTACGGCGTCGGGATCACGCTCGACGTCGACGTTCTCGCCTTCGAGGAGGTCCGTGCGCCGGCGCACGGCGGCCGCCTCCCGCTGGACGACTCCGTGGTGGACCACCGCCTCGTTCGATTCTCTCGCTCGATCACGGTGGAGCGCCCGATAGCAGATGCCGCCGGTGACGCCGCCGCCGATGCCATCGTCGCTGCCTTGGCCAGAGCTCTTGCCGATTCAGTCGATATTCTGGCAGATCAAACCGTCGCGGAGCTCCGTACGGAAGGGTCGACGTCCGCGTCGGACCGCCCGGGCGAGCCTTGAACGAGGCGGCCCCGGTGCGCCCGCGCCGTCGAGGTCGGTCCCTCGTCCTTTCGCTGTGGGCCACACTGGCGGCCTCCTTTTCGCCGATCGGAGCGTTGGCCTCCGACCCGCTGAATTCTAGCGACAAGCCGGCTCGAGACGCCAAGGCGCCGGTCGGCTCCAGCACCGAATTCAACGTCTTGCCGGTTGCCGGCGGGACAACCGACATCGGCTTCGGAGGCGGGTTCTTCATCGGCCTCGTCCGCGTGCGAAGAGGCTACGACCCGTACGAGTGGAATATCGAGTCCGATGGGCTCGTGACGTTCAAGAGCCGCCAAGGGGGAGGGCTCGTTCTTCCGTATCAAGACATTTCCGTGACTCTGACCGTCCCTCGTTTTCTCGATGCCCCGCTGCATCTCGAGATCCGCCCCTCGTACAGCTACGAGTCGACGCTCAACTATTACGGTATCGGCAACGCTTCCTCCGCGGCGACGCCCGTCGGCTCCATGTTCTCCTACCACGAGTACACTCGGATCCATCCCGAGATGTCATTCAAGTTGAGCGGGCGCATCGCCGACCACGTGGCTTGGCGGATTGGCCTTCGCTACGTTCAGACGTGGGTGAACGTCAACGAAAATTCGCGCCTCGCGGCCGACTTGCGCTCCGGAAGCCCCGACGTCAAGGCTCTGCTGGGTTCGACCCGTCCGAATGCCGTCATGGCTTTTCAGTATGGACTACAATTCGATAATCGCGACAACGAGGTGTCGACGCACTCGGGTTCATACGAGTCGGTCGATGCGAGGCTCGTCCCGGGCGGCGTCGATCCGTTGCCCTACCGATACGGGCGGGCCATGGCGACGACCCGGGTTTTCATTCCCATATGGAAGCCTCGCATCACGCTTGCGCTGCGGGCGGTCGGCGACTGGCTCATCGGCACTCCACCGTTTTACGAACTCTCCACATTCGACTCGACCTACGCGATAGGTGGTCAGAACGGCGTTCGAGGCGTCCCGGCGCAGCGTTATTACGGGAAGGTCAAAGCGTTCGGAAACGTCGAGCTCCGTACGCAGATCGCCTCGTTTCGCGCGCTGGGGAAGCCTTTCATCTTCGGGATGGTCGCCTTTCTCGACGGCGGGCGGGTCTGGACCGACATCAAGCCCCACCCGGAACTCGACGGGACGGGGTTGGGCCTGAAGTACGGCGTCGGCGGGGGGCTGCGCCTTCAGTCGGGGACGGCATTCGTGCTCCGTGCCGACGTTGCTTGGTCGCCCGACGCGACTCCGGTCGGGGGTTACTTCTCGGCTGGCGAGATGTTTTGACGCGTTACTTCATTGGGCGGCCAGCGGCGTCCCGTATCATCGCTTGCCCGCGATCGCGGTAATCTCGTCGGGAATTCGTTCCTGCGGAGAATGCGAGTGTCCCGTCGCCCACCGGTACCGAATGCCCAGCTCTGTGTAGTCTGCTCCGGCCAGGCCTATCGAATCTGGGCTTACGATCGGAGCTACAAGGGTTGCGATCGCCTGAAAGTCATCGTCGATGTCGAATGTCGCGACCAGGCCCGCGCGGACGACTTGCGTCTTGCGATCCGGAATTTCCAGAACCTCTCCGACCAGCGCGACCTGCGCGTTCTTCTCCGGGAGGAATCGCAGTGCGTATCCGGCCCGTGCTCGATACACGGGAGGGGGCCGCACGATGACTCGGAGGTTCTCATCGTAGACGTCGTACCCCGTCGGCACGGATTGGATCGCCGATGCCGTGGCGAGCAGAAGAATGCTGCCTGGCCCGAGGGGAATGGCTCCGGCGAGCTCCGCCTCGAAATCGAGGTAGTTCGTCGCGTGTCCCGTGATCTCGGCCAAATCGACGAGGGTGTACGAGTCCTGCTGCTTGAGAAACTGGTGCAAGAACGCGTGAACTGCGCGCGCGCCAGCACGAATGTCGAACCAAGGGAGCTGCAGGCGTAAGCCGGAATAGCCGCCTGCGTAATCCGGTGTCGCCAGGGGCGCTACGTCGATACCGGCCCAAAGCGCAAACGGCTTGCCGTAGCCGAACGAAAGGCGCGGCTTGAAGTAGAGGTACCCGGCGTCGATTCGCAGCGAGACGAACGGGCGGGCTTCCTCGGTCGTCCAGTGGGAGGGATGGCATCGCGGGCATTGGATCCAGGCCTCGTGCGTATCCGGCGCCGGAGCGGGGACATCGCCGCGCGCGATGCCCGTGGCAGCCGAAGCGGCCATGATGCCCGCGATGGCCAGCGCCCGCCCCGTCATCAGAAGGTCCCCACGACCTGGGCGCCGGTCAACCCCGGCAGAAGGTTCATTCGGAAGGCCGACTTCCCCGCGTCCGACGCCCGCTTGTAATGATGGAGGAGCGGAACACCAAGGCCGACCGTCGTGCCCACGAGGGCGCCGACCAGGACGTCGGAGAAATAGTGCGCGTCTCCGACGATGCGGAGCGTTCCAATCGCCGCCGCCGCGACGAAACCCGTGGCGCACGCGACGTGGTCAGCGGAACTCTCGAAGAGATCGAGCTCTTCGTGATGCGCGCAGATGAGCGCCGCCGCCGTGAAGCTTACGGCGGCGTGGCCGCTGAAAAAGGTCCGGTAGCGCGTGTCGAACGCGCAGTCAGTCGAGTTGCTCGGAACGCTCTTGCCGCAGTCTTGTCCATAAGGACGCTCGCGCCCCGATAGAATGTTCGCGGTTCCCTCTATGGCGCCCGTGATTGCGAACGCCTCGGCATCGATCAGCGCCATTTGCAGCGCAACATCGTCGCTTCCCCGATACCAGTAAGCGACGATAATCGAGTCGACCAGAATCGGATACGTCGTCATCAGCGCAAGGCCCACGTCGGTTGCGCTGCGGACCTCCAGGCGCGCGTCAAGCGTCGGCAGGCGAAGCGCCGACCGCACCTGGTCGTCGACGAAGAACCCACCCTTCCATCCTGTGTTCAGCGGATGCATGACGTTCGTCGCGAGAGCGATGCTCGCGGCCACGCCTGTCATGACCATCTCCGGGGTATCCATCCGGTCGAACTTCGGGTCCCAGTACAGCCGCTTGCCGGGATAGCGACGAGGTGGGGCCGTCTCGTTCTCGGCCGACTCAGCCGTGGAGGATTGGGCGGTATCCGCGAGAGCGCGGGCCGGTGGCCAACAGAGCGGCGCAACGATGGAGGCGACCCCCAACGCGGGCAGCAACCAGGCCCGACCACGCTCTCGGCTAGGAATCACACCACGTCAGATGCCGCGGCGACCGCTATGTGACCGAAAAGCCCGGATGCATCGTCCGCGCGGGTTGCGAAATCCTCCCGTGGATCGGACCGCGCGCCCCGCGCTTGGTCTGTCGCCCAAAGCCAGCCGTTCGTTGCGGTCCTGTTTCAAACCGCGCTTTCCCCCGGGTCAGGCTCGCCCCTCTCATCCGCCGACGCAGAAAGTGAACACCACCTGATCGGTGGTCGAGCCGGCCTGCGCGGTCGGGGTGATCTGCCAGAGGCCTGGCATGAAAAGATAGAGCTTGATCGTATACGTTCCGTCGCCGTTCGACGCCGACGTGGGTACGATCGACGAGGGGTGACCGTGGAGTGGCATCCACGTCTTAATCTGGGGAAATGTCGCGTTGGTCACGGGGGCGCCCGTGCTGTCAGTCAGTTTGACGACCCAGGTATTGTAGTCGAGCCCCGGCGGCGCCGGGTCGGCGCTCACGACTCGAAACGTGAGGGCCCCTCCGCTGCCCACCTTCGTGAGTCCGGGTTGAATCGAATCCGGGTTGTATTGCGGATCGCAGACCGGCGCAGCGTCGGCACTCGGTGCGGCTGCTTCGCTGCTCGGCGCGCCGACTCCCGCATCGTCGTCGGGCTGCATACCCCCTCTATCGGATTCGCCAGAAGCGGCCTCGCCAGTGGCGCCCCCATCGGCTCCCTGGCTGGGGCAGTCGTTGTCTTCGGCAGCCGCAGGCGCGCGCACTTTCGTCGCGCCCACGTTGAACCCGTTCGTCCCCACGCAGCTTGCGAGCGTTTGGTCGAATTCGTCGACATACCGAAGCGCCGATGCAGCGGCGGTCGCGGGCGTCCACTCCAGCGCAGGCCCGACCCCGCCGTCGGCGCCGAGAAACGACACGTCGAACGTAGGCATGCTCCGGGCGACGCTGGGGTCCAGATCGCCGCTGTCGACGAGATTCTCCAGCACATCGACGCCCACCGGTTGGAGCCGCATGCGCAGCGTCACTCGATCGGGCATTTGAGGCAGAGTCGCGTTGCGAGGGTACGTCTGCACGACGTGGGTGTTGTAGAATCTGGGGTCCAGTTGATCGAACGTGGCGAGCGCGGGGATCTCGTTACCTATCGAGGTTGCCGCCTGCCAAAACATATCGACGGCGTTGCCCTGCGGATCGAACATTTGATCGCGCAGAAGCCAAAAATCCGGGTCATTCTGCACGGCCACCGCAGACGTGCCGTCGGGCACGACACCGCTCTGATAGATCACGTCGCCGCCGCTATAGGCGATGACTTCGGCCCATGCGCGCCGATCTTGCGCGGCGCCGCTCGGCCAGTCGTGACCCAAGAAGACCGGATCGAGGATTACCCGAATGCCGCCCGCTTGGGTGACGCAGAGCCCACCTTGGAGCGAGCTCGCCAAGAACTGCTGCACCGCGACCTTCTCGGCGCCCCCGTCGGTGAGGCTGGGCCCGAGCGCGACGTCGACCCCTGGAAAATCGTGACTGTGGTATTTGCGTAAGGGCGCATTGGGTACTTGGGCGATGGCGCCGCTACTCTCGACCATGTGGCACTGGACACACGTTTGCCCTCCATTCGGGACGGGCGCCGCAAATGCGGAATGCGACCATTCGCACGAAGTGCGCTCGATGAACGCGTTGGTGTCCGCGACGACGATGTCGTGGCATGCGCCGCAAGCCCTCGCGCTGTCGAGCTGATCGCGGTCGTGCAGGGCCGAATAGGTTCCCACGTGCGCCGCGTTGGGAACGGGGTTGGCGTACTCCCCGCGCATCGCCAGATCCCCCGACAGAGTGAGCGCGGCATTGTGAGTCCCGTCGACCGAGGCCACGCTGTGGCAGAAAAAACAGGTTACCCCTTTGTACTTTGGGGACAGGGTCGCCAGGTTCAATCCGTCGGTCGTCTGCCCGTCCTGCACGGCCATCGGCGCGTGGCACTTCACGCAGAAGCTTCCGAGCTGGCCGTTGGTCTCGCGCTGGCCGCGCTGGTTCATCGCGAGGAAAACTGGGTCGTCGCTCGCGTAGGCATGCATGCTGCGCGACCAATCGTCGTAATGGCTCGGATGGCAACCCTGGCACGCTTGCGGATCGAGCATCGCATCGCGTGACAAGGTCGATCTCGCCGAGGCGGCGCTCGCGTCGGGCGCAGTCTCGGAAATGGTCTCATGGTGGCTGCCGCACGCCGCCAGAAGCGCACCGAGGATCACGCTGGCGCACCGACGCATAGGACCCACCGCGATCGAGCCGGAATTGTCGGTCGAACGCGGGGTGCGAGACAGCGTGGACCGAAAGGGGGCTCTCATGGATTCTTCTCCCATGAGCATACGGCGCCGGCACCCGGCGCGCCCGCGCCGGCTCACGATCCAACGGGCATTTCGGTGCGGTCGCCGGACTCAAGGGACCGTGATGTGGAACGCGGCGTGTCCGTGCGGCGAGTCGTCGAGCACGTCTGCGCACTCTTCGTGAAAGTGGAATCGCACCGTCCATTGTCCCGGCTGGTCGAAGATCACCTGGCCCGTGTAGGTTCCCGGAGGGCTCTCGATTGTTCCCGGAAAGCCGGGGCTCGGGCTCGGATGCGTCGACATGTCGTCGCAGAACGACGCGGAGTCCCAGTTGCCTGGGGTCGTCGTGAATGCCTCGATGTTGGTGTTCGCGCCGACGAGCGGTGCGCCGGGGGTCCCGTCGGCCGTTCTAAGCGTTGCCACGACGGTGAAGACCACTCCGGGCCCGCCCGAGCAGATTGAAGTCGACGTCCAAGTCACATGGTACTTGCAGTCGTCGTCATCTGCCGTCAGGCCATAGTTGGTGTAGTTGTAGGGGCAGCTGTCCCCGCCATCGTCGCCGGGCGCGCTACCGTCGGTGTAGCAACTCGCCTGGCTCGTCGGCTGCGCCGTGAAGCCCCCATCCGGCAGGGCACAATGGTCGTCCGGGGGGCCCATCGTTGCCCCTCCCGCGCTCGTGCAGGTCGATGGCGTGTACGGGCCTGCATCGTGCGCCGGAGCGTCGGTGGGAGATGTGTCACTGACGGCGGAGTCGGCCGCGTCGGCCCCCGCCTCGCTCGCTGCCGAACCGCTGCTCGATCCGGAGCCGCTGGACGAGCCTCCGGTGGCGTCCGATCCGCTGTCCGGCTTCGAGCCGCCCGAGTTGTCATCCGATGAGCATGCCGTGACGGCAACCATCGCGAAGATGGCCAAAGCCGCGCCTGTAGAAGTCCAGCGCCGAACAGGCGATCCTTTTCGAAGCATGATTGGAGTCTCCACGTTGATAGTTGAAGAATCTGCCGAAAGAACCAGACACCGCCTAGCCCACCCCACTTCGACTCGCGAGTTTCAGTTGTTCGGTGCCGAGCACACCAGCCAGCCAAGAACCGCTTGACGCTCCTCCGGCGTGAGCGCGCCGGCATCCGGTGGCGGCATCAGGCAGCCGTACACGCTATTGAGCACGGAGCCAAAGGCCTTGCGCACGCCCTCGTACGTCGAAAAGTCGAATGCCGCCTGCTCGACGCCCCCTACGCCGTGGCACGCGTTGCATCTCTGGGCGATGATCGGTTGCACGACGTTCATCCAGCTCGGCACGGGCGATTCGCAGCCCGCGGGCAAGTCTCGCGGGCACGCTCCCTCTGCGACGTCGGAAGCCATGCCCGCGCCGGCTCCCGCATCCAGCGCGGTGGCGTCCGCACCCGCCTCCGGGCCATCCGCGGTGCTTGGCGCTGCGTCCGGCAGCGCGGGCATGCCTTCCACCTCGACGCCACCGTCGGGAGGTTTGGGCGCCCCATCGGTCTCACGATGCGAAGACGGGCTACCCGGGCCGCAGTCCGAACAAGCCATCAGGACGCACACCCACGCCGTACAGGCGCGAGCCGGGAGGAGCAGGCGGCGGAGGTCGTTCACAGAGTCGTCCGACAACCATGAAATCGCGAAGACTTCGTTGCAAGCCTCGACGAACGGAAGCGGCACGCTCGCTGGATCTTGCATGCCCGTCATCGGTGCCGCACCATCGCAAGGGGCTCTCGTCGCGGGAATGTGGCAAATTGTCGCGGACAATCTCGACGGCTCGAATGCGAGCGGC
>CAZVPE010000013.1:0-11985 GCA_964628155.1 uncultured Polyangiaceae bacterium | reverse complement strand
GGCACGAAGCATGCGACGGCAAGAGGCATGAAGGTCTCCAGGCTGACGGACGAAGAAGTGCGAACACGACTGCACAAGCTGCCCGGCTGGGCGCTCAAAGACGGCAAGCTGCACCGCGAGTACAAGTTCGACGGCTTCGCAGAGGCGTTCGGTTTCATGTCTACTTGTGCGCTCGTCGCCCAGAAGCAGGATCATCACCCCGAATGGTCCAACGTCTTCGATCGAGTCGTCGTCGATTTGACCACGCACGATGCGGGCGGCATCAGCGCGAGTGACTTCGCGCTCGCAGCGGAGATGGAGAAAGCAGCCAATCGCTCGGCGAGACCGACGCCGTCATGAGCAGCGAAATTCTTCACGAAGCGCCTGAACTCCTCTCCGATGACACCAAGAACATGCACCGCGCGATTGCCTCGCTTCGCGAAGAGCTCGACGCGGTGGACTGGTACCAGCAGCGCGCCGATGCCTGCACGGACGACGAGCTTCGCGCCGTGCTCGTCCACAACAAGAACGAGGAAATCGAGCACGCGATGATGGTGCTCGAATGGATCCGACGGCACAGCAACGTCCTCGACACCAACGCGAAGACCTACCTTTACTCGAGCGGCCCCATCACGGCGGTCGAAAGAAGGACGACCGGTGGGGCGGAAGGTCTGGGTGGTGGGGACGAGGCCCGCGCGGAAGGCTCGCAGTCCCTCGGCATCGGCAGCCTCAAGGCGGGTGCGTAATGGATCTCCTCAAGCGAAGCCTCGCCCCGATTCTGCCGGAAGCGTGGCGCCAGCTCGACGAAGAAGCGCGCCGTGTCCTGAAGCTCCACTTGGCGGCACGCAAACTCGTCGACTTCTCCGGACCTCACGGTTGGAAGCTCGGCGGCGTCAACACGGGACGTCTCGAGTCCATCCAGAAAGACCCTGGCAAGGAAGTCCACCACGCCGTACGCCAAGTCCAGCCTCTCATCGAGCTTCGCGCGCCGTTCGTGATGAAGGTGTTGGAGCTAGACTACGCGGCGCGCGGGGCGACCGATCTCGACTTCGACCCGGTCATCGCTGCCGCCGAGCGCGTGGCCTACGCCGAAGACAGCGCGATTTTCGGAGGATTCAGACAGGCCCATATCCGGGGAATCGTCGAGGCGAGCGCACACGCTCCGATCCAGGTCGCCGCGAACCTCGACTGGCCCCGCGCGGTCGTCCAGGCCAAAGAAACGCTCCGCACCGCGGGCATGAACGGACCGTACGCCCTCGCGCTCGGTCCCAAGGCGTACGACGAGATCACGGCCGACAGCGAAGAAGGGTACCCGCTTCGCCAGCGCATCGAGGCAAACCTCGACGGTCCACTCGTGTGGGCGCCCGCGCTCGAAGCAGGCGCGCTGCTCCTCACCACCCGAGGCGGCGACTACGAGCTCACCGTAGGGCAGGACTTGTCGATTGGCTACTCCGTCCACGATCGCGACAATGTAGAGCTTTACTTGACCGAGTCTTTTACGTTCCGCGTGCTCGAAGACAAAGCGGCGATTGCGCTGCGACGGGAGTAGCCGCGGGCGGCAGCGGGCTGCTTCGCAAGTGGCGAAGCGTCAGGGGCGTCGCCTATGGGGTACGCGCCTCGGGTCGCGTCGCTTGACGGGCTGGACGATGGGCTTGCAAATTACCAACGGCCAGTTTGGCCAAACGCAAACGTGAGGACACGCGAACCGGTCGAACGCGATCGGCGGTCCACGACGCCTCGCAAATGCCCTCAAGGCGCCACGGTACACAAAGTGCTTGCCCAGCGCACCGCGATCCCGTCCTGCACGCGGGGGCGGTCGACCGAGGGTCTCTGAGAACGAAGGGGGAATCAGAAATGCTCCGAAGATCAGTCAGCTCTTTTCCGCCCGCCGCAGAGCTGGAGTCCAAGCTCAGGCTATCCGAGCGGTGGTTCGAGATAGCCCTGCGGTCCATTGGCGATGCCGTCATCGCAACCGACGTGCACGGCGCAGTCACCTTCATGAATCAGGTCGCTGAAGCGCTCACCGGCTACGTCGGCGACGACGCCCTCGGAAGCACGATCGACGACGTACTCCGCCTCGTCGGTCCAGCGGGGAAGCATGTCGAAAATCCGCTTTGGACCGCGCTCTGCACGAAAGGCCATGTTCAGCTGCCGGTCAATACGTCTCTCGTCGACCGAAACGGCTCCAGTTTATTCATCGAAGATAGCATATCGTCAATCGTGGACGACGACGGCGAGATTGTCGGCGCGGTCATCGTCTTTCGAGATGTGAGCGAACGTCGAAAGCTGGAACAGCGGTTGGCACAGACGGAGCGGCTTGCTTCGATTGGAATGATGGTTGCGGGCGTGGGCCACGAAATCAATAACCCTCTTTCCTACGTCATTGCCAATGTCGCGTTCTCGGTGGAGGAGCTGACAAAAGTGCTCGACGAACTTCGCGCATTCGGGCAGGGGTCGGCCGATTGGCCGACGGTGCAGTGGACCATCGAACGGCTCGACTCGATTGCCCTTGCCCTTCGTGACGCGAGCGTCGGCAACGAGAAGATGAGGACGCTCGTCGACGATCTGAGGCCGTTCTCGCGGTCGGACACCGCTTCCACCGAGATCTTCGACCTGCCCGATGTCATCGAATCCGCCATCAAGATGACCGCGAGCACGATTCGGCACCATGCTCGACTCCGCAAGGAGTACGGGACGACCCCCTTCGTGGAAGGGCGCCCCGGGCAACTCACCCAGGTTCTCACGAACCTCATCGTGAACGCCGCGCAAGCCATCGGCGAAGGCCGGGCCGAGCTCAATGAAATCCGGATCCGGACGACGGTTGATGCCTGCGGACGCGCCATCATCGAAGTCCAGGATTCCGGCCCGGGGATCCCAGCAGACATTCTTCCTCGCATTTTCGACGCTTTCTTCACCACCAAGCCCGTCGGCGACGGGACGGGGCTAGGCCTCGCCATCTGCCACAACGTCATCGCGTCGTGGGGCGGTGAGATCACCGTCGAGAGCGCTGTCGGCAAAGGGTCGACGTTTCGAGTGGCCTTGCCTGCGGCTCGAGCCAGCGGCATTCACAAGAAAGTGACCGAGCGACCGTCTCAGCCTCCGTCGCGTCTCGGCAAAGTGCTCGTCGTCGACGACGAACGGGCCATCGGGGAAGCAATCGCCCGGATGCTCGGATCCGAACACGACGTCGTCGTCGAAACCGACGCGAGTCGGGCGCTCGTTCGAATCGCCCGAGGCGAGCTTTACGACGTCATCTTCTGCGACCTGATGATGCCCAATCTGTCGGGGATGGATTTTCATCAATCACTTCTGTCGTCCTCTCCGGAGACGGCTCGTCGCATCGTCTTCATGACAGGAGGTGCATTCTCGGAACGTTCCCGTGCGTTCCTCGACGACGTGGCAAACGTCTCGATCGAAAAACCATTCAGATTGAATTCGATTCGGACAATAGCGAACGACTACGCGAACAGGGCAGCAGCACGTGACGGCGGAGTGGACGCGGGTCAGTGGGCTCCCGATCCGTCGAAAGCGTCCGAAGCGACATCGATATCTGCTCGATGACATCGGTGTGTCGCGGTGCCTCGACCAGGTCCGTGACAATCTGGGCTCATGAGCTCAGCGTGCGAGCACCAACAAGACGAGAGCCAGGAGAACTAGCTCCGCCGGGCCGACGTTTCGCATAGCTCACAGTACCGTGGTCCATCGCCTTGTGTACAAGCCCATCTGGCCTCCTTCCGTCGCGGAAACGGAGTCGCCCCCTGCGCCCATGGTAAGTGGTAGAAGGGGGGACCAGCTTGAATCCGCAAGCCCCGACCCAATTGGCGCCCCGGATGGGCGTTGAGAAGGTGAGAGGAAATGGAGGTCGACGGCGATGAAGGACGAAGCGAAGAGCCAGTTGAAGAAGATCATCGGCGACTACGACGAGAAGCTCGCTGAGGCCGCGCGCGTGGACGCGGCGATTCGCGCTGCCCATGCGTCGTTCCCGGAGCGCTTCGTGATGCTGAAGACGAAGACCATTCAGCCCGCCCTCCAGGAGATCGCCGACATATTGAACGAGCGAGGACACAAGGCCTCGGTGCGCGAGCAGGAGGAGTCGTCGAGCGCCGAGGGTGGCATCAGGTCCGCGGGCATCTCGCTACGTATCGTCCCGAAGCCGTTTGCTCACAAGTCGGCCGAGACGAACCCGATCGCCATCGAGATCACGTTCTCGGCAAACCGCAGCGAGCGAAAGGTCGCCGTGTCGTCGAGCAACACGATGATAAACCAGGCGGGAAACGTGGGGAAACGCGGCGAGTACGAGCTCGAGGCGGTGACCGTGGATGTCGTCGCGAGCCACGTTATCCAGACGCTGAACGATGCGTTCGGGGGGTCGCGGTAGTCTCGAAGCGGCGAGCGAAACCAGTTCGGCACTGCGCTGTCATAGGGTGCAATTGACAAATCCCGCCGCGTAGACGAAAAGCGGACGCAGTCGTGCTGGGGTACCGCGGCAGAAGTGTTCCCCGCAAGGGAACACGTCGCGAGTTTCAGTGCGTGGAGGGTGCGTCATCATGAGTCAGTCGTTCCGCATTCGTTCCCGTTGGGGGCTTTTCAGCGTATTGGGATTGAGCGCGATTGCCGTCTCGGCGTGGAGCGCTCCTGGCGTCGCCAGCGGCGGACACACCTCCTATCGCTTCGACAACGTCAAGATCGTCGCCGGGGGGTTCATCACCGGAATCGTCGCTCACCCGAGGTTGCCGGGGGTCATGTTCGTCCGCACCGATATCGGGGGCGCGTACCGCTACGAAGCTGCCTCGAAGCACTGGACTTCCCTGACCGACCTGTTCGACCAAAATGACTGGAACCTAGAGGGGACCGAGAGCATCGCGGTCGACCCGGTCGACCCCTATCGCGTGTATCTCGCCCAGGGGACGTACACCGAAACCTGGTCCGGCGACGGGGCCATTCTCCGATCCGGTGACCTCGGCCGATCGTTCGAGCGCGTCGCTCTGCCCATTCAACTCGGCGCCAACGAGCCGGGTCGATATTCCGGCGAACGTTTGGCGGTCGATCCCCAGCATCACAATGTGCTTTATTTCGGCTCTCGCAAGAACGGCCTCTGGCAGAGCACGGACTTTGCGTCGACTTGGAGCCAGGTGACCACGTTTCCCGTGACCGGCCCGACGAGCGGCGTCGGCATCATCTCCGTCTTATTTCAGCCGACGAGTGAGCATCCGAAACGAGAGACGATTTACGTCGGCGTTTCGGACCCGACGGCCGGCCTTTACGCGAGCTCCGACGGCGGAGCGACCTGGCAGCCCGTCGCTGGACAGCCGACGGGCCTTTATCCCACGAACGAGGCGCTGGGGCCCGACGGAACGCTTTACATCACGTACGGCGACGGCACCGGGGCCGACGGCATGGGCGGGCAGCGCATCGGCAACGGCGCGGTTTGGAAGTACCGTACGGCAAGCGGCGCGTGGACCAACGTCACGCCGCCCGGGCCGTGGGGAAATACTTCGCTCTGGTACGGCTTCGGCGCCGTGGCGGTGGATCGAGAGAACCCGAATACGGTCATGGTCTCGACCCTCGACCGCTGGTGGCCCGGAGACGAGGTGTATCGAAGCCTCGACAGCGGCGCGACATGGACGCCGCTCGGCTCGGAGCCCGACACCGGCGTCAACTATGCTGTTCGGGACGATTCGGAGTCGCCTTATCTGACGGGTCTGACGGTCGCCTCGGGTTGCACCGCCTCGTCGTGCGACCCCACCCTCGCTTCTTTCGGATGGTGGATCGGCGCGCTGGCCATCGATCCCTTCGATTCGAACCATGTTCTCTACGGTACCGGCGCGACACTGTGGGCGTCGACCGACGTCTCGAACGTCGACTCCAAGTTACCGACGCACTGGACGGTGGGCGCCGACGGCATCGAAGAAACGGCGGTGCTCGCCCTGGTCAGTCCACCGAGCGGGGCTCCTCTCATCAGCGGAGTGGGCGACATCGGCGGGTTTCGACACGACGATTTGAAGGTGTCGCCTGCGGCGGGGATGAGCCAGCCGATCATCAGCGCGATTTCGATCGATTTTGCCCAGAACGTTCCGTCGTTCATCGCCCGAATCGGCTGGGCGACGCCCGAGGGGGCCTATTCCACCGATGGCGGGGTCACCTGGACGGCCTTCGGGAGCACGCCGCCCGGAGGCCCGCGGACGATTGCTATTTCTTCGGACGGATCACGCCTCGTGCTCGCACCCAACACCGGTACGCCCTTTTACTCGACGGACCGCGGGACCACCTGGACCGCAGCGGTCGGCGCGCCGGCGAACGCGCCGGTCTTCGCAGACCGTGTGAATGCGCTGGCGTTTTACGCGTTGGATTCCACCACGGGCACCCTCTACGTCAGCCGAGACGGTGGCGCGACGTTTTCCCCTGCCGCAAGCGGCCTCTCGAGCGGCTCGCTATCGATCTCGCCAGCCGCGGCGGGCGACCTCTGGCTGGGCACGACCAGCGGGTTGTTCCACTCCACGGACATCGGCGCGAGCTTCGCCCGAGTGGGCAGCGCGCAGCAAGTCTTTGCCCTCGGATTCGGGAAAGCGCGGCACCGCGACGGATATCCGACCTTGTACATGTCGGGCCAGGTCGATAACGTCCTCGGCCTCTTTCGTTCGACCGACAAGGGCTCGAAGTGGATACGCATCAACGATGACGGGCACCAGTGGGGCGCCATCGGTCCGGTGACGGGCGACCCGCGCGTCTTCGGGCGCGTATACGTCGGAACGAACGGCCGCGGCATCATCTATGGCGACGCGCCGAACGAGGAAGAGAGAGACGATGAAGACGGGCGACCCCGCGCGATCGAGGAAGGCGATCGCGGTCATGAGTCCGGAGGCGGTTAGCAGGGGGCGTAGAGCAGGCGCGCCCTCGGAGCCTTGTCTGTGCCACAGCGTGCCGGCGCCGGACAGCGGTGTCCTGGTCCCTCTCCGGCTTCATCAACCGACGGCGGTTGGTTCCGCCGCCGACGGAGGGAGGGCGCGCCCGCGACTCGTTCATGGTACGCGAGCGCATCAAGGCACGGACCTTGCGCAGTCCACGGTCATGAGCCGATTTTCCATCATCTGGCCCGCGGCCCTACTCAGCATGGCCTGCAGTGGTCGCGTCGAGGACCGGAACCCGGTGCTGGCGGACTCGGATTCGTCGGCTGCGCCACCCTCTCCCATTCCGAGCGTCGCATCGGGTGACGCTGGCTCCGGCGAAGTCGACGTGGAAGCCGGCCATTCACCCTCCGCCCCGGCAGGCGACTCAGCCTCAGACGGCGCCTACGCAGCCGCCGTCGATTCGTCGACCGTCATCGGGGTGGACGCGGCGCTTCAGCCGCTCGACGCCGCAGCGAGCGACTCGGTCTCGGGCGACGGCACAGCGGCAGCCGTCGATTCGTCGCCCGCCGTCTTGATGGACGCGGCCATTCAGCGCCTCGACGCCGCCGCGTGCGGGCTGTCCTCCGCAGTCGCCGCACGTTGGATCGCCTTTGATTCGGATCGCGCCGCTTACAACCGGGATATCTATTTGGTGCGCGCAGATGGGTCGCAGGTCGTTCGCGTCACGTCGGATCCTACGACCGAAAAGACCCCGGCATTCTCGAACAGCGGTGCTGCCCTCGCGTTCGCGTCCGATCGGAGCGGCTCGATGCAAATTTACACAATGAATCTCGCCACGCATGCCGTGCAGCAGCTCACGTCGCTTCCGGCCGGGGCCGACGAACCGAGCTGGTCGATGGACGACAGTCGGATCGTCTTCCACAGCGGCGCATCCGTCTACATCATGGATTCGGACGGAACCAATGCGCAAATCGTCGGGACCGGGCTAGACGATTTCAACGCATACAAGTATCCCGCCATGACCCCCGACGGCGCACACGTCGTCTTCGATCGGAACAACGAAATCGACGCGCTGAACATCGATGGAACAGGGTTTCGTTACGTCGTATCGAACACGACCACGACCATCGAGACTCCCTCTGTGTCTCCCGACGGTATCAACGTCGCGTTCGCCACGGTCGTATCTTCGCTAGTCGAGCAGATCGCGGTGGGCCCGTTCGCCGGGACAACGGAAGCTTTCACGGCCCAAACCGTGACTCCCGTGGCGAGCGGATCGGCACGTCGACCGGCGTGGGGACCCGAGAATGTCATTGCCTTTGAGCACGGCGCTCCTGGGGGCGGCTGGCAGATATCCACGGCGAGCATTGCGCTCAGCACGGGACCTGGGTCGACCCCGTGCGACGTCGTAGGACCGCCTGGCGACAGTCGCAACCCCAGCTGGGCGCCCGCCGGATTTCAACCGCAATAGTGGGGGGCGTCCGCCTACATCACGACGTGCAGCTTGTGGCCCGGGCGCGGCGGGTGGTTCCCGGCGTGCAAGTGGGCCTGGATGCGGATGGCCTGTTGATCGCCGTGCGCGGCCTCCTGGGCCGTCTGCGCGGGCGACTCGGTAGCCTCAGCGGAGGCGGAGGCCAGGGCGTTCGCTACGAGGCTTGCGCCTGCGGGCGGGACGGCCGCCTTGGGCGTGGCCTCTGGGGCGGGGCTGCGGTTGACGGACGGCTGGGAAACGGCAGGACCGATGACGGCTGCGATGGACATGACGAGGACCCCCTCAGAGGGCAGCCAGGCGGCGCTCGTTCCGCAACTGGTGACCCCTGCCTTCAAGGGAACGGTCGCGCGCGGAAAAGAGCGACTGAAATCCGCACGACGCGCGGCCTCTTCCCTCGCGGCCCGATGCACCCTGCTCAGTTCCCTGCTCAGTGAACGAACGCGGACGACGCGGCAATGCCGGTTTGGACCAGGCCTGCGAACAGCACAGGGCCCACCGGCCGGCTGAAGTAATAGCCTTGCGCCTCGTCGCAATCGAGCGCCTGAAGAAAGTGCGCTTGTTCCGGCGTTTCTACGCCCTCGGCCACCACCCGAAGCTTGAGGCTCCGGGCCATGCCGATGACCGCGGTCACGATACTGGCGTCGTCCGCCGCGGTGGTGATGTGGCCAACGAACGACTGATCGATCTTGAGGGCGTCGATCGGGAACCTTCGCAGGTAGCTCAAACTCGAGTACCCCGTGCCGAAGTCGTCGACCGCGATCTGGACGCCCGTCGCACGCAACGCGTGGAGGACGACCGCCGCCGAATCGGTGTGTTTCATCAGAACGCTCTCGGTCACTTCGAGCTCGAGCGATGTCGGATCCAGGCCCGTGTCGGCGAGGATCTCGAACAACCCATCCAGAAAGTCCTCGTGCCGAAACTCTTTCGAAGAAACGTTCACTGCCATGGTGCCCGCCGACAGGCCCGCATCGGCCCAGGCGCGCGCCTGCTCGCAAGCTTCGCGAAGGACCCAGCGGCCGATTTGCAGAATGAGGCCCGAGTCTTCCGCGACCGGAATGAAGTCCGCAGGCGGGACCCGTCCGAGCGTCGGGTGCGTCCAACGCAAAAGCGCCTCCGCGCCCGAGATCGCCCCGGTCTTGAAGTCGATTTTCGGCTGATAGACCAGCGCGAATTC
This sequence comes from uncultured Polyangiaceae bacterium, assembly GCA_964628155.1. Lineage (GTDB taxonomy): Bacteria > Myxococcota_A > Polyangia > Polyangiales > Polyangiaceae > Palsa-1150. Next base: position 2,495 of record CAZVPE010000013.1, on the reverse strand, counting down.
CGAGCGTTCGACGGCGCGCCGCAAGCCCTCTTCGACGGCTTGGCGCTTCACTGCCCGGAGGTTCATCTCGGGTGTGAAGAACTGGTAGCTCTGGCGGCCATTCTCTTTCGCTTGGTACATCGCGGTATCCGCGTTCCGGATCAACGTCTCGGCGTCCAATCCGTCGTCGGGATACACGCTCAGGCCGATGCTCGTCGTGACGTGAAGTTCGTGCTGGGCGACGCCATGAGGCTCGGCCACCGCTTGGAGCATTCGAGACGCGGCAATCGCGGCGTCTTCGGCCTTTTCCATCTCCGAAAGTAGAACCACGAACTCGTCCCCGCCTTGGCGGCTCACCGTGTCCGAACTGCGAGCGCAAGCCAAGAGGCGCCCCGCGATGGATTGAAGAAGCCTGTCGCCGACCGAATGCCCGAGCGAATCGTTGATGTGTTTGAAGCCGTCCAGATCCAAGAACAGAACGGCGGCCTGTTTCGAGTGCCGCTGCGCAAGCGCAATGGCCTGAGTGACCCGGTCGGTCAGGAGGGCTCGATTGGGCAGCCCGGTCAGAAAGTCGTGCTCGGCCGCGTGGATCGCCTGAAGCGACAGGGCGCGGGTGGCGCCGACGTCCCGGAACACGACTACGGCTCCGGTCGGTCGCCGTTGCCGATCGTGGATCGTGGCGACGGAGTCTTCCACGGCAATTTCGAATCCGTCGCGCCGAACGAGGATTCGGTTGGAGGGCGGCGGCGGGGCCGAGCTCTTGCCTCGGGCCCTCGAAGTCGGGGGAGCGATGGTTTTGCGACTTTCGGCGTTCACCATGTGGAACACCTCGGCCACGGGCCGATCGATGGCCTCGCTGCGGGACCATCCGGTCATCGTTTCGGCAACGCCATTCAAAAACGTGACGTTGCCCGAGGCATCTGTGCAGATGACGGCATCTGCGATGGAATTCAGGGTGACCTCGGCGCGCTCTTTCTCCACGAAGAGCGCTTCCTCCATCATCTTGCGCTCGATCGCGTAGCGAACGGTCCGCATGAGGGTACGGAGCTCGAGCGCGCCCTTGAAGAGGTAATCTTGCGCGCCCTCGCGCAAGGCTTGAATGGCGAGAGACTCGTCATCCGTTCCTGTCAACACGACGAGTGGAATCCGGGGCGCAGCCGACCGGGCTCGCCGTACCGCGTCGAGTCCTTGGGAGTCGGGCAATCCGAGGTCGAGCAGGATCACGTCGACCGCTCGCTCCGCGAGATGGCTCTCGGCGTCTCTCATGCAGGTCACGTGGGCCCATTCGATTTGATGCGTGCGCTGCTCGCGGAACATCTCCCGAAGCAGTCGGGCATCTCCCAGGTTGTCTTCGACGACGAGCACCTTTTTCGTGGATGTATGGCTCATGGCTCAATCGTGAGGCGGCAGCTTCGCTCGGTTGAGCCAGAAGTCATTGATGCTCTTGACGACGCTCTCGAAGGCGTCCAACTGCACCGGCTTGCTGAGGAAACAGTTCGCCTGAAGCCGGTAGCTCGTCAAGACGTCGGCTTCGGCCTCCGACGTCGTGAGGATGATCGTGGGTATCGTCTTCAGGTGTTCGTCTGCCTTGATAGCGGCCAAGACCTCACGGCCATCCATCTTGGGAAGGTTCAAATCGAGCAAGATGAGGTCTGGGCGAGGAGCCCGCACGTGGATCCCCTCGCGACGCAGAAAGGCAAGCGCGTCCACGCCATCGGATGCGACGTGCAAGTGGATCGCTCGGTTGGAGTCGCGCAGGACTTCCCGCGTCAAGCGGACATCGCCGAGGCTGTCCTCGACCATCAGAACCTCGATGGGCGCACCCTCGTGGACGGTGTGCCTCACGATTTGTCCTCACTTCTCGCCAGGTCAAAACGAAAGGTCGAACCCAGGCCGAGTTGGGACTCGACCGAGATAATCCCCCCGTGCCGCTCGACAATCTTTTTGCAGATGGCCAGGCCGATGCCCGTGCCTTCGAACTCTTCGCGTTTGTGGAGCCGCTGAAACATGCCGAAGATCCTCTCGAAGTATTGCGGCTCGATGCCGAGCCCGTTGTCCTTGATGGAGAATGACCACTTCGCCTCGCCATTCGGAGTCGACGAGACATGCACGCTCGGAACGCCGGGGCCTTGGTACTTGATGGCGTTACCGACGAGGTTTTGAAAGAGTTGGACCAGCTGTCCTTCGTCCGCCAGAACCCCGGGGAGGGGATCGTGGGTCACCCGCGCGCCGCTGCTTTCGATCGCGCCGCGCAGGTTCGTCAGCGCCAGTTCCAGCGCATCGTTGCTCGAGACTTCAATCAAATCGGCCCTCTTCGTTCCGGCGCGCGAATACGTCAGAAGATCCTGGATGAGCTGCTGCATGCGGTTGGCCCCGTCCACGGCAAACGCGATGAACTCGTCGGCATCGGCGTCGAGTCGGCCCTTGTACCGTCGCGCCAGAAGCTGCGTGTAGCTGGCCACCATTCGCAGGGGCTCTTGAAGGTCGTGAGACGCAAGGTAGGCAAATCGCTCCAA
>CAZVPE010000012.1:55767-58733 GCA_964628155.1 uncultured Polyangiaceae bacterium | reverse complement strand
TCGTTCATCGCATCGAGCAGGGAGTCTTCGAACCACCCCACGGCGGCGGAAACATCCACGTCCAGGTCCCGTTCACGCTCAGCGTCGTCTCCGAAGGGGACGAAACGTAAGTCCCTCGAGCGACGCGCTACGGCGGATTCGGCCCGCGAGGTTCGCTGAAGCAATCGAGTTCCACGACGCGGCGAATGAGCTCGTAGCGACCGTCACGCGCAATGTGTTGTAGATTGAGTGGAATTGACGCGCCACAGTGTGCACGGAGGTCCGACGGAGGTTGGCAATCTCGTATCGCGTCATTCCTTCGATCAGCCAGAGCGCCACTTCCTGTTGTCCGCGCGTCAGCACAGCGAGGCGCTCGGTGGAGGGCCGGGGCACGCTCAGGGCCAAGCAGTGCGCACCTTCGTAATCGAACCACGCGGTGCGGGCGGTCGGGATGACGTCCGCGCCCGCCCAGCTCTGGGCTGCGAGCACCAGCGGGAGGGGAATGTTGCGACCGCCCAGCCCCAGCTTGTCGAGCGCGCGCAGGAATCGACCGGTGGCGGTCGACAAGGCGATGCCCATTTCCGCGGCCAGCGCTTTCCGAGGTTCTCCGCAAAGGACTCTCACGACGAGCGACGCGTCGTCGGGGACGAGCGCGCAGGGGCGATCGGCGGCTTGGCCAAAGAGGCAAACCGACCGGTCGGTCGACGCTTCACGCAGGGGTCTCAGGCGCCCGCGAATGATGTCTCCCCAAACGTTCCCGAAGGCGGTTGGGCCCATGAGACTTTCCGGCGAATCGAGCGCTGCGGCCCAGGGGGTCCGGTCGGGGGAGGAAAAGGGGGAACGATCCGATGATTCGACGGCTTTGGCCGCGATGAGTTTGGGTACGGAGGACATACCCGCCCCCGTCGCATGTCGCGCGCCAGGTGTTATCCTGCCGAGATCATTGAAGTTCGGCCCTCATTGATCCACGATCGCGATCGCGCTCCGGGAGTTGGGTCCGCACTCCACACTTCCGATGCCGAGTGCTGTTACGCGTCCGACTTCAATCCGAAACGCTCGAAGTAGCGAGCGAGCTGCTTGGCCGCCGTGCCACGGTCGGCGTGCACGCGGGCGGCGGTCTTCGCAGCGATCGACGACAGGGCGTCCTCGTCCGTGGGCGCCGGGTGGGCAGCTGCGCCGCTCAACTGAAAGAAGAGAAGCGGCTTGAGATACTTCTCGTTCCACTCTTTTTGATCGTCCCAGCTGTTCGGCTCGCGGCCGTGATCTTCGACAAAGCCCTGCACCGCTCGGGACACGAGTGCCCCCCAATCGGGCGTTGCCGCGGGCGTCGGACCCGGGGCCGAGGACATCGGCCGGAGCGCCCCCCGATTGAGCTCGCGCCGGCAAGCCGTCGCGTCGATCGGGCCGGATCGCCCGACACCCGAAAGGCGGTCCGCAACGGCCCGGAGCTCACGAAAGTTCCCGTCCCAAGGATACGCTCGCAGGAGCTCGACGGCCTCTGGGGACAGCGCTTCGCGCACGGACGTCCGCCCACCCTCCGTGCGCACGGTCTCGAGGTAAGCGCTCACGTCGTCCCAACGCGCCCGCAGCGGGGGCACTTCGACTTCGTAGACCGAGAGCCGGAACCATAGATCGGCGCGAAAGGCGTCGGTGCGCGCGGCGTCCCGAAGGTCCTTGTTCGTGGCCGCGACCACACGAACGTCGGCCCGCTGAGCCCGACCGTATTGACCGATCCGCTCGTATTCGCGGCGGTCGAGAAAGCGCAGGAGCATCGGCTGGATGTCGCTCGGCATCTCCCCGATTTCGTCGAGGAACAAGGTGCCGCCCTGGGCTCGTTCCACCGCGCCGACGATGCGGCGCGTCGCGCCCGTGAACGACCCGGCCTCCGCGCCGAAGAGCTCGGAGCGGAACAGTTCCTTGCTGAACATCGCGCAGTTTACGGTGACGAATGGGCCATTCCGGCCGGAGTGCCGGTGGAAGACTTCCGCGAGCATCTCTTTTCCCGCCCCGGTCGCGCCCGTGAGAAGCAGCGTCGGCGCACCCTTTTTCGCCGCCTCGACGACGTCGGCGTGGGCGGCACGGATGGCGCGAGAGGCGAGGATCATCCCCTCTCGACGGGTTTCCTCCTCGTTTTCGTAAATCGCGTTCTGACGCGCCGTCCAACTCCACATGCGCTCGAGCAATTTGGACCAGCTGGCGTCGGTCGTCCCGAGCGGCAGAATGTGGAGCGAATCGCCGGGCGCAAGGGGGATCCCCGTCGGATGCGAGTCGTCGCTCTGGTCCGCGACCACGCTCGCGCGCGCCTCCATACCGTGCGCAAGCAACCATCGCTCGATGGAGCTTGCGATCGCCCGGGAGTACTCGCGCGCGGTGCGCCAGGTCGGTGCGGCCGGCTCGTCGCCCGAGGCCGAGCTGCCTACGGCTTGCGCGAGCTGCACCACGACCTCCGGACCGCCGATGCGAATGGATTGGCCTTTCGGCAGGAGGACCCAGGTGCCGTTTCGGCTCCTCAAATCGCGAATGCAGACGGTTTGTGCCTCGGCCCAGACCAGGGCATGGTTGCCCGAGACGCTTGGCCCAGGCACGGGGATGGCTTCGACCGCTCGGCCTTCGACACCGGACTCCGGTGGCACCGCTTCCCGATCGGGCGTCCGGCCGAGGAGGAAGGCACGCTGATCGTCCAGCTCGAGTGTAAACTCGGCTCGCCCATCTGGACCCCTTGCGATGGCTCGCGGCACGATGGGACGCCTCTACACTCGGCAAACTATCTCGGATCCACGCTCAAGCAAATGGCGGCCCCTGCCAGAGCTTTCGTCCGGCTTACTCGAAAACCGGGGCCCGGCGCCCCGAAAGGTCGGGATGCGCGGGTCCTCGTTCGACGGGAGGCGCCATGAACCGTTTTCGGCATCATGCTCATCCTTGTCGGCGAAACCTTTCTGATTGGCGGAGCGACGTTTCTGATTGGCGGAGCGACGTTTCTGATTGGC
>CAZVPE010000012.1:0-55667 GCA_964628155.1 uncultured Polyangiaceae bacterium | reverse complement strand
GAGCGACGTTTCTGATTGGCGGAGCGACGTTTCTGATTGGCGGAGCGACGTTTCTCATTGGCCGGGCGACGTTTCTCATTGGCCAGGCGTCGTTTCTCATTGGCCGGGCGTCGTTTCTTATTGGCCAGGGTGACGTTTCTTCTTGCCCGCAGCATTTCTCGACGTGACCCAAACTTCTTTGCCCGCAAAAGAAGTCCCGGAGGAAGAACCTCGCTCCTCCGCTAACTAATTAATCGGGAAGCGCTCGCAGAAAGCCCAATCCTACACCCGAGGCTATCTCGGGTTTTCGACAAAGTTACATTGCCGATGCCTCATTGACCCTGGTGCGGTGTTTCATCATCTTCCGGTGAAGCCGGTTTCTATCGCGGCACGGCCTGCGGCATTGGCACTTTCGATTGCCATCGCCGCCTGCGCACTCGAAGGTCCCAACGCTCGGCTTCCCGAGCGTCCCGCGGGGGCGGAAGGACTCGAGGCCACGCGTGGGGATCCGCGCTCGGTGACGTGCGACGAGCCCGAGCCGAGTTTCCCGCAGTGGACTCCCGGGCCGCCGCCGCTATTGGTCGTTCACGTGCCGGGGTTTCCGGACGCCGTCGTCGCAGAGCCGGCCGCCGACGCGCCGCATCGGCCGCTCGTGGTCGCTCTGCACGGCCTGGGCGGCCGTCCCGAGCCGCACTGCGATGCTTGGCGGAACATCACGGAAGGGGCTGCCTTCGTTCTTTGTCCGCGCGGCGACGACGATCCGCAGCGTTCGACCCGAGCCGAGCGCCGATTCACGCTCCCGGGTGGTGAACGTCTGCGGCTTCACGTCGACGCCGCCCTTCGCGCGTTGGCCGAACGCTTCGCTGGCCGCGTCGACGTCGACCGGCCGCTCCTCGCGGGCTTCTCGCTCGGCGCGGTCGAAGCCGCGCTGCTGGCACAATGGGACCCTGCCCGCTTTCCCCGCGTCGTGCTCCTCGACGGCGGCGTCGACCAGTGGCGAGACTGGAATATCGGCCAGTTCGGTGCCCGCGGCGGAAAGCGTGTACTTTTTGGGTGCGGGTCCAGTTGGTGCGGCCCACCGGCCACTGCGGCCGCGGGCCGGATCGAGCGCCGTGGCCTACCGACTCGGGTGATCTACGCGAACGTGGGGCACACGAATGCGCCGGCGCTTCAAGCGGCCGTGCGAGAACAGCTGGAATGGCTTACTGATGACGACGCCCGCTGGTCGGCCGGCGGCGTCCGCGACCCCAGCCTGCTCCGCCGTCCTCCTGACTCTGGGGGCGATCAGAAATAGCTTTCCCCCCTTCCAGCGCGGCTCACCAGGGCTGCCCTGCTCCGGCATAGATCGTCTGGCAAGTTCACGACCGCGGCTCGAAGTCGGAAAGGGACGCGGGCGCGTAGCGTAGGTCCAAGGAGTATTCGCTGAGGGATCCCAGGGGCACGGGGCGTACCGCGGGCACCTGGTTCAGCGCAATGCGCCGCCGCACGCAGCGGGCAGCGCGTCGCTCTGCAGCCGCTCCCAGGTCGGCCGGAAGCCCGTCGTATGCCTGCCCGTCGGGTCGCCACTCGTGGAGAGCGATCTCGAGCGCCTCCGCCTTCGCTCGATTCACGAGGAGCAATCGCACGGGGACTTGCGCACCGAGCAGAGGGTGCATCCCCACTGTGGGCGCGAAACTGCGGTAGCGCACCCCGAACACGCGCACCGGGCCGCCCGCACCCGACTCCGCGCGCATCGGTAGGTCGATCCCCTCCGCGCGCAATTGCCAGCTTCCGAGTGCCTCGGCACCTTCGTCTTTCGCCGGACGCAACGCGAGCTCCACCCGACTCGAACTGGCATCGACCAGTCGAGTGGTCCCCTGCTGATTGCTCGCGTCGCCGAGGAGCGACCAGAACTCGAGTGCGCGCCGTATCGTGATGACGCACCCCTCGAACTCGATCTCGCTCCAGGGGCGGCAGCCGTCGTTTTCGAGCTCGGCTCGAAGCGCGCGCGCGAGACCCAGATTCGCGGTCTCGAGATCGCCGAGGACTTCGCGCAAGTCCGCCTCGAGATAAAACGGCAGGGCGAAGCGGTCGTGCAGCGCGGCTCCCCAATCGACGAGCTCCGCTCGGCAGGCACCCGTCGTCAGCATGGCCAGGATCGCGCGCAGCAGTGTCGCCAGCGCCGCGGCCCGTTCGGGCGTGTGCTGCATCCGGAAGGCACGGAACTCGACGAGGCCGAGCTGACCGCGGCCGGGCTGGTAGGGGTTCCACAGCTTCTCGATATTGAGTTCCGCACGATGACTGTTTCCGACCGGATCGGTCAGGGACGGCGCGAGGCTCGACCAGATGGTCGCCGGGTCCGAGGGCACGTGGCGGTCGAGCAGGGCGAGCGCGAGCTTGAGCTCACCGTGCGCGTCCGCACAATGTTCGTCCGGACGCACCGATTGGCCCGACGCACCGATGTAGTCATGCGCAAACAAGTACGAGAGGGCAGGGTGCCGCAGCGCGTACCGGATGAGGCGGGGAAGCAGCCGCGGCTCGAGAAAAAACGGGCTTCGACTCGGAGACGGTCCACCGAACGTGATCTGCCCACCGCCGCCCGAGTCTGCGACCGCGCCGTTGAAGTGCAGCCGGTACGGCTCCAATCCGGCCGCCGCCGCCATGGCGTAGCAGCGGCGGTTGTCTCGCAAGAATCCGAGGACGGTCCGGTGCGGCGCCATGTTGATCTCGACCACGGCCGGATCGGGTGTGACGGTTGTCCACCGAACGCTCGCGTCCACAGGCGGCGAGAAGCCGCACAGAATGAGCGACGGCAAGCCCGATGCGTCGGCCGCCCCGGAAATGATGCTCATCATAAGGAGAAACAGAGCGACGTCGTCCACCGCCGGCAGCTCGACGCAGGCGACCGTCTGCCCCGACTCCTCGCGGCTGGAGACGATGAGAAGGTAGAACCCTTCGTTCGCGAGGTCGTCGCGGAGAGTCTTTTCGGCGGTCGGCGGGCCGTGGATCGACGGCCTCGAGGGGCGCCCATCGTGAGCGGGATCGGGCAGCGGGGCCGCAGGGTCGGGAGCGACGAGAATGCGCCGGTCGCCCGGTCCAAGGAAGGTCCTACGCGCGAATCCCTGGCTCGCGAAGGCGGCGTCGAGCTTCGCTTGAAACACGTCGAGATCTGCCGGCGCCGTTTTTCGTGTGAGCAGCGGATCGCACGGCCCGGACCAGGCGGCCCCTCCGTCTCGGCGCGTATACAGCCCGAAGCTCCACCGAGGGCTCGTTTCTCCGGGATACTTCCGGCCGATGCTCCGCAGCACGGCGCAGCCAGGCTGCTCGGCCCCCCACTGTGCGACCACCTGCTCGGCGCGCCGGAGCTTGTCGGGGCCGAGCGCCGCTGCGGTCCACTCGTCGGCGTGGGAGTAACGATCCGTGAAGGTCGGCTCGTTGCCGACCCAGATGTCGAGACCCAGCGCCGCGAGCGCGGCATCGTGCGCGGCGACCGCGCTCTCCAACTCGCCAGCCTCCGTCATCGCCGTCCTTTCTACGCCGCAGGCTTCTCGGCCTCCCCGGCGCGCGCCGAGGGCGGCGCCGGGGCTGAGCGGTGCGCCGTCTTCATGGCATTTCCTGCCGCATCTGTTCAACGAGATCGACCAAGAAACGATGCACCGTGGCTTCCGCGATGTGGTGCCCTCCCGCCGCGTCGATCGCGTTTCCGACCGGGCCGAGCGGCGGCCAGTAGCTGCCGTCGACGTCCAGCCGAGTTTCGGTCGCCGAGAGAGGGCGCGCCGCCACCTCGGCCAGCATCGCCGGGAAGAGCACCGGCAAGCGCACCGCCTCCCAGGAAAGCTCGAGACGAGTCACCGCCGGATCCGTGGAGGTCGCCTGCTGGTCGCGGACACGACGCACGAGAACACGGACGTCGACACCAATCTCGATTCCGCCCACCTGAAGGTGCAAGTTCGCGACTAAGGCGTTGGTACGCGCGGCGGCCGACGTCGTCGCTCGTTGCAGGAGCTTCGAGGGGTCGCGGTGCAACAGCTCCCGCACTCTCTCGTACGGACGGTCGATGTACTCGTAACAATGCAGCGGGCGTGGCTGGCTCATGGCAAGCGGAAGCGGACGCACGCATCGTGCCGGCTTTGGCCGCGACAAGCGCCACCCACCCCGCGAGCGAACGGACCGCCTCCGGCCACGTTCACCACGCCCCATTCGAGCGCCCTAAAGTTCAGTTGGTGGAACCGGCCGGCAGCAGTTCGAAGTTGGCCGTTGCGGACCCCGGCGGTGTCACCGTCACGGATTGGGTGGCCGGACGCAGGCGCGGGGCCCAAACGGTCGCTCGGTAGGTGCCCGACGGGACGTTTGCGATCGCATATTTGCCGTCAGGGGCGAGCTTGCCGAAGTAGGTCGAGGGGATGACCAGCAGATAGCCCAGCATCTCCGGATGGATGTTGCACAGGAGGGCAATCGTGCCGGCCGTTTCGAAGGTCTTCGAGGCAGTGCCGTTTTTTTGGATATACCCCGTGTCCCAATCTCTGACGTCGGGCGAAAAAACGTGGTGGGTGAGGGCGTCCTTGTTTCCAAAGGTGACGCTTCCGCCGGTCGTGATGACAGAGATGAACGGCGAGAACTCCTTGTGGTAGACGTCGATCGTCGCGGTCCTGGCCATCCCGGGCTCTTTGGGCGCGTCTTCGAGATACACGACGCCGCCGTCTGTCGGCGGTTTCCCGGTGCTCGAGACCAGGACTGTCCCGACGATGCTCGGACTGCCGGCGCGCGCCAAGGGGGGTCCGGCGCTTCGAGCGCCCGGGACGGGTGAAGCTGGCTCCCGAGCCTCGTGGCAGCCAAGGCCGACCGTGGCAGCCAGAAAGATTGCCTTCTCGAGGTTTTGCCGACGGAACGTCGCGATCATGGTGCGGCCTCCGTGCGCCGGCCGTGCGAAAGTCGAGCCACCTCGGCCGAGCCGCGTCGTCCCGGCGCCAGAGCGCGCCGAACAGCCTCACGGCGCCTTTCGATGCCTGCCCGCTTCGATCGCCCTCGCCTCCGACGACCGAAAATGCGCGCGAACGCAAGACCTGCGCTTTTCAGACGGGTGATCTGGCGGGTTTCCTTCGGGAACCGGCCCCGGCCTGCTTCTTTGTACGCCCAGGCGGTGGGTCCCTCAGACGCGGGTCGCCACGATGAGCCACTCGGCGTCGCTGATCGGGTCGAAGTACGGACGCCAGTCACCCCCCATTGCCTGGCGCCATTGGTCCTCGGTCAGGACGCGGGCGTCGACCGACGCACCCACCACGTGATCCTCGTACACGCACGTTTGCGGGCCCGTGCGGCGCACGCGGCGCTCCTCGGACGCGGGCAGGGCGTCGAGTCGGTCCAACCACGCCGGCGAGGGTGTCTCCGCGATCCACGCGCCGCCCGGGCGAACGACACGCGATAGCTCGCGCGCCAGGGCTTCCATCGAATTGTCGTTCGGCGGGTGTGCGAGAGTCCCGTGCAGAGCCAGCACGGCGTCGAACGATGCCCGCTGGAACGGCAGCGGCTCCCAAAAGTCCGCGCGAACGAGCGGCACCGGGCGCGACCGCCGCGCGCAACGCACGAGCATCTCTCCGGAGATATCGACGCCGGTCGGCGTGTACCCCGCGTCGAGCAACGCGGTGAGCTCTCTCCCGGTGCCGACGCCCAGATCGAGCACGGAGCCCGGGGGCCGCGGTAGTTCCCGTACGACGCGGCGCATGCGCCGCCGCGATTCGTCGGAGCCGAGGGCGTACGTCCGCTCGTAGCGTCCGGCAATTGCGTCGAAGAAGCGCGCGGCGCCGCCGCCGTTCATCGGCGCACGAGATCGCAGTACGCGAGGTAGATGGCCTCGTGCGCCCCGGCGAGGGCGATCGCCCTCGCCAGGAGGCGCTCGCAATCCTCGTCGCTCCATGGTTTCTCCGGCCCGTCCTTCGCTCCTCGGCGATGGGCTGCTCCAAGCAAGGCGCCGAGATGACTCGCGAGCGGCTCCAAGTCTTCGCTTCTGAGCGTGGCGAGATTGATCTTGTCCTCTTGAGGGGCAAGACGCCGAACGAACATCGACGAGCCGCGCAACCGGGTTCTGCCGATCATGAACGGAGGTTGGGCGGTGCACGCCCGGATGGCCGTGATCACGCGCTCGGCCGGCTCGAGGCGCGGGGGCCGGACCGTCTTCGCCGGCGACGGGATTCCCTCCTCTTTCATGTCGAAGATCCACTCGCCTTGCTCACCCCCCTTGCCGCGGACCAGAACGGCGATTCGCAAGCAGCCGAGGCTCCCGGTGCCGGCCACGCGAAATGCCGCGTCGATCACGTCGAGGGCATGCTCGGGCGGACGCTCCCTGGCCGAGAGCCGGCGCACGTACTTCGCAAAGGCATCGTCGGCTTTCTTGCGCAATTTAGGAGAAATATCGAGGTAGCGTTCGCCACGGACGAATCGGCGCGTTCCGCGCACCACGCGGGTCCGCGCGTCGAGCAGCTGTTTGCGGGTGCGCGCACGAACCTGATCGACGAGGGCCCTCACCGGCGCGGGCGCAGCCGGAAGTCTCGTGCGATGGAAGGCGGACCCGACGTACGAGCGGATGAGGGAATCGCAGACAGTCAGGGCGCGCGGACCGTCCGCTCCGATCTCTCGACCACCGAGCACCAGGCTCACCACGAGGCGGAGTACGTCGAGACGCCACGGACCGACGACGGCGTCGTCGAAGTCGTTCGGCCCGAAGACGATTCGCTCGGCGTCGCGGGTCTTCTTCGACTCCGCGGGCGAGAGAATTCCCGCGCGATAGGCGCCGAAGTTTTCCAAGTGAGCGTCCCCGACGAGCCAACCTCCTCCCCGGGGGCCGGCCCGGAGCGCGGGGTGACGTTCGAGGAGCTCGTAGAAGAGCGGCGCCGATCCGCGCAAGAACGCGAGCGGGGAAGCGACCATCCGCTCGATTTTGTGCGGAAGGATCGACGCCATGCCTGCGGTGCGCACACGATCGAGCTCGAGTTGGCGGCGCGCGAGACGGACTGGGTCGACGGAAAGCATCGGGACCAGGATAGCCCGACTGCCCGCCCCTCGAGCGCTTGCGAGGCCCTCGCGCGCGCCGCGGCGCAGGCCCCCGCCTGCTTATGTCATTTCGTAGACGAGCAGGCGGCACTCGATCGCGCCGTTGTAGAGAACCCAGCTCCGGTCCGGGTCGCGGCGCATCGCGCGAGGGAGCGCGGGCGTGCCGCAGAGGATCGCAACCGTGTGTCCGCGCATGCGCCGCGAGGCACGGGCCAGGTCGTCGTAGAGGGCCGGGTCGGCCTCGAGCCGCTCGCCGTAGGGCGGATTGGTGACCACGAACCCCGGGGGGTCGATCGGGGAGAGATCGCGCACGTTCCGGCGTTCGACCGACACGTCGACACCGGCCGCTCTTGCGTTGTCGCGTGTCAGCTCGACCGAACGCGGGTCGGTGTCGAACGCGTAGATCGGCGGACCCTTGCCGAGCGACGCCGCTCGCGCCTCGGCACGCAAATTCGCGAGCCGTTCGCGCATTCGGTCGTCGTGGCTCGCCCACCGCTCGAGTCCAAGCCGCGGACGAGTCAGCCCCGGCGCGATTCGCCTCGCCCACGCCGCGGCCTCGATCGCGACGGTCCCCGCGCCGCACATCGGATCGACCAGTGGCCGTTCCCGGTCCCAGCCCGAGAGGCGGACGACCGTCGCCGCGAGTGTCTCGCGGAGCGGGGCCTCTCCCGCTCGCGCGCGCCAACCGCGTTCATGCAGCGAGCTACCCCCGACGTCGAGGTAGACCGTCGCGCGATCGCGAGCGACGCGCACGGCAACGAGCACGTCGGGGTCGTCCCGGTCGACCGACGGCCGCGCCCCGTGGCGGTCGCGCAGCGCGTCGACGATTGCGTCCTTGGTCTTCTGCGCGACGAATTGCGAGTGCGTGAGTTGGCTCGCCCGGCACGTGGCACGAACCGCGAGGGTCGTGCGAGGGGTCATCCACGCGGTCCAATCGACGGCGTGTACCCCTTCGTAGAGGGCCCCGGCGTCAGGTGCGTCAAAGGACGCGACCTCGAGGAGAACGCGTACGCAGATGCGCGACCACAGGCACGCTCGAGCCGCGTCGGCGAGCTCGCCTTCGAAGTGCACGCCCCCTCGGTCTGCGCGTACCCGTGCGAAGCGCAATTCGCGAAGCTCGTCGCGGAGCGCGGGCTCGGTTCCTTTGGCGGCCGTTGCAAAGAAGCGCTCGGGGACACTAGCCATGAGCCCCCGCGTCCGCCGCGGTCTTCCGCCACCGCGCATTCCAAGCGAGGAGCAGCAAGCTCGCGACGCCGGCGAGCACGGCGCCCGCGCAAAGCGCGACCCGGGGTCCGTAGGATCGCCAGAGCGCGCCCGCGAGCAAACCGGCCGGTAGAGCGGTAATCCCCACGACGAAATTGTAGGCACCGTACGCGCGGCCGCGCTGGTCCTCGCGCACCAAGTCTTTGATCAGCGCCTTTTCCACCGGCTCGGTCAGCCCATAGAAGACGCCGTACACGACGAAGAGCGCCCACACCTGCCACGCCGCGCTCGCGAAGCCGAGGCCGGCGTACACGAGCCCGTAGATCAACCATCCAGCCGAGATCAACCGCGCGCGCGACAGGCGATCGGCCATGCCTCCGCCGAGATAGGCCCAAAGCACTTTGGACAGATTCAACACCGACCAAAGGACGGGGATCTGCGCCGTGGAGAGGCCGAGCGATCGAGCACGGAGAAGCAAGAAGGCATCCGACGAGTTTCCGAGCGAGAACACCCCCAAAGTTCCGAGATAGAGAAGCAGGCGGCGGTCGGCGAGCGGCGATGCGCGGCGCGCCGTACCGGCGTCCGCGGGGCCGTCCGGAGCGGAGCGGCGCGCCGGCTCCGGTACGAAAAAAACGAGGGCGGTGGCGATGGCGCCTGGAATGACCGCCACCCAGAACACGGCTCGAATCGAGAAATGTGCGGCGAGGAGCCCCATCGCGAGAAGCGGCCCGACGACCGCCCCTACGTTGTCCATCGCCTGGTGAAAGCCGAATGCGCGTCCAGCCCGGTCGCCGGCGGCGTCCGCGATGAGGGCGTCGCGGGGTGAGCTCCGCACTCCTTTGCCGACGCGATCGGACACCCGCACCGCGAGCACCTGCCAGGGCCGCGTGGCCAGCGCGACGAACGGGCGCACCGCGCTGGCGAGGCCGTAGCCGAACAGGACCAGGGGCTTGCGCCGGGGCGTCACGTCCGCAATCACGCCGGACGCAAGCTTGAGGAGGCTCGACACGGTATCCGCCGCGCCTTCGACCATTCCCAAGTACGCGGGTCCCGCCCCGAGCGTCTCGGTCAGGAACACGGGAAGGAGCGGGAAAATCATCTCGGTCCCGACGTCCGTGAACAGGCTCGTGAAGCCGAGCAGAACGACGGCGGCCGGCAGACGTCCGGCGCGAGGCACTCTTTCGGTCACGCCCACCCGTCTCGCCTCGTCCTGCGTTGGCCCCAGCGTTGCCAGGGGGCATAGTCGGTCATGCGCGATCGGCCGGACATGAACGGACTCCAGAGAAGGGCCCCACCGACGAAGCCTCCGACGTGCGCCATGAACGCGATGCCACCCTGGGCCTTGTTGGCGAGGGCGTCCCACAGATTGACCACGAAGAATTCGCCGATGACGAGCCAAGCGGGAAAGTAGAGGAAGAGCCCCCAGAATATCCAAAGCAGTGGAATCGGGTTGATGACCGTAATCGGCGACTTCGGGTAGAGAAAGACATAGGCCGCGAGCACCGAGGCGATGGCACCCGATGCACCGACCATCGGCAGAGTCGAAGTCGGATCTGCGAGGATCTGGGCCGCTGCCGCGCAGACGCCGCCGACGAAGTAGAATACGAGATACCGCGCGTGCCCCATCGCGTCTTCGACGTTGTCGCCGAAGATCCAAAGGTAGAGCATGTTCCCCGCGATGTGCCCCACCGAGCCGTGCATGAACATGCTCGTGAAAATAGTGGGCACGGCTCCGACGGGGTCGACCCAGAGTCGCGCGGGTACCAGATACCATTGGCGCGCGAATTCCGCTTCCGGCACGCCCTGCGAGAACGCGCTGAGCTGGAATAGAAAGACGGCCACGTTTGCGGCGATCAGCGCGTAGTTGATGAACGGAAACGTGCGGGGCGGCAGGTGATCACGGAGCGGCAGCACGCGCCCGACTCTGCCACGGATCCGCCCCGCACGTCTCGCAGTACGCGGCTCTCGCGCCAGCCCATCCTGAGACCTCCCAGCGGTACCCGAGCACTCTTTTGGCGCTCGCCTATACTGGGCGACAATGCGCATGCTCGAAAAGGTCGGCGCCCTCGGTGGCGCGTTCGTGGGCGCCATCCTGCTCGTTTTCGGCATGAATCTTCACGGCGGGGGGCTCTGGCAGGGGCTCGCTCCCGCAATCGCTGCAGGCACGCCGACCGTCGACCATTCGCCTGCGCCCTACGACCTGACGCAGTTGCGTGTGATCAACGAAGTGCTCAAGACCATCCGCGACCGCTATGTCGACCCACGCCGCGTGAAGTCCAAAGACATGCTGCTGAGCGCGCTGGACTACGTGCAGAAAGACGTCGCTCAGGTCATCGTCGTGAGGGAGGAGAACAACCCGTCGAAGGTGCGCGTTCGCGTCGACACGCAGGAAAAGGAGTTCCGAGTCGACGACGTCGTCGGCCCCTGGGACGTGAGCTCCCATCTGCGCGAGGTCTTCGCGTTCCTGCAAGACGGCCTTCGCGGAACGGACGTCGACCTGCGAGACGTGGAGTACGCGGCCTGCAACGGGATGCTGCACACGCTCGACCCGCACTCGGTCTTGCTCTCTCCAGACGCGTACAAGGAGATGAACCTCACGACGCAGGGCCAGTTCGGGGGCCTCGGGATCGTGATTTCGATCCGAGATCAGCAGCTCACCGTGATGAACCCGATGCCCAATACTCCGGCCGGGCGCGCAGGCGTGAAAAAGTACGATCGCATCACGAAGATCAACAACGAATCGACGTTGAACATGGGGCTGAACGAGGCGGTGAACCACCTTCGCGGGCCCCCCGGAACGAAGGTGAACGTCTGGATCCATCGCGACGGCGCCGACGGTTGGACCTCCTCGAAGCCGTTCGAGTTGACCCGCGAAGTCATCCACGTCGCGTCGGTCGAGCACAAGCTCATGGATGGCGGGATCGGCTACGTCCGGATCAAGCAGTTCCAGGCGAACACGACGGCGGACCTGGAAGCCGCGCTCGCCGACATGAAGAAGAACGGGGATCTCAAAGGAGTCGTGCTCGATCTCCGCGGCAACCCCGGCGGACTTCTCGATCAGGCGGCCAAGGTGGTCGACACATTCGTCAGCGAAGGGCCAATCGTCGCCACTGTCGGCAACCCGAGTGAGGGCCGCGAAGAGAAATCGGCCCGCGGGGACGGCACCGAGCCGAACTATCCGCTGGCCGTTCTCGTCAATGGATCGAGCGCGAGCGCCAGCGAGATCGTCACCGGCGCGCTCAAGAACCACGACCGCGCCGTGGTCGTCGGTGAGACGACGTTCGGCAAGGGCAGCGTCCAGCTTGTCTTCACGGATCTGCCGGACAAGGCTGCGCTCAAACTCACGATCGCGCAGTACCTCACCGAGCCTGGGGACGTATCGATCCAAGGCGTCGGGGTTACTCCCGACATCGAGCTCGACCCGATGACGGCGGACCCGATGGAGATGGACCTCACGGCCGATACCGGGGCCATCAAAGAGCGGGATTTGTCGCGAGCGCTCTCGAATGTCCGGGCGAAGGACGGCGGGCGCCCTCTCGAGATCGTCAAGTACGACCTACCCATCAAGGACCGTCTCGAGATGCGCGAGCGCGGTGGAGATCTCGACGACAACTTCGAGCTCGACTTTCCAATCCAGTTCGCCCGTGGACTTGTGGCGCACGTGCAGCCCGGCAAGCGAGCGGACCAGGTGCGTCAAGCCAAACCGTTCATCGCCGACACCCGCCGGGCGGAGCTGGACAAGGTGGCCGAAGAGCTGAAGGCCGACGGAATCGACTGGAGCGATGCTCCGCCCGACGTTTTGGCCGCGGCGACTCCGGCGCCGCCGGCTGGCGTCGAGGCTCGCGTCGAGACCGACCGGCCCAACAACGAAGTGACGGCCGGCGAGCCGATGAGCTTGAAGCTGACGGTCACGAACAAGGGCACGACGACGCTGTACCGCCTCTTCGCCGTGACAAAGAGCGAAGACCCCATGTTCGACAACAAAGAGCTCATCATCGGCAAGCTCGAGCCGGGCAGGTCGAGAACGACCACGGCGCCGGCCGGCTGGTGCGACTTCAAAGGGCACAAGGTGGGCTCGACCACGCAGCTTCCGAAGGACACGCCGCGGGTGTGCGTGATCCCGAAGGAGGCGCTGATGCGAGCCGATGGGGTGAAGTTTCACTTCGAGGAAGCGCGCGGGCACGCCCCCGCGGACACCGAGCTTCGTGCGACCGTCAAGTCTTTGGACCGCCCGGTCTTCGCGTACTCGTACGAAATCGTCGACAACCGAAAGGGAAACGGAGACGGGCGCGCGCAAAAGGGCGAGGGCCTGACGATGTATCTCACGGTGAAGAACATTGGAAAGGGACATTCCTTCAGCACTGTCGCGAACGTGCGCAACCTTTCCGGCGAGGGGCTGCTTCTCCACGACGGGCGATTCGATCTCTCGAACATGTTGCCCGGCGACACGAGGCGCGTGGCGTTCACGTTCGACATCGAGCCCGCGCTACAGGATCCGGAAGCAAAGCTCGAGCTCTCGATTCGCGATGAGGATCTGCGAGAGGGAGTCGACGAGAAGGTGCGTATCCCGATCGTCGACCCCGTGGTGGTCGCGGCGGCGGCGGGCGTGGAGCGCGCGAGGACGGGGGGCGCCGACCTGGTCAGTGAGCCCGACGCCGCGGGCCGCGTCTTCGCGCGTCTACCGCAAGGTACGGCGGCCGCGGTGACGGGGACCGCGAACGGGTATGTGAAGTTGGCGCTCGGCGACGGGCGCTTCGGGTTTGCGCGCTCGTCCGACCTCGAACAGGGCGGCGCGCCCCAGACGCCCGTTTCGTTGGAGGACGCGATGTCGCACGCCCCGCCGGCCCTCGAGATTCCACAGCCTCAGCTCGCCACGCGCGACCCGCACACGCTGGTTCACGGAACGGCGAGCGACGGCGCGCGCTTGCTCGATACGTATATCTTCGTCGGCTCCCGAAAGGTCTTCTATCGCTCGAACCGCAACGGGCCCGATCCGAAGCACATGACTTTCGACGCCGACTTGCCCCTGCGTGCCGGCGTCAACGTGGTGACCGTCGTCGCGCGCGAGAATCCGGACACGCAGACGCGCCGCACGTTCGTGGTGCGCCGCGACGGAACGAACGGAGAACTGCTCTCGACGCCGAAGACCGACGACGAGCTCAGCGAGACGGTAGGCGACCAAGACTAGGGCCAACGAGCGATGCGACAATCGCAGGTGCGACTGCACGTCAACATCGACCACGTCGCCACGTTGCGCAACGCGCGTGGAACGCCATATCCAGATCCCGTGCGAGCCGCCGAAGAGTGCCTCGGGGCGGGCGCGGACGGAATCACGGCGCACCTTCGAGAGGACAGGCGACACATCGGCGACCGGGATGTCGAACGTCTCCGTTCGACGCTGCTCGGATCGAATCGGACGTTCAATCTGGAGATGGCGGCGACGGACGAAATGGTTCGAATCGCGCTTCGCTGCCGACCCGAGGTGTGCACGCTCGTTCCCGAGCGGCGTGAGGAGCGCACGACCGAGGGAGGACTCGACGCGGCAGCGGGGGGAGATTCGCTCGCCCGGCGTGTACGCGCGCTGGTCGACGCGGGGATCAAGGTGAGCCTCTTCGTGGCGGCCGACGCCAAGCAGATCGATGTGGCGCATGCCATGGGCGCCGCGCAGGTCGAGCTGCATACAGGGGAGTACGCGCACGGCAAAGCCGGTGAGCTCCCAAGACTCGCCGAGGGGGCTCGCCGCGCGCACGCGCTCGGAATCGAAGTTGCTGCAGGGCACGGGCTTACTCGGGAGAACGTCCCGCCGCTCGTCGCGATCCCGTGGATCGTTGAGCTCAACATTGGCCACGCGCTCGTGGCGGATGCGCTTTTCCTGGGCATGCGTGAGGCAGTCCGGGCGTACCGCCAAGCGATCGAGCTGGGGATTTCGGCGCGGGAACGTTCTTCGCACGGGTAGACTATCATCGGCGCATGCTGTCCGTTTTGTCGCGCGCCCAAATGCGCACGTTCGACGCGCACGCGATCGACCGATGCCGCGTTTCGGGCCTCGTACTCATGGAAAATGCCGGCCGAGGCGCGACCGACGTTCTGGTGGGGGAGCTACTGGGCGGCAGGGCGGCCGGTGCTCGGGTGGTCGTCGTCTGTGGTACCGGGAACAACGGCGGGGACGGGCTAGTCGTCGCGCGACAGCTCTCGGTGCGCGGTGCGACGCCGGTCGTGCTCGTTGCGGGCGATGAAAAACGAATCTCTCCCGATGCCCGCGCCAATCTCGACTCGTGGCTCTGTGTCGGCGGGACGGTCCGCGCGCTCGGCCCGGGCGCGACGCTTGCGTCGCTGACGCACGCGATGACCGGCGCTGCCGTCGTCGTCGACGCCCTCTTCGGGACGGGACTCGACCGGGCGATCGAAGGCTGGCTCGCCGATGTCATCCGCGCGATGAACGCGCAGCCCAGCCCACGCTTCGCAGTGGACATCCCGTCGGGGCTCGACGCCGACACCGGAATTGCCCACGGTGTGGCCGTCGAAGCGCAGGTCACCGCAACATTCGCCCACCACAAGCTCGGACTGCTCACGCCCGGCGGGGCCAATCTCGCAGGACGGGTGCACGTGGTGGACATCGGCGTTCCCGCTTCGCTGGTCGCGCACGTAGGGCAAGCGGCGCGGCTTCTCGAAGGGGCCGATCTCGCGGGCTGGATTTCGCGTCGAGCGCCGAGCGCTCACAAGAATTCGGCGGGCCACGTCGCGGTCGTCGCCGGTTCGCGAGGCAAAATCGGGGCCCCGCAGCTCGTTGCACGCGGTGCCATGCGCGCCGGGGCGGGCCTCGTGACGATCGCCACCTGGGCCGACGCGGCGAGCGCGATCGAGTCGCACGTGCTCGAAGCAATGACTGCACGACTCGACGCAGGCAGGCTCGCGGACAGTCTCGGCACGATCATCGCAGGCAAGCAAGCGATCGTCGTCGGACCGGGGCTCGGTCTCGGCGAGGACGTGCGCGCCGTCGTGGATTTTTTGATCGCCTCGTACGAGGGACCGATCGTGGTCGACGCAGACGCGCTTACCGCGTTTGCGGGGCGGGCGAACGCGCTGGCGGCGGCGAACAGCGCGATCCTCACGCCGCACCCGGGAGAGCTCGCGCGGCTCCTCGGCAAGACGACCGCGGAGATCGAGGCGGACCGATTCGGGGCCGTTCGCGACGCGGTCGCGGTCACCAAAGCGGTCGTCGTGCTCAAGGGCGCTCATACCATCATCGCCGCCCCCGATTTGCGAGTCGCGGTGTCGCCCGTCGCTTGCGCCGCGCTCGCGACCGCGGGCTCCGGCGACGTACTCGGGGGGGTCATCTCTGCGATGGCATGCGTGCTTCCCCCGTTCGAGGCGGCCTGCGCTGGCGTGATGGCACATGGAATGGCCGGGCAGGCATGGTCGCGCGCACACGGGCAAGCAGACCGAGGAATGCTCGCATCCGAGATCGCCGACGCGCTTGCCGGAGTTCTTGCCGAGGTTCGCGGCTGAGCGACGTTTCGGCTACGCGGACCAGGGAACGTCGGGCACCCCGGCGATTACGTTTGCCTGGCGTGCCAATGCAAACAGCAAATCGCTCAGCCGGTTGAGGTAAACGAGCACCTCGCGCCGCGCCGGCGCGTCGTCGATGGCGATCACCGCCCGCTCGGCCCGACGACAGACGGTGCGCGCGACATGGAGCGATGCCGCCTGAAGCGAGCCGCCCGGCAACACGAAGGCCTTTAGGGGCGGGCACGTCCCGTCAGCGCTGTCGATGGCGCGCTCCAGTCGCTCGATGTCCGGCGCGCCGAGCAGCGTCATGGCGAGTTTGTTCTCGCGCCCCGGCACGCAAGCCAGCTCGGCCCCCATCGTGAAGAGATCGTGTTGAACGCGCGACAACACCTGGTCCATCTGTGCGTCGAGTGGCGTTGCGCGGGCAACACCAATGGCCGCGTTCGTCTCGTCGACGGTTCCATACGCGGCGACGCGCGTGCTCGCTTTGGAAACGCGGCCACCGCCGAAGAGACCAGTCGTGCCGTCGTCCCCTGTCTTCGTATAAAGCTTCATAGGCGCGGAATAGTCGCGCCCGTTCTGCCGCGCAACGTGCAGCAGTTCAGGCGACAGCCCGTCCGTCGGGCTTCTTCCATACCGCGACGAGGTTGACGGTCAGGAGCTCCTCGTCGGAGTACTCCGAGAGCTCCTTGGCGGCGCGAAGCTCACGGAGCGGGACCGTCAAGTCTTCGTCGTCACGCCCGTAGGCGAATTGGACGCCGGGCATCACGCCTTCGAAGAGCCGTCGCCACTGCGTCAGGGAAAGACGATTGAGATGGGCGCTCGGTCGAACCGTGTGGGCCAGCGCCGGGCGGAGGTGAGGCCACAGAGGAGGCACGGGTCGGCCCGCCGCGAAAATCGTCGGATCGTGCTGCCCGGAGTGGCTCGTATAAATGTGTACGCTGATGCACGCGACCCCGCCCTTGCGAAGAACGCGGGCGACCTCTTCGACTGCGGCTCGCGGCTCATCGATGTGCTCGAAAACCGAACACGAGAATACGAAGCCGAACGACGCGTCGGCAAACCGCATCCTCGTTGCGTCCATTTGAAGCACGGGAAGAGGCTCGAACTTCTCGACTCCCAGCTCCCTCGCCAAAGCCGCGCGGAACCGCGCATCCTTGCCGAGTGCAATCCGCGCCAACGTCTTGACCGTACGCATCCAGGGATTGCGCCGCGCACTCCGGACGAGGCCGGCGAGTCCGAGCCTTTGAGGAATTACGTCGGTGTCGATCCCGATGACGTCATTTTTCAAGGCAAAGCATCGCATGTGTCGAAGTTGCTGGCCGGGGCCTATCTCCAGAACTTTCAGGTCTTCGACACGAACGCCCGTTCGCTCGAAGACGAGGGCCTCGACCTTCCTCACCATTCGAACCGTGTCGGCGGCTCCATCGACTTGTGACCGCATGGAAACCCGGGCCAGCTGGTAGAGCTCCCTGCAACGTGGCCAAAAGCCAAGGTTGGTGGACGAATACGAGTACAGGGACAGAGGAAAACTGGACTCTGCCGGCAAAGATGCCTGTTCGATTCCGGCGGCTGCGATCGGTTGGTCGCAGCGGGAGCTCGGCTTCCGCTCGAGAAACGTGCGTTGCGTCCGGGTAGCGAATGTTTGATTCATGACGTCCTCGTGCATTTGCTGTCACGGGCTGCCGTTTCAGCGGTATCGGGACCAACCCCCCAGCGGGACGGATTCCCGCATTCGTTTCGTTACCCCACGATTGGCTTGAAAGACATTTCAGTCGATTGCAAGCGGGGCCCCGAGAAGGCGGGAATTCGTTGCGGCAATCGTTCGCGACGCTTTCGAGGGCGCTCGCTTCGGGGTCGCGGACGTTTCCAGGTGCTGCGGTCTTTTTTCAGCAACCTTCTCCGCGGGGGCGCCGAATGGGGGTCAGAACGAGGCGAAACCCATGAGAAAGCCGACGATGAGCCTTCACGACGTTCAGCGCATTCTCGCCGACCAGGACCGCGATCTGCAGACCGCCTATCGCGCCTTGAAAGAAACAGCCGACCTGACGGTCATGCCCTCCGCAGAGGCGCTCAAACGCCTCCGGGAGGTCTGCGCGGTCCGCCCTCTGGCGGCCGCGACGAAGAACGCGTCGACCGGTATCCGCTGCTAGCAGAACCAACCGCTTAGAAAGGAGACCATCATGAGCAACACGTACGGAGTCAACGGCACCACCCCTGTCAGCTACACAGGCGCCTTCGACGCGGGCGTCTCGACCGTGTCGCCCGACTCGCTGCTCGAGTACTGCCAGATGCAGCTCGGCGACTTGGACGGGCAGATCAACGACCAGATGACCGCGCAGCAGACCGCACTTCGCGAGCGCGAGGCGGTCGAGAGCGCGCAGAACGTGCTCGGGCAATACGGCACTGCGGGACCTACGACGGCAGCCGACATGCAGAAGTGCGTGACCGCGGTCGGCAATGCGATCGACCGGCTTCCGGCGGACGACCCGGTCGCCCAGCAACTCGGCACCTTCATGATCAACATGTGCAATACGTACAATTACAAAGAAGATCAAACGACTCCGTACGGCTACGTATCGCCGGGCGCGGCCCCGCTCGGCGGTGCCGTGGTGGACGCGCCGAGCCAGGCGGCGCCGACCGTGGCGAGCCTCGAGCAAATCCAAAATCCGACCTTCACAAAGCCTGACCCCGACCACAGCCAATGGAAGGGAACGACCGACGCACTCGCCACCATCGCCGACGACGTCAAGAGCAGCGCGGAGATCCAGATGCTGCAACTGCAAGACCTGGTTTCGCAGCGACAGCAGGCCGTTCAGCTCAGCTCGGGCATCATGTCGAAAACCGACCAGACGCTCGAGGATCAGGCCAAAGCGATCGGTCAGGGTTGAGGGCGCGCCGTGGATCTCGCCCAGGCCAGCGCTTTGGTGCATGCGCACCGAACACCGTCCCGTCCGTCGGCCATCGAAGCCATCTACGCCACGGCTCATTGGCTCCTCTCTCGCGAGCGAACGGAGGATGCCGCGAAGGTATTTCGGGTAATGCTTCGCGTGGCCCCTCACGACGAGCGAGGGTGGCTGGGCCTCGGCGAATGTCACGAGCGCATCGACCAGCCGCGCATCGCCGCAGAGCTCTACGGAGCGGGGAGTGTCATCGCCGGTGGTTCGCGTCCTCTGTCCGTCCGGTGTCTGGTCGCGCGGGCTCGCGCGCTTGCCAAGGTCGTCCCCGGCGCCGAGATCGAGGGGATCTTGGACGCCGCGGAGAGCGCTGCCGCGGCTCAAGACGATGAAGACCTTTTGGCTCTCGTCGTGGACGAACGCAGGAGGCTCTTGTGACCGCGCCGGCGACCATCTTGCCCGCTGCCGGGGCGGCGCTCGCACCGGCCGGACCGGCCGACCCGCCGACGAGCGGGGGGGGAACGTCGCTCCTTCCCGACCCCGCGGCCGGGGCGCTCGTGGGCGCCGACCCGCTCTCGATGCTCTATCTGTTCGAGTCCAAAGACCAGCAGCTCGGGGTGACGGAGGGGACCAGCCAAATCACCGCGTTGCAAACCGAGCGGCACCAAGCACTCCAGAAGGAGCAGCAGGCGATTCAGAAGGCCATGCAGGCCGAGCACGATCATTCCTTCTGGGACGACCTCGGGAGTGTTTGCTCCGAGGTGGCGAAGGTCGCCGTGGTCGTCGCATCCGTGGCCGTCGCCGTCGGGACGCTCGGCGCAGCGACACCCGTGGCTGCGCTCGCGATCGCGGGAGCGGTGCTGTCGACGGCGAGCTTCGTCGATGGCGAGTGCCACGTTCTTCGCTCGCTGGGCGTCGACGACACGACGGCGGGTTGGGTCGACACGGGCATGGCCATCGGAGGAAGTCTCCTCTCGATGGGCGCGGGCTTCGCCGGTGGAGGTCAGGCCGCCTCGTCGGCGATCGGCCGTGCGGCCAGCGTCGTAGCAGGTGCGGGAGGGATCGGCTCGGCAGCCGCCACCATCGGCAAAGGCGAGGCGGTCGCGCGCGAGGATCAGGCCGCGGCGGACCAGGTTGCGTCGCAGGCCCAGTCCGACCAAGCGGCGCGCCGCATGCAGTTCGTCGTGGACGAGACCCAGAGCTCCGACGAGCAAGCACGGCGAATGCTGGGGACGATTGCGAACACGAAGACGATTCAGGACCAAACGGCGGTGAGCACCGCCGCGGCGGTACGAGGGTAATGCCATGTCCATTTCGGCGAATACGAACTACGAGATTCAGAGAACGGCCAACCTCGGCGCGTTGGGCCCCTCCGCGGACGACGGCCCCGCGACGGACGGAGACGCGACCGCCCTCTTGCCCGAACCCGCCGCTTGCGGATTCTCCGACGGGTCCATGGCCGAGCTCTCGATCCTGCTCACGCAGGCCGACGAGCAAGACCGAGCGGCATCCCGCAAGCTCGAGACTACCGCCGATCAGGCGGCGACCCAGGAGGAAAACGAACGGGTCGCGCAGATGCAGGCGAAGGCCCAAGACGACATGAATCAGGCTTTCGCCAGCGGAATCGGAGGTATCGCCGGGGGCGTCTGCACGATCGCGGCGGGCTTCGCCGTCGCACCGGCCGCGGCGCCTGCGACCGGCGCTACGGGTGCGGCGCAATCGACCGACCCGCGCGCCATCTGGACGGGAATCGGCGCCATCGCCGCAAAGGGGGGCGATCTGGTGGCCGGACTGGCGAAGAACAGCTCCGACAAGGACGACGCCTCCGCCGCACGTTACGACGCGCAAGCCCAGTCGGACCTGCGCCGGTACAACGAGGCGCACGAAGACGTCCAAGCCTCGAACCAGTCGATGGAGAAGGTCGAACAGTTCCTCGATCAAGTCCAGCAGACTGAGAACGCCACGCGCCTTTCGGCGGCCACCTTCCGCGGATGAGCGGCGACGAACATGCGACCCGCAGTAGCCGCCCTCCTCCTCGCGTTTCTCTCGGTGAGTGCCTCGTGCGCGAACTCAGCCCGCCTTCCTGCCAAGGCGATCGAGCTCAATCGCTCAGGTGCGGCGGCCATGGCCGACGGTGATCTAGAAAAGGCCGAGGCGCGCATCGCTCTCGCGCTGGAATACAGCCCGCGATTCACCGAAGCGTGGGTCAATCTCGGCCTCATCGAGATGAACCGCGGCAATTTCGAGCGAGCGCGCCGCGATTTCGTGAAGGCGCGGGACCTCAATCCCGACTTGCCCGCTCCCCATCAAGCCCTGGGCTTGCTGGCGGATCATCAGGGCCAGATCGCCGCCGCCGAACGCTTCTATCGCGCGGCGCTCAAGGTCGACCCCGGTTTCGCACCCGCGCGCATCAACCTCGCCAGACGGCTTTTCGAGGAAAGCGCCCTCGAAGAGGCGCGCGAACAGTTCTTGCGCGCAACGCAAATCGCTCCCGAAGTCGTCGAGGCATGGACAGGGCTGTGCGAGACCTTGCTCAGACTTCAGCGCATCGACGAAGCCGAGGACGTCCTCGGCCAAGCGCGTGCGCGCTTCGGCGCGAACGCGAGCGTCGCGCTCCTCGAAGCGCGGATGCTCCTTCGCAGGGGCGCGTTCGTGGAGGCCGAGGAGCGCCTGGTGGCGCTGGTGCGCTCGATCGATCCCCAGAGGGTTTCTGCCGCGCTCGCGTGGCTCGCCGTCGCGCGCATCGGGGAAGGGGACCTCGCCGGGGCGATCGAGTCGGCGCGGCGTGCGGTCTCACTCGACCCCGACGACAGCGTCGCCCGCTACGCGCTCAGGACCGCTGGCAGTACTCGCTAAAACCTACGCGAAGAGAGGAATGACCATGGATACCAGAATTGCCAATTCGGCGCACCCGGACATCGTGATGATTGAGAGCACCGCCCGGCCGACGCCTACCCCCACCCGTGTGAGCTTCAGCCAGGTCCTGGCCGCGGGTGCCGGCGGAATCGTCCAGGGCGCGGAGCTCGCGGCAAGCAGGCTGCCGGGAGCGCCGATCGCCGCGGCAGCGATTCGCGGCGGATTGACGGCGATGTCGGCGCCCGTCGCCTCGGCGGGCGTGACGCTGAACACCACGCCCGAGGGTCCAGGCGGCGTCGTCGGTGCAGCCACGGGCGTCGGCGCCGGCGTTGGGGCTGCCGGCACCAGTACGGACCCATCGGGCTCGATCGACGCGTCTCTGCAGCAATCGGCGCAGATGAACCTTTACTATCTGCAGATCCAACAAGAGGTCGACTCGCAGAACCGCTCGTTCACGACGCTATCGAACGTGCTCAAGACCGAGCACGACAGCGCGAAGAGCGCGATCGGCAACATCCACTCGTGATGGCAGGATTCCCATGCGAGTTTCTGCAAGCGAGTCGACCCTGGTCGCACCTTTGGCACGCGAGTCCGAGGAGACGCCGCAATCGCCTTCGGGCGAGGGAGGGTCTGCATCCTTTGCTCAGGTTCTGCGTGGCCTCGGTAGCGAGATTGGCCGGGGCGAGACGGCCCTGCGGTCGGGCCTCGCGTCGATGCATGGCCGTGCGGATCTCGGCCCCGCCCAGCTCATCGCACTTCAAGTGGGCGTGTACCGCTACAGCGAAGCCATCGATTTGGCATCACGGCTCGTCGACCGTGTGACCAGCGCCGTCAAGACCGTCGTGCAGGGCGGTGGTCCGTGACCGCCGCGATCACGGCGGCGGCTGTGTATGTGCCGACGACGGGGGCGCCCTCGGGTGCGCCGCTCCCCTCTCCTTCGTCGCCGCCGCGAATCGCCTTTCGCTCCGTCTTGCTCGGAGAAGACGTTTCTGCGCCGCAGCAGCCCGGGCCGCGGAGCCCGTCCTTGCCTTTCCCGCTCGTTGCGTCTCATCCGGTAGGCACGCTCGCAGCTCACGTCGGACGCCCGCAAGGAGCGGAAGGCGCATCCGGGATGCCGCGCGAGCGCCGTGCGCATCCAGATGAAGACGACCCGCTCGACCCGATGCGGCGCCATCGCGCCGCCGACCTCCCGCAGGGATTGCTCGTCTGCCCAGCCGCTCTCGAGCCAGCCGGTTCCGTCGCAATGGGCACGTCGAACGCCGCGACGACGAGTGCGCGGATGGGAGCTTCGCTCGAGGATCTGGTTCCAGCCCTCGTGCGCCGAATCGCGTGGTCGGGCGATCGCCACCGCGGTGCGGTGCGAATCGAGCTCGGTGCCGGTGAGCTTGCCGGCGGAACGCTCCTCGTTCAAGCGGACGATGGCCGGGTACGTGTGCATCTCGACGCCCCGCCGGGCGCCGACCCGCGCCGTTGGCAAGAGCGCATAACCGAGCGCCTCGCAACCCGGGGGCTCATCACCGACTCGGTGGAGGTCACGTGAAACGAGCCGTCGCGCTGCGCTATGGCGATGCGGACGAGGCTCCCGTCGTCGTCTCGTCTGGCGAAGGCGATCTCGCGCTGCGCATCGAGCGCTCGGCGCGCGACTACGGGGTGCCGGTCGTTCTGGACGTACCTCTCGCGGACGCGCTCGGGGAACTGCGAACGGGAGAGCCGATCCCGGAGGCGCTCTTCGAAGCCGTCGCGGCGGTTTTGCGCGAGCTTGCAGATGGGGCTTGAACGGCTCGGCCACGACTTCACGCAACCGAACCCGGAGGAGGGCCGATGGGTTGGCAACCGTTGAGGAGCCACCTATGGCCGCTGCCACGCGATTCCCATTTTGCGCGCTCGTCATGACGGTCCTTGGCGTTCAACACGGGGCGCGCGCCGACGACCAACCCACGTTCGCGGATCGTCCGGACGAGGCGGTGCTCGACGTCGAGAGGCGCTTGAGCGTTCTCCTCAACCCCCTTGCGATGAGCGTCGGTTTGTACGGCGGGGAGGTTGACTTCGTCCTCGGGAGATTCGCCGCGGTGGCTCTCGAGGGGGCCATCTACCGGCGTGGCAACGACCTTGGGCAGACCCTTGGCGTTGGGCTCCTCGTTTACCCTCTGGGCGGCGCGCTCCATCAACTCTACTTCGAACCGCGCGTCGCGTGGGCGCGCCCGCTGGGCCTGGCCAACCTCGACTGGAGCGCGGACGTCGTCGGGCTCGGCGCTACCGCCGGCTGGCAATGGACATGGGACTACGGCTTGTCGCTGCGTGTAGGGGGCGGCGCCCTGTATTTTCTGACGGGGCAGACTGGCGTGCTCGCTCGTTCGCTTCCGGCCGGTGCCCAGATCGTCCTCGACGGCAGCGTCGGCTGGGCGTTCTGATCACGGCTCGGCGGGCTCGAGCCCCGTTGCTTCTCCCCACGTTTCGGCACAGCCGTTCGTGCGCGCTTTGCCGATCGCGGCCATGAAGTGTACGTTTTCGATGGCCGTATTGTCCTTGTCGGCGTAGTCGCCGCCTTCCTCGCCGCAGTCAATCGTCCTCAGGGACCAAGCGGCTTGAACGGCGCCCCGAACGGCCCCATCGAAACCTCAGAATTCGGAGGCGACTGTTGCAAAGACTCCTCGTTCAGGGTCCCTCACTCGTGTGTCGTCGAATCGTCCCAACGGTTGCGCTCGCGGCGTGGACGGGCGTGGTTGGATTTGCTTGCTCCGCGGCGTCGGACCTCCCCTCCGGCGCAACATCCGACGGCGGTCCGGGTTCCGCTACACAGGGCGACTCGAACTCTTCCAATCCGACTCCCGTTCCCGTCGCGAGCGCATCCAACGCCCTCGACGCAAGCTCGGCCGGCACGAGCGGCGCCGACGCGAGCGGTCGAGGCGGCGGCCCGGGCAAGCGTGGAGCGGACGGCGGGGCCCGCGTCCCGGTCATCGACTCGGGTGCTGCGGAAAACGTGTACTCGGACGGCGGGTATCCGACGGGTTGGCTCTACACGAGCGGGAACAAGATATACCTCTCCAACGGAGGCTCTTCAGGCACGCCCTGGATGGGGCGGGGGGTGAACGTCGATGACATTTTTTTCTGTGGCTACGACGGCACGCTTTGGATGACGTCGCCCGATCAATCGCTCACGACGATCGTGTCCGGCCTAATCAGCAGTTGGAAGCCCAACTTCGTCCGCATTTCGCTCGCTATGGACAGTTATCCCACGGTCACGAGTTGGCTCAGCAATGCCGCTCAGTACAAAACGCCCATGACGAACGTGATCAACGCGCTCGGCAACGACCCCAAAGTGCATGTCTTGGTGACGCTTCGGAGCGACGGGTCCATGATTGGTCAGGACATGGCCGACGGCGACCCCGAGGCGACCGGGCTTCCTTCAGACGCGGCCTCGACGCCGAACGCTGCTACCTATCCGAGCGGCACCGACGCGACGTACGCCGCTCTGGTGGACACGTTCGCCAACTCGAGTTTCGTGATGTTCGGAATCGCCAACGAGCCGGGCGGCAACAAGCTGTCCAACGCAACTATCGCCGCGGCGATGAGCCATGCGGTCGGAGTCATTCGGGCCGAGGAGAATCGCTTGGGGGTTCCCCATCACATCGTGTCCGTTCAGGGAAACGGGTGGACGAGCGACATCAGCTTTTATGCTGCGTCGCCAATCCCTTATGACAATGTCGTCTACGAAATTCACGGCTATCCGCCTCCGGCGAGCGCGTATACGTACTCCAACATCCCCGTGATCATCGGCGAGTACGGGAGTCTGACGAGTGGCACGTCGGCTACATTTTATGCGGACCTCGAGGCCAAGCAGATTTCGAATCTCGCCTGGGACTTCGATCCTTACAGCGATTGCTCGCCCGACCTTCTCAACGTGACCTCGAGCGCCACGGGCCTGTCGGCCTCGTCGTGGGGCTCGATCGTCCAGAGTTATCTCTTGGCACACCCTTCGCCTTAGTACAGGTCCCCGTAAATAAGTGCCCATCCGCTGGCGATCCGTCCCCGGCGGCTTCGTTGCTCGTCGGTTACATAGGTTCGCTATGCGCCCTCCTCGCGCCTTGCCGGCGGGGCGCCTCACCACCGGCTAGACACTCATTTGCGGGGCCCTGTACTTAGCCAAACCTGCACTAGAATCACCGGCGTGCGACGCGAGAAGCTGCTGTGGCTGATCATCGTTTACAAGCTCGGCAAGGGAGTGTTGGGGCTCGTCTTCGCCGTAGGGATCATGCTCGCGATTCAGTTTGGACTCGAAGATCGGCTCGTCGGGTTTGCCGCGGAGCTTCGGCATCACTCGCGAGCGTGGAGTTTGGAGCTCGCGCGCCTCATCGTTCGCGCGGCCAGCCGGCGCGGGCTTTGGACGATCACAGTCGCGCTCGTCGCCGATGGATCGTTCAGCTTGGTCGAGGGGTGGGCCTTGCTCCATGGCCACTGGTGGGGCCCATGGGTCGTCGTCGTCGGGACCGGATCGCTGCTCCCTCTCGAGGTACTGGCCCTCGCCCGGCATCCCAACGCCGTGCGCGCCGTCCTTCTCGTTCTAAACTTGCTGATCGTCCTCTACCTCGCCAGAAAGGCGCTGGCGGAGAGCCGTAGTCGCCCGCGGCGCGCCGACCGAGGGCAGGCGCAGTAAACAGCAAAGAGGCAGCGGGCGCCGGCCGTGCGAGTCGCGAGCGTGCGTGGGGGTGTGGGGCGCGCGCGGACACGCGGCGATGGACGGCGCTTCGCGGCCGTGTCCCCCCCTGTGGTCCGTCTGCCGGGGTCAAGTCGAGTTCGGGGCTTTCCTTTGGCCTCGTGCGTGACGCAGATAGGAGTAGAGTGGCTCGATGGCGGGGTATCGTTCGAGGGTACGGAGTGCAGGCGTGGCCGTCGGCTTCATGCTCGTAGCCGTGGGCCCGGGCGCGCGCGCGCAGAGTCTACGACCTGCTGGACCCGGCCCGGCGCGATCGCACGCGCCGGCTCACGGCCTACCCAAGGAGCCGGCGCCGGCCGTAGAGGCGCAGCCGCCGTCCGCAGGCGCCGCCGTCTCGACGGGAGGCATGGGCGTCGCAAACGACGCAGGGTTGGTCGAGGCGAAGACGCTCGATGGGGGCACCCGCGTTTTCAAGTTCAGCGAGCTCGAGATCGAAGGACGCCTGAAGAGTCCGCAGCTCGTATACTTCTTGCGCCGAGTGCGCGCGGAGTTTGCCGCGGGCGACCTCGGACACCGGAGTTTTCTTCGCGAGATGTCCGAGACGAGAAAGGAGCCAACCTTCTGATGACCGCGATCGCTGCTCCGGATGCACCCGTGCTGCGGGTCGCGGCCGCGTGGGGAACGACGATCATCGGCGTTCGGTTGCTCGTTCCGGGCATCGATTGCGTTCTGGGCGAAGGGGCGGACGCGCTCGCACCGATGCCCGACGGGCTCGCCGCTTCGGGCACGCCTCTTCGAGCGGTCGCCGGAGGTTGGCAGCTCGATGCGCGCGGCGCCATCAGCGGCAAGCTCCTCTTGCGCGGACGCGAAGAGAACGTCCAGGGGCTCGCGCACGCCGGTGCCCCGATTCCTGTCGTGCCGGGCGACCACGGGCTGATTCAGTACGGGCTCTTTTCGATCTTCTTTCAGTACACGACCGCTGCCGAGCCAATGCGAGGGCGGTTCCCTCTCGACGCTCTAGGCATTCTCGCTCTATTTTCGAGCGTCGTCTTTCACTTCGGCATCATCGGTCTCCTCGTCATCAACTGGACGCCGCCCGAATATCACCTGCCGCCCGAGCTCATTCCCGACTTTGCCAGCCAGTTTCATTTGAGTCGCGCCCTTGCCGAGTGGCAACCCGCGCCCTCCGCAGGCAAAGAAGACAGAGGTGGCGGCAAGGATGCAAAGGACTTGGGCGCGCGCGATGCGAAGAAACCCGGCGGTGGGCAGAAAATCGCCGGGACGGAGGGCAAAGCGGGACTCAACGGAAAAGAGGGCCACACCGAGATCCCGGGCCAGCTCAAACCGACGGCGACCTACGGAGGCCTGAGCGAAGCCCTGGCTGACACCGGAACGGAGATTCGAAAGACACTCAGCGAGATTCGCACGGTCGCCGACGCGCTGGGCGGCCTCAACTCGAACAACGTGGTTCTCGGGAGCGGTCCTGGAACCGGCCTTCGAGGTGCGGGTTCGGGCGGCGGCGGAGTGGGCGCCGGCGTGATGTTCGGATCCGGCGCGATGAACACGGGGTGGGGTCCTGGCACGGGAGGCGGGTTCGGAGCGGGCTCGGGCGCCGGTGCGGGGCGCGGCGGCGGCTTCGGCGGAGGGGCGGGAACGGGAATCGGCAACGGCCCAGGAGAGCACGGGATTCAGGCCTTCGCCGGAGGCGGCGCCGCGCACGGGGGGCTCAGTCCGGAGCAGATCCGTCGGGTCGTCATGGCGCACCAGGGAGCGCTCCGGGCTTGTCACGAGATCGAAGCCCAGAAGGACCCGACGCTGCGAGGGGGCGTAACGGCGGCATGGACCGTCGACCCGAGCGGCACCGTCACCAGCGCAACCCTCGCGGGCTCGACGCTCCACAACGCTCGCGTGGAGGGGTGCGTGCTCCGGCAGGTGCGAACCTGGCGTTTCCCGGTCAGTGACGGGGTGACCCAGGCCACCTTTCCGTTCATGTTCGGAATCGGGCGGTGAGCCGTCTTCCCCAGTTACGCGAGCGTGGCTCTTGCTGCTCTTTCAGACCGCCCTCGAGCAAGCCCGTTTCCGCGGCCCGCTAGCACTGGGCTGCGCCGCTGCGTGGGCGCTCGTCGCCCGGCGCATGGTCGTCCGGCGCATCGATCTCCCCCCTCGAGCGCGTGTGATCACGATCGGCGGTGCGACTCTGGGCGGCTCGGGAAAGACTCCCCTCGCCATGGCATGCGCCGCGGAGCTCGCGGCGCGCGGGGCGCGCGTGGCGCTCGTCGGTCACGCTTATCGAGCGAATCCCGGAGCGGCGCGAATCGTCGCGCCCGACGACCCGCTACACGAGGTCGGCGACGAAGCGCTCTTGGCTGCTCGCGCGCTCGGGCCGGCCGGGATCCGCGTGATCGTAGCGCCGCGGCGCGCGGATGCAGTGGCACTTGCTGCCCGGGTGGCCGACGTTCTCGTGCTCGACGGGGTCGCGCAAACTTCACCCGTGCGCGCCGCGCTCGCGCTTCTCGCGGTCGACGCACGGGAACCGTGGGGACGAGGCGGCGCGGTCGCTCCGCGGGGAGACTTGCGCGCCCCGAAAGCGGTGCTCCTGCGAGCTTGCGACGGATTGGTCACCATCGCCGACAGCTCCGACACCGGAGCCGACATTGCGGAGGATTCCGAAGGGATGTTCGGCTCGTGGCGGGGTCGCGCAACTTCGCGCGGCGCTTGGGTCGGAGGAACCCTTCGAACGTGGGGCGACCTCGCCGGACTGCGGCTGGGTCTCCTTTGCGCAATCGCGCGTCCCGAGCGCGTGATCCACTTCTTGCACGAACGGGGCATCTTATTGCGGGCTGTCGTGCGCGCCCGCGACCATGGTCCCGTACCTGCCAGCGTCTTCCGGCGTTCCGCCGGCACGGCCCGTGGCGGGCTCCGGATCGACCTCTGGCTCGCGACGCAGAAGTGTTTCGTGCACTTCGGCCTCCCGAGGGCCGGTGTGGGCAAGAACCTTCATGCGCCAATTGGGGCCATCGACTACTCGCTCCGGCTGTCGCCGGCACTCGTCGGGCGCTTGGGGTCTCTCGCCGCGCCTTGACCCGCGATGTCGCGGGCAATAACCTCGAAGTATCATTCGGAAAAAGCGACTGTCGGCCTCGCACCCTTCGAGGTGCCGCCGGTCGATGATGAGGCCAGGCGCGTGAGCGAGTCCGAGGAGAAAACTCGAGTCACAGCTGTCGTGGAGAAACCCTTGAGCGGGCCCGACGGGGCGCCCAAGGGAAACGACTGTTTGGTCGTCATCTACACGAAGGAACCGACCCTGCTCGGGCGCCGCTTCGTGCTCGACGCGAGCCCGGTCCGCATTGGGCGCGGCGTCGAGAACCACGTCGTTCTGGAGGGCGACAGCGTTTCGAGGCGGCACGCGCACTTCGAGCAGCGGAGCGGTGCCTGGTGGTGTGTGGACGACGGGTCGACGAACGGATCGTACGTCAACGACGAGCAGATCATGCGCGAAGCGCGGATGAGCAACGGCGATCGCATCAAGATCGGACCCACCATCTTCAAGTTCTTGAGCGGACAGGACGTCGAGGCCCAGTACCACGAAGAAATCTATCGGATGACCATCATCGATGGTCTGACCCAAGTGCACGTGAAGCGGTATCTCCTCGAGTCGCTCGACAAAGAGCTCATGCGCGCAAGACGGCACGTCCGCGATTTGAGCTTCCTGATGCTCGACATCGACCACTTCAAGAACATCAACGACCGTCACGGCCACTTGGCGGGCGACTATGTCTTGAAGGAGGTTGCGCGGCTCATTCAGCAGCGGATCCGGCGCGACGAAGTGCTCGCTCGCTATGGCGGGGAAGAATTCGCCATTATCCTGCCAGAGACCACCGGCGACGGGGGCAAGAAGCTCGCAGAGGGGTTGCGCGAGAAAATCGAAGAGAGCCGTTTCATCTTTCAGAACGAAGTGATTCGCGTGACCATCTCCATCGGCGTAGCGATGCTCCTCGACAACGATCGGACGAGCCTCGACCTCATCAAGCGGGCCGACGAGAAGCTTTACCAGGCGAAACGTGCCGGGCGGAACCGGGTCGTCGACTAATGCCGCTCGCCAAAGGCTGCACCGGTGGTTGACGGAAACAGAGGCGGGCGGGCCGGGCCATGAGCGGCGGGCCGGGGCAAAACCTTCCGGACATAAGGGTGCGTCCGCCGGGCCCGCATTCGCGCGCACTCTCTGCGAGGCTTTCCGCGGTCGAGTCCCCCGCCGTAGCTGCCCGTCGGGACGCGCGCGCTCGAGAGAGCGAGAGCGAGCAGACGCCCATCGTCTACGCCCGAGCCGAGGGGGCGAACGTCGTCGACGCGGACGGGAACCGATATGTCGACCTGGCCGCCGGATTCGGTGCCCTGCTCCTCGGCCATTCGCCACCCCGCGTCGCCGGCGCAGTCGACGAGCAACTCGAGCGGCTATGGCTCGCCCTGGGTGATTTGTACCCGTCCGACGCGAAGGTGGTTCTTTGCGAGCTTCTCGCGAAGCTGTACCCGGGCAACGGAGCGCGCGTCCTTCTCGGCTCGAGCGGCGCGGACGCCCTGACGGCCGCGATGAAGACCGCCGTGCTGGCGACGGGGCGGTCGGGTGTCGTCGCCTTTCACGGCGCGTATCACGGGCTTTCTTACGCGCCGCTCGCAGCGTGCGGGTTGCGCGCCAGCTTCCGCGACCCCTTCGCGCGTCAGCTCAATGGAGACGTGACGTTTGCTCCGTTCCCCGATCGCGAATCGAAGCTCGACGAGGCGATGGCCGTCGTCACGCACGCCCTCGGTCGCGGAGACGTGGGCGCGGTTCTGGTCGAGCCGATCCTGGGTCGCGGGGGTTGCGTCGTGCCGCCGCCGGCCCTGCTGCCGTCGCTCCGCAAGGCGTGCGATGAAATCGGCGCACTCCTCGTGTGCGACGAAGTTTGGACGGGCCTCGGACGGAGCGGAGCGTGGCTTGCGAGCGTCGAGGCCGGGGTCGTGCCGGACGTCATTTGCCTGGGCAAAGGGCTCGGGGCGGGCCTGCCCATAAGCGCGTGCATCGGAAGCGACCGCGCCATGCGGGCATGGGAAGCCCATGGCGGAGGGGCCATTCACACGGCGACCCACTTCGGCGCGCCGCTCGTTTGCGCCGCGGCCGTCGCCGCGCTGGGCGCCCTCGAAGAAGCGCGGCTCCCCGAGCGAGCCCACGCGGTTGGCGCGCGGTGGATGGGAACCCTGCAGGACGCCACGGCCGGTCTCGGCGTTGTCGATGTCCGCGGGCGCGGTCTGATGGTGGGCGTCGCGCTCGAAGGCGGTGCCAGTCGGGCGCTGGCCGTGACGAGAGGGCTGCTCGAACGAGGGTGGATCGTGGTGACCGGCGGGGCCCAGGGAGATGTGCTCACCCTCACGCCCCCGCTGGATATCGACGAGCGTCTCCTTTCGGCCTTTGCCGGTGCGCTCGCCGACACGCTCCGCTCATCGCCACGGGCGTCGTGAATCGTTTTGCCGAGAGCGACGCGCTCCACGCGCGTGTTCGCGCGCTGATCGGAGCGTTCGGCGGCCGGCGCGCACCTCTTGAGCCGTTCGACGCCATCGCTGCCGATCTCGTTCGATTTCAGGCTGCGACCATCCCTGGGTACGCTCGGCTCTGCGCGGCGCACGGCGTGGACCCTGCGACCATCGAGTTCGCTCGGCAGGCGCCGGCGGTTCCGACCGACGCGTTCCGAGTGACCGATGTCTTCGCGTTCGACGCGGCCGTCGCCGCAGCCACGTTCCGGACGAGCGGTACGACGCTCGGCACCCGGGGGGTTCACCGCCTGCGCAACCTGAGCACGTACGACGCCGCCGCGCTTTCCTTCGGGCGCGCCACGCTCTTCTATGGCCTGGCGACACCGCTGCCGGTGCTGATCGTCGGACCTTCCCCCGAGGAGGCACCGGATTCGTCCCTGACTCACATGTGCGCCCTCTTCGCGGGGGTCCTCGGAGTACCGGAGCTTCCTCGGCAGACGTACTTCGTTCGCGATGGGCTGCTCGACGCGCAGGCCCTTCGCGCGCGAATCGCAGGCCTTCCCTCTTCAATGCCGGCAATCGTGCTCGCGACGAGCTTTGCGCTCGTCCACCTCATCGACGCTTTGGCCGGCGATGTCCTCGCGCTCCCACCGGGCAGCCGCGTGATGCAAACGGGTGGCTTCAAAGGCAAGTCGCGTGAACTCGACCGAGGCGAGCTGGAACGCGCCGTGGCGCGCGCGTTCGCGTTGGAACGCAGCGCCATCTTTTGCGAGTACGGGATGACGGAGCTTTCGAGCCAGTTCTGGGAAATGCCCGCGAGCGGCGAGGTGCGCGTGTACGTCGAGCCGCCGTGGGCACGGGTCGTTCCTGTGGACGCGAACACGCTCGCGCCAGTAGCCGACGGGGATGCTGGCATCGCGCGGATCGAGGACCTGGCCAACGTGGACAGTGCGTTCGCGGTCGTCACGCAGGATCGAGTTCGGCGCCGCGCGGGAGGGTTCGAGCTTCTAGGACGCGTGCCGGGTGCGCTGCCCCGAGGATGCTCGATCGCCATCGAAGAGATGCTGGCGGCGGGCCGAGGGAATTGGTGAAACGGGCCTTCGCAGATCGGATGGACGCCGTCAGACGTCTTCTCGACGCCGCGCGTGCGGTCTACGAAGATCGTTTGCGCATCGCTCCGCTTCTCGCGCGCACTACGGGACTGACGCCGGAAGGGGTGGAGCTCGGGTTTGCGTCGCTCGAAGTCGACGCCACCGAGGACGACCTCCGACGATTGATCGCGGGCGCCGGGGAGACCGATCACGTGCACGTGATCCTGAGCGCAAATGTCTTCGTCGCGCCTCTCCGGGCACTCGCCCTGGCGCGCGCAGCCTCCAGCCGGGTCACCCTCCGTCCGTCGATGCGCGACCCGGTTCTCGCGCGGGCACTCGTCGAGGCGGCCCGCGACGAAGCGATCGCGATTGTTGCGGAGCGCGACTTCCCCGTCGCCTCGGGCGAAATCCACGTCTACGGGCGCGACGAAACCATCGCCGACGTGCGTGTCCGCGCCCGACCCGGCGTGCTCGTGCGCGGGCACGGCGCCGGGATGGGAGTCGCCATCGTCACCGAGGCGGCCGATCTGGCGGCCACAGCCGAGCTGCTCGCCGCCGATGTCCTGCCTTTCGATCAGCGGGGGTGCCTCAGCCCGCGTGTCGCGATCGCGGAGGGCAACGCCGACCGCGCCCGCTCGTTCGCTCAAATGCTCGACGAATGTCTGCGAGACCGCGGGCGCAGCGTACCGCGCGGAGAGCTCGTCGACGACGAGCGCGCGGAAGCGAGACGATGGCTGGAGACAATGGCGTTTGCCGGTCGCGTGTGGCGGGGCGACCACCACGCGGTAGCCCTGGGCGCGGCGGGCGCCCCTCCGCTCGTGCCACCGGCGGGGCGGCACGTTTACGTGACGCCAGAGCGCGAGCTGAGCGCGTCGGTCCTCCACCGGATGGGGATCGCGCGGTTCGTCGTTGCCGCGGGCGCCGACGATCCCGCGCGGGCACGCGAAGCCGTACCCGACCACGTCCGAGTGTTGCGACTCGGACGAATGCAACGACCGGCCCTGGACGGTCCGATCGACCGTCGTTCCTAGTGTTTAGTTGCCCTTGTCGGGGATGATCTGCACGCGGCGCTGGGGTTCCTCTCCCATGCTCTCCGTGCGGACTCCCTTCATCTCGCGGAGCGCCATGTGCACGATGCGGCGCTCGCGGGCGCTCATCGGATCGAAGGTGATCACCTTGCCTTCGGTGGCGACGCGCTGCGCGAGGCGGCGCGCCATTTGCGCGAGCTGGTCCTCGTGTCGTGCCCGATAGCCCTCCGCATCCACGATGACGTGCCGCCGGGCATCACCGGGTCGGACGACAACGCGCGCCGTCAGATACTGGATCGCGTCGAGCACGTTCCCCTTCTTGCCGATGATGCGTCCCGCGTCCGGGCCCTCGATCTCGAGGCGAATTTCGTCAGGGGTACCCTCGCCGTCGTTCGGCGCGATGTTCACCTCGACGCCCATCTGCATCTTGCCGACGAGTGTCCGCACGAAGGACAGCGCCTTTCGCGTTTGTTCGTCGAGCGTCGACTCATCGACACTCGCCTCGGACGATCGCTCTTTTCGTTCTTGATTCGATTCTTGCTCCTCAGACACGAGCCTTTCCCTTTCGCAGAGCGGGTGCGCCCGCACCCGCATCACGCTTGCCCGACTTGTCCGAATTTCCGGACGAGCCTTTCGACACGACGATGTCTCCCTTGCCGGTGTCCGCCGGTCCGCCTGCTCGCGGGAACAGCTTCTCCATTGCGAGCTGCTGCGTGATGCCGAGCACGCTGTTCGTCAGCATGTAAACGCCGAGCGCCGCCGGGAGAAAGAGCATCATGACCGTGAAGATCCCGGGCATAAGCCAGGTCATCATTTTTTGCTGCACCGGATCCATCCCCTGCTGCGGCACGATTCGTTGTTGCACGATCATCGCAACGCCGAGAACGAAAGGGAGGACGAAGTACTTGTCCGGCGCCGACAGGTCTGCAAACCACAGAAATCGCGTGTGATAAAATTCGACGGCGGTTTGCAGGGTTGCATACATGGCAAACCAAACGGGCATCTGCACGAGGGCGGGAACGCATCCTCCGAGCGGGTTCACCTTGTGCTTACGCCAGAGCTCCATCATCGCGAGGTTCTTCGCCTGGGCGTCGTCCTTGAACTTTTCGTTCAGGAGGTCGATTTCCGGCTTGAGCTTGCGCATGGCGATCGTGCTCTGGATCTGCTTCCACGTGAGTGGGAAAAGGAAAATGCGCAGGCAGATCGTGACGACGATGATCGCGATTCCCCAGTTGCCGAGGGTGATGTGATCGTGGATCCAAGTGATGACAGCGACGAGGTACTTACCCACGAACGAAAATGTGCCGAGGTTGATCAGATCCCCGAGCTTCGGCCAACCTCCCGCGGCCGTCGACAGGACGTCGCGCTCCTTGGGCCCGAAGAACGCAATCTGCCGGTACGTCGCGGAGTCCTTCGGCCCGAGGATCCTCGTAGGATACTTGAGCCGCGCCTTGTAGACGTCCCCGGCCTCGTCGTCGTCGGGTTTTTGTCCCTCGCTGAACCATTGCTCGGCGACGAGGTCGCACGAGGGCTTGTCGCCGGTCGCCCCCGGAGCGGCCTCCATCGGCACGAGGGCCTGGGCGAAATAGTAGTTGGCGATCGCCGCGTACCGACCGACCAGGG
Source organism: uncultured Polyangiaceae bacterium (assembly GCA_964628155.1). Taxonomy (GTDB): domain Bacteria; phylum Myxococcota_A; class Polyangia; order Polyangiales; family Polyangiaceae; genus Palsa-1150. The sequence goes on along the minus strand of CAZVPE010000012.1, from coordinate 20,296 downwards.
GCTCAGAGAACCACCCGACTTTGAATTCGCTGGCGCCCTTGGCGAGGCGTTTGACGTCACCGTCACGTGCGCACTCGAGGTTCGTTTGGAACGGCGAAACTCGCCCCAGCTTGCCCTTGACCTCTGCGTTCGTTCGGTACGCGAAAACCTCGATCGAGGTCGTGTGCTTCTTCGGGGCGTCCGAAAGGTTGGTCAACGTCGTTTCGACATCGAGCTCGAACGGCCGAGCGCCCGCCGTGACGCTCTTGACGATTTGGACCGAGTCGTCCCGATAGGAAAACTCACAACCGTGGTCCCTCCGTGTGAGCCGCCAGACGAAGCGGTCGTACTGGACCTGGTCGTCTTTCGAGAGCACCGCCCCCGGCTCACGGAACAAAGTCCGCAAGTTCCGCCAGCGCTCGATGTCCGGGGTGGTCGACATGTCTGCCGCGGCGCTGCTCGCGTAGCGCGCGTCGGTCAAGCGAAAGTGCGTCAGTCCGGCGCCGCGGGCGGACAGGTCCGCCTCGAACCGATTTCCTAGGATGGTGCACGTTTCCCCCGGCGCCGGCACGGGCGCCGGTCTGCCCGACTCGGCATCGACCACGTCCGGCACGAAGTCCGGCGCGTTGATGTACCGCTCGGCGGGGAGATCTTGCTCATGCTCGGAGCCCTTTCGACCGTAAAAGAGCCAGTATCCGCCGAGCACGATGGCGGCGATGAAGAGCAAACGCCCAATCGAGTTGCGATCCATGTGTCCTCAGCCCGCCTCGCGTGCGGTCTCTTGTGCCAGCGAGTGCGCCGGAGGGGGAGGCGGGTCGAAGCCGCCGGGGTGAAACGGGTGGCACTTACACAGGCGCACGACCGAAAGCAAGCCGCCGCGAATCAACCCGTGCCCCTCGAGACAAGCTACCGCGTACCGCGAACACGACGGCTCGAAGCGGCACACGGGGCCCAAGAGACGAGAAAGCGTCTTCTGGTAGAGCTTTACGAGGAGGATGATGAGTCGAGCGAGCATGCGACCGTCACAATCGGCTGGCGGGAGGATGGTCCGGGTCGGCGGCGCGCGCCAGCGCTTCCGCAGCGCGTTTCTTGAGCCGCAGCTCGACCGCACTCCACTCGGAGCGCACGTCACCGAGCCCGAGCTCGTGAGCCCCCTCACGCGCGATGACGATGAGGTCGACTCCGTCCGGAAGGAGGTCCGGCCATCTGCGAAAACACTCGCGGCACAGCCTCTTCACACGATTTCGCCTTACCGCGCTTCCGATCTTGCGAGCCACGACGATCCCCAGCCGGGACGCCCGCGGCGGAGGCGGCTGGGCTGCCACGAGCAATGTGAAATGAGGGGTGCCCACGCGACGGCCTTCACGCTGCTCGCGGGCGAACTCGGCGTGTCGGCGCAGCCTGCGGTCGCGCCCAAATTGAAGCGGCACTACTTCTTGTAAATCGTCGGCACGAGGCGAACACGTCCCTTGCGGCGGCGATTCTGCAAGACTTTCCGACCACCGCGCGTCGACATTCGGGCGCGAAAGCCGTGCGTGCGTGCCCGACGGATGTTGTGCGGTTGGTACGTGCGCTTCATGACGAGGGCTGGCAGGAGAGCATCTCGCGCGTCGACGGTCAAGTGACTTGAAGCGCGGAAGGCGAGATCGGGCGCGGTCAGAGATACACCGAGCGACAAGCGGCTTAAGGCGCCTGCCGGCTGAGCCGTTCCGGCTAGCCAGAAGCAAGCCAGGAGTGGTCTACTTTGCGATGGGCATCATTTTCGGCCCTTCCTCGAAAATGCCTCCACCACACGTTCGGAATTGCACGCAGGCGGCCCGTCGTCGATTGGGACCGCAAGAGGGACCGGAGCAACGACGAATGGCTCGATTCGCAGGCTGTTCCAAATGGGCGGCCATGGCATTGGCGGCCTCTGGGGTTCTCACTTCGCCGCGCGCCGCTCAGGCCCAGCAGCATACGTTCCACCTCGATCGCCTCGAAGTGCCCGGCTCACCGGACGACGGCCTGGTTCTATTTCGGCCCGTGACCCGCCCGGGTGCCATCTTTTACGCGCAGCTCGGGCTCGGGCTATCGATTGACCCGCTGCGCATGAGCAACATCGGCATCGACAGCGCCTCGAACACAGCGCGTCAGGTGCCGACGCACGTCATCACGTCCCAGTTTTCCACGTACATTTCTGCGGGCTTCGAGTTGCTCGACCGCGTCACGCTCGGTGCAACGTTCCCTGCCGCGTGGATCCAAGCCGGCAACCAGCCCGCGAGCGACAACTCCAGCACGACGACCTACTCGACGACGGGGCCCGCGGTCGGTGACACGCGACTCGACCTACGAGGCGTGCTCTTTCGCAGCGAGGATCGCTCGCAGGCGCTCGGAGCGCAGCTCGGGGTCTGGGTTCCGACCGGGCAGGGGTCGCCTTCGAATTTCGGAGGCGATGGCTCTCTGGCAGCCACGGTCATGGTGACCGGCGAAGTCGCGACCCACTGGCGCCTTCCGCTCGTCTTCGTGGCCAACACGGGCCCGGTGTTCCGGCCGGAGAACTCCATCAACAACCCCGGCGGCCAGTACCCCGGTCCCAAGAAGGGTCTCGGCGTCTCCGACGAGTGGCGCTTGGCCATCGGCGCCTTTCTGCCCTTGGCAAACGAAAAGTATCGTCTCGGCGCGACGGTCTTCGGTCAAACGGGGATCAAAAGTGACAATGTGGTCGGCAACACGGCGTTCACGAGCCAGAACACGCCCGTCGAATGGAACGTCGAAGGGCGCATCAACAAGCTCTCGATCCTCGGCGATCGCTGGTACATCGGCGCCGGCGCGGGCACGAGAATCCTCGACGGCTACGGCGCCCCGGACTTTCGAATCGTCGCACTCATAGGCGCATACGTGCCGATAGAAGACAGCAATCCCGGCTCGCCCGACGCCCGCGTCAGAGTGCACACGCACATCGTCGAATCGACGAAAGACACGGACGGCGACGGCATCCCGGACGACATCGACGCCTGCCCGACCGAGCCCGAGGACCACAAGGACCCGGACCCGATGGACGGCTGCCCGGCCCCAGCCGACCGCGACGGGGACGGCATCCCGGATCTCTACGACAAATGCCCCGACGAACCGGAGGACAAGGACGGCATCGACGATTTCGACGGCTGCCCCGAAGACGACGCAGACAGCGACGGGATACCCGACGCCAAAGACGCATGTCCGAAAGAACCCGGACAACCCGATCCCGATCCCAAGAAGAACGGTTGCCCGAAGTTCATCCACCTCGAAAACGGCATGGTGCGCGTGCTTCAGCAAGTGCACTTCGCGACCGGCTCCGCCACGATCCTGCCGGACAGCTTCCCGATGCTCCTCGAAATAGCGCAGCTGCTCAAAGCGAATCCGACCATCAAGAAGATGCGGGTCGAGGGCCACACCGACAGCCACGGCGGGGCTGATTTCAATCTCGACCTGTCCAAGCGGCGCGCCGGAAGTGTCCGGACGTGGCTCGTCGAACATGGGATCGAAACGGGCCGGCTCGAGAGTGAGGGATACGGCCTCACCCGCCCCCTCCAGACGAACGACACGGACGAAGGTCGCGCCGCGAACCGTCGCGTGGAGTTCAAGATCACCGAGGAGGACAAGGGCGGCCCGCCTCCGCCGTCGACCCGGCGTTCGCCAGCCCCACAGCCCGCGCAAACCCCGGAGCAAAAGGCACCGCTATCGGCGGATTGACGGTCTCTGAATTCCCGTCGAGGAGCCCTGTCGTGTATTCGGGCCATGATCGCTACAGGCTGAGCGCGGAGGTCGAGGCAGTCGGCGTGGCGCGAGCTGACGGCGACGCTGGCCGAGGCCGCCTTTTGCGATACGAACGCAGAGTCGTCTCGGGCGAGCGCGAGCCCCGCCTGCGGACGCGTCGAAGAAGCGCGTTTGCAGGCGTTCGCGATTCGGGCGGCCGCCCGCGCGAGGGGGCTGTGCGCGACGGGGTCGTGAGTTGGCGCGACGGGGTCGTGAGTTCGCGAGACTGGGTGGTGAGTCGGCGAGTGGGTGGTGAGTCGGCGAGACTGGGTGGTGAATCGGCGAGACTGGGTCGTGAGTCCGACGAACTCTGGACCGAGCGCGTGAAGCGCCCGAGCGAGACGGCGTGGAAGGCACCCGGGAACGACGGCGCTGCTCCGCGCTAGTGAATGCGGCGCTCCTTTTGGGACTAGCCGAAGCCTAGGCGAGGGCGGCGTCGTCTGCTGAGGGCGGCGGGCCTCGTCGATTGCGACGCGTCTCGAGCCAGGTGTGGGCAACGACCAGAAGCGGCGGCTGAACGACCCGAGTCAGGATGGCGAGGATGAGCGACCCCCCAATCACCACCACCGCGAGCGGCTTCTGCGTTTGAGCGCCGATTCCATTCGAGAGCGCTGCCGGCAGAAGCCCGAGGGTGGCGACTAAGGTCGTCATGAGTACGGGGCGGAACCGCTTCTCGGCCGCTTCTCGTGCGGCTAGCTCGATCGCGTGACCCTCGGTGGCCCGCAGGCGCTGAAAATAGGTCACGACGAGGATCGCATCCTGGATGGCGATTCCGAAGATCGAGATGAACCCCATCGCGGCAGACACCGAAAAGTTGATGCCCGTGATGAGCAGCGCCAGGACCCCTCCGGTGCAGGCGATGGGAATGCTGATGATGACGAGGAGAGTGTCAGTCCACGTCTTGACGGCGCTGTACGTCAGGAACGTGATGAGGAGGACGGTAATCGGAATGATCAGCATCAGGCGACTCTCCGCTTCGTGAAGCTCGTTGATCTCTCCGCCCCACTCGAGACGCGTATCGTAGGGCCGGCACAATTTCGACCCCGCACCGACTCGATCGCACCGCGGGATCGCTTGGTCGATGGTCGCCTGCGCCTCTGCAATCGTGCTCGCCAAGTCCCGACCCCGCACGCTGAACTTGACCGGCGAGTAACGGACGAGGTCCTCCCGGTACACGATGGCGGGTCCTTCCGCGACCTGAATGTCAGCGATCTGACCAAGCGGGATTTGCATGCCGTCCGGCGTGGAAACGGTGATTTCGCGGATAGCCTCCAGGCTCGAGCGGTACTCCGGCTTCCACCGCACGGTGAGGTCGAAGAACTTCTCGCCCTCGTATACCTGCGTCACGGCCTGCCCCCCGACGGCCGCCTGAATCACGGCGTCGACGTCGCCCGTGTTGAGGCCGTATCGGGCGCAAGTCTCTCGCTTCGGGGTGATCTTGATGCTCGGCTGCCCCAGCGACTTGAAGTGCCCGAGGTCGGCGATACCGCGAACGTGACCCATCACGTCCACGATCGCCTCGGCGATCCGTTCGTTGCTCTCGAGGTCGGCGCCGAAGACCTTGACGGAGTTCTCTCCCTTCACTCCGCTGAGCGCCTCTTCGACGTTGTCGCTGATGTACTGCGAGAAATTGAAGACGATGCCGGGGAAAGCCTCGCTCATCTCGCGATTGATCACCTCGGTGAGCTTCTCTTTGGTCACCCCGCTCGGCCATTCGTCGAACGGCTTGAGCGGCGCGAAGAGCTCGATGTTGTAGAACCCCGAGACGTCGGTGCCGTCGTCGGGGCGGCCCAACTGCGAGACCACCGTTTCGACTTCCGGATATTTCCGGTGCGCGTCGTCGCAGGGTATCGAGTGGTCTTCGGGACACCCGCGCAGAATCGACCGCATCCGACCGACGTACTTAGCGCTCTGGTCGAGCGAGATCGACATCGGCAGTGTCGCACGAATCCAGAAATTGCCCTCCTCGAGCTTGGGCATGAACTCGCGTCCCAGGAGAGGGAAGAGGACGATAGAAAGGCCAATCGGCAGCATGCAGAACGCGATTGCAGCTTTCGGAAACCGCATTGCCGCGTCGAAGAAGGGCGCATAGGCCTTGTGCAGCACCCGCATGATGATGCTCTCCTTTTCCTCGGCCTGCGCCGGGATGAGCTTCGAAGCGAGCACCGGAGTGAGCGTCAAGGCGAGAAAAATGGCGCCGCCGATCGCGAAGGCATACGTGCGCGCCATCGGAGCGAAGATGACGCCGGACACGCCGGTCATCGTGAAGAGCGGGAGGAACGCGACGCCGATGATGAGCGTCGAAAAGGTCATCGGGGTGGCGACCTCTCGGGAGCTCTGTTCGATGCGTTCGAGCATCGTGCCCTTTCCGTGCGGGCCAACGTGACGGAAGATGTTCTCCATCATGATGACGGTCGAATCGACGACGATGCCGAAGTCGACTGCACCGAGCGAGATGAGATTAGCGGACGTGTGCGTGCTGACGAGACCGCAAAAAGCGACGAGGAGGGCCAGCGGAATGTTGAGCGCGGTAATGAGCGCTGCCCGCGCGTGGCCTAGGAAGAGGAGAAGGACGACGGTCACGAGCACCATGCCCACGACGAGGTTTTCGAGGACCGTGTGGGTCGTCAGTTGAACGAGGTGGCCGCGGTCGTAGTAGGGCTCGATGTCCATCCCTGGCGGGAGAATGTGGTTTTCTCGAATGTACGCGACTCGCTTGTAAATCCCTTCGAGCGTGCGCGGCGTCTCGGCGCCGTATCGCATGAGGACGATGCCTTGAACGACGTCGGGATCTTCGTTGTACCCGACGATTCCCAGTCTTGGAGCATGTCCGATGTCGGCATCCGCGATGTCCTTGACTCGTACGGGCGTGCCTTTTACCTCGGAGACCACGGTGTTCTCGATGTCGCGCACCGGCACCCCGCGCGACCCGACGAGTCCGATGCCGCGAACGTCGTAGCTCTGCTCGCCCATGAAGAGCCGCTGGCCGCCCACGTTCTGGTTGGCGTTGGCAATAGCGGAGGTGAGCTGTGCGAGCGACACGCCGTGGCCGCGCAGCCTGTATGGGTCGACCTCGACGTGGTACTCCTTGGTCTCGCCCCCATAGCTCGTGACGTCGATGACCCCCTGAATCTGTTTGAACTGGCGCTCGAGGAGCCAATCCTCGGCGGTCTTGAGATCTTTCAGCGTGTAGCCCTTGCCGACGACGCGGTAGCGAAAGACCTCGCCAATTGCATTCCAGGGCGAGAGCTGTGCCTGGATGCCCGCGGGAAGGGCGACGAATTGAATTCGGTTGATGACCTCTTGCCGCGCGTCTCTGTATTCCGTATTCCAGTTGAAGTAACACTTCACGTCGGAAAGCCCGAATAAACTCTGCGACCGAATGTGGTCGAGCCCTGGCATGCCCGACAGTCCAATCTCCAGCGGTATCGTGACATACCGCTCGGTCTCTTCGGCGCTCCAACCGGGAGGCTGGGTGATGACTTCGACCAGCGGGGGAACGGGATTGGGATACGCTTCGATGTCGAGCTGCTTGTAGGCGGCGAGGCCCACGCAGACCAGAAGGGCGGCGGCCGCGAACACGAGGAACGGCGCACGCAGTGCGCCAGCGACGATTCGTTGGATCATGACGGGGTCCTAGTGCGTGGTTGAACGCTGCTCGGAGACGAGGTGCGGCGACGACAGTGCGGGCATTCGGACGCGCGACGGACTCGATTGTCGACCGTGGCTTGCCAGAAGTGGCTGCGATCGTCGCGGCATTGCCACCACACTCTGCGATTGGAACCGGGGGCGACGTCGCTCGGCGACAAGTCACCGTTGCGCGACGGATGCCAATCGGCTGCGATTCGCGGGTGCCAAGACGCGAGGGAACCGTCGCGCGACACGAGCTTGCGGGTGCAATACGGACAGCCCCGATCGCCTCGCGTACGGTCTCGGACCGCGGCGCGCCATTGGTGCTCGGAGCGTTTGGAACACTGCCACCAACACACACGAGTCGACGTCGCCGTGACCGCGTCTGGCCCGACGAGTCCATTCTTGTCGGGATGCCACTCGGCGGCGATTCGCGGCGCGCATGTGCTCAGGCAATTGGTCACCGAAACGCTTCTGTTCGCGCAAAACGGGCATCCGGCGCCCCCGGTGCGGTTGTTTGGTTTTGCTCGCCACGAGTGATCCGGCCCGTTCCGGCACTTCCACCAGATGAGCCGCCCCGAGCCGGCGCTTACGGTATTTGGTGAGAGGATTCCGTTTCGCTCCGTGTCCCACTGCTCTACGAGATGTGGATATCCAGAAACCCAGTAGCGTGATCCGAGAAACGTGGAAGTGTCCGCCATAGACAGTAGGGGGCCGGCTCACAGCAATTGACGTGCCTTCGTCGTCGCGAGAACCAAGTCCGGACCTCCTGCCCGCTCCAGGGGGTTATCCGGGAATGACGCGGAGGCTTTCACCCTCCCCTCGAATGCGTGCAATCCGACTCATTACGCGCTCGTAATATGCAGGAATGGGCTCCACACGTTACGAACGCGTAATCTGGACTCACGCCGGGCGCGTCCCAGTGAACGGGCTCGAGCGCGACAGAGGATCCCATCGGGGTGTCGATTTCGGGCGGTTCTCCGTCGTTGCTCGCGCGGCCTCACATGGCCCAACCTTTGTAAGGCCGCGAGCCGCCTTGTCCGTCACGATCGTCGAGCTCGAGGGCGGGACGTCTCCGCTCGCGAAAGTTCTCCACCCCTTCGGTTTTCAGTTGGCCACTTGTCTAGCCGACGCGATCCTTTCGGCGAACGTGCTCCGCGCAGATGTCGTGATCATCGGAACATCGGAGACGACATCGGAGAGAGCGCAGGAGCCGATACACCTTGTCCGCCAGCTCCGAGCGGTTGCTTACGAAGGGACGATCATCGCTGTCGTCCGCGCTCGCAAGGAGGGCGCGTTCGCGTTGGATTCAGGTGCGGACGACTTCGTGGCGGTCCCCGTGGACGCCAACGAGTTGGCGGCGCGAATCCACGCAGCCCTTCGCCGTCATCGTGAGCGGTGGCGGACCGTCTGGGATGGTTTCGAGCTCGACCGGGCCCGCCGGTCGGCCACGCTTCGGGGGAAGCCGCTCCCGCTCACCCCACGCGAGTACGACCTGCTCTCGGTTCTCGTCAAGGCAGCGGGAGCCGTCGTGTCCCGCGCAGACCTGCTCGCGCAAGTCTGGGGTATGGACGAAGATCCCGGCTCGAACCTGGTCGAGGTTCACCTCAGCCGGCTTCGCGACAAGCTCGGTGCCGACGCACGGATGGTTGATACCGTGCGGGGTGCCGGATACCGATTGCGAGAGGCGTGAGGCTCGATCCAATGAGCTCCTAACGCGCCGACAAGTACGAAGCTAGACTCCGCCCGTGCGCAGTCTCGCGTTTGCGACAGTGGTCGGGGCGCTCGTTTTCTCCTGCCCTTCCCCCGCGCTCGGCAACGGGCGCTACCCGGCCGCCAATCAACTCGCCTTCTCGCCGAGCGACCCCGACTTCGTGGTCTTGCGAACGACCTTCGGCATTCTCCTTTCGCATGACGCCGGCGCCACCTGGCGCTGGCTCTGCGAAGACGTAGTGGGCGTTCTTTCGACCTCGATTTCCGATCCGGTCCTTGCTCTCACCGCCACTGGCATCGTTGCCGCTCCTGGCACCACGAACGGGCTGGCCGTCTCTTCGGATTCGGGTTGCGACTGGAACATGGCCGTCGGTCCGCTCAGCGGCGCGCTGGTCCGAGACCTCGTCGTGAGGCCGGGCGCCTCCGACGACGTGATGGCGTTGACGTCGACATACGGCTCGATGACCGGAGCCGACGGCGGGTCCGGGTATTTGCAGCAGATCTACGAGAGCAAGGACGACGGCGGCCACTGGTCGTCCCTCGGTTCTCCGATCGACCCGACCGCGCTCGTGACGAGCATCGAGCTCGCTGCGTCGGACCCTGCCCGGGTATACGTCTCCGCGGTCCGCGGTGCGAATGCCACGCGCAGGGCGTCGCTCTTCGTTTCGACGGACTCCGGCGCGAGCTGGTCCGAGAGGCCCGTTCCGATCGACTCCACCCTCGAGTCGGAGATTTTCATCGGCGCCGTCGACCCGGCGAATGCCGATCGCGTCTACGTGCGGACCTTGGGCCAGCCATCGAGGTTGCTCGTGACATCGGACGCCGGTCAGACCTATACGTCCACGCTGTCGCTCTCGGGTCAGATGCTGGGGTTCGCGTTGTCCGAGGACGGGGCCACGATTTATGCGGGGAGCGTCGAAGACGGTCTATTCGCCGGATCGCGCGACAGCCTCGCCTTTCAGCACGTGTCGGCGGTCCACGTGCAGTGCCTCGCGACCCACGGCGCCGACGTCTGGGCGTGCTCCGACGTGCCCAGCGGCTTCATCGCCGGAATGTCCAGTGACGACGGCGCCACGTTTGCGGCGAAGGCACAATTGGTCGCGCAGCCTCTGCTCGCCTGCGCGTCCGGATCGAGCGCCGCTCTCCAGTGCAGCGGCGCCCCTTGGCAGATGCTATGCGCAGCGCTGCCCGGTTGCCCGTCCGACGCCGGGGCGACGGCTCCGCGGACCGTCGGCGCCCCTAGGACCGCGCCCTCCTCGAGCGCCCGCGCGCACGGTTGCGCTGCCTCGGGTCGCGAAGCGGGAGCGGCCGCATTCGCCGCGGCGGGCGTTCTCGTCGCGATGGCCGCGTGGGCTCGCCGCCGCGCGCCGTGAGCGGGTGGCCCCGCGCGCGTTGAGCCTGTGCTACTCAAGAGGCGGCTGTCGTGGACCTTCTGTATTTCGTCCTTCTCGTCAGCTCGCTCATCTTCATCCACGAGTCGGGACATTTCGCGTTCGCCAAGATTTTCGGCGTGAAGGTGCTGACGTTCTCGATTGGATTCGGGCCCCGGTTGGTCCGCATTCGCGGCAAGGAAACGGAGTACTGTCTGGGGCTCTTGCCGTTCGGCGGCTTCGTCAAGATGCTCGAAGAGAGCAAGCGCGCGGCACCGATTCTCCCCGAGGAGCGCGGCAGAACCTTCGAGGCGCAAGCTCTTTGGAAGCGCGTTGTCATCGTCCTGGCGGGCCCGGCGATGAACCTGCTTTTTCCGGTCGCTCTCTATACGTCGGTATTCCTCGAAGACGACCAGTTTCTTCCGCCCACCGTGGGCGTGGTCGATGCCGGCAAACCGGCAGATGGCAAGCTCCAGCCGAACGACCGCATCTTGAGCGTGGACGGTCAATCCGTGACGAGCTTCCCCGAAGTGCAGCACGTCATCGCCCGGCGGGCCGGTCAACCAGTGAAGCTCGGCGTCGAGCGCGACGGAAGAGCCATCGACGTGACCGTGTCTCCCGTCGACCAGGCGGAAGTGGGCGAGCTCGACATCGTGGAGCACCGGGGGCGCATCGGCATCGATCCACGTTTTCCGGCGGCTGTCATCGGCGTGGCGCGCCGCGACGCTCCGGCCGCGGTGGGGTTGCGCACGTTCGACCTCGTGACCGCCGTCAACGGGCGGCGTATCGAGCGGTTCGTCGACTTGGTCGATGCGCTCGCGCAGAACCGGGGCGACCAAGTCGTGATCAGCTACTTGCGTCCCGTCGACGTCCCGCGTGCCCTCGGCGGCCTATGCGAGTTGGCGGTTCTCGAACCCGGTGCGGCGACGGTGACGCCGCTGCCCCGAGAGCCCGGAAGCATTCCACCCGCCGACGAGAACGCCCGAGCTGCCGACGTGCTCGACCGCACCGGGATCGAGAGCGCGGACATGTACGTGGCGTTCGTTCCCCAGGCATCCAGCGAGTGGCGCGCGGGCCTCCGCCCAGGCGACCGGATTACGACGCTCGACGGTGCGGCGCAGCGACTCTGGCGTGCGATGGAAGGCGAGCTCGTTGCCGGAGCCGATCGGATGCACGAGCTCCAATGGACGCGCGACGGCGCTCCCATGCGCGGCTTCTTCCAGCTGCGCAAGGAGCAGTGGGACGATCAATTCGGGCAGCACTACGAGCGGTACGTGTTCCGAACCGATGACTGGCTGCCAACTGCGCCGGACCGGCTCGTTCCCAATCCCCATCCGCTTGCGTACGCCCTTCGGCGAGGCGTGGAAGAAACGGTCAGCGTCATCAAGTTCATCAGTGTCGGAATGCTTCGTCTGCTCGAAGGACGCGTTTCGCTCGCCAACGTCAGCGGGCCCATCACGATGTACGACATCGCGGGACAGGCGGGCGCCCGGGGAGCGGAGTACTTCGTCTGGGCGATGGCGCTCATCTCGGTCAACCTCGGTCTCATCAACCTCTTGCCGATCCCCGTGCTCGATGGCGGGCAACTCCTTTTCTTCCTCTTCGAAGCAGCGCGACAGCGGCCCCTGCCGCTTCGCATTCGTGAGGTGGCGAGCCTTGTCGGCATGGTGATGCTCGTGCTGCTCATGCTCGTGGCCTTCAAGAACGACGTGGAGCGACGCTGGGACGTGATCCTGACGCAGGTTCGCGAGCTCTGGTCGTGAATCGGCGGCCGCAGTCGCGGCACAAGCCGGGCGCGCGCGACCTGGTCGCCCTCGTGCTCGCGCGCGTCGAGAAGAGCGGTGCGTTTGCTTCCGCCGCGCTGGACGCCGAACTCGCGCGCGCGGTGCAGCTCGACGCGCGCGATCGCGCGTTCGCCACGGAGCTCGTGTACGGCACCCTGCGCGTGCTGCCGTGGCTCGAGCGCGAGATTGCTCGGTTCGCGCCGCGAGGAATCGATGCCTTGGACGCGCGCGTTCGCGGGCACCTACTCGCAGCCGCCTACCAGCTCTACTTCACCAGGGTCCCCGCGTTCGCTGCCGTCAGCGAGGCCGTCGATGCGATCCGGTTTGGCCGCGGTCCGCAGCTGGCTTCGTTCGCCAACGCCGTGCTTCGCAAGCTAGCCGAACGCGCCGAGTCGCTCGATGAAGCCGCGAGGCAAGACGCCATCATTTCTTCGGCGCCTGCGTGGCTGCGCGAAGCCCTGGAGCGGTCCCTTTCTCCCGCGGACGCGCGCGCGTTGCTCCAATGTGGGGCGCAGCCGCCGGCGGTCGCTTTGCGCGTCGAACGCGCCGGCGAACGGGATGTCTGGGTCGAGCGGCTTCGCGCCGCAGCGCCCGAAGCGAGCATCGAAGCGGGGCGCATCTCCCCGCGCGCCATTCTGGTGCGGGGGGCCGGCAAGCCGCAACGGCTTCCGGGGTGGGACGAAGGCGCGTGGACGGTCCAGGAGGAGGGGTCCCAATTCGCGGCGCTTGCCGTGGGTGCCCGTGACGGCGAGTCCGTCCTCGACGCGTGCGCGGGACGAGGCAACAAGACGGCGGTGCTCGTCCGCGCCGTGGGCGAGCGAGGTGCGGTCGATGCGAGCGACGCAAACCCCGCCAAGCTGGAACGACTTCGCGAAGAGCTCGCCCGTCTCGGGCTCGCCGTGCGCACGGCGTTCGCAGTCGACTGGACGGTCGGTTCGGGCGACGTCACCGGGATGTACGACCGGGTGCTCGTCGACGCACCGTGTTCGGGGGTCGGTACGCTCCGCCGCCGTCCGGAGATTGGCCTCCGTCGGGCGGCGCCCGACCTCGTGTCGATGGCTCGCGGCCAGATCGCCATCGCTTCGGCGGCGGCTGCGCACGTGCGGCCCGGGGGGGTCCTCGTCTACGTCGTCTGCAGCGTCCTGCGGGAAGAAGGGGAGGATGTCTTGGACGCGATCTTGCTGGCACGTCCCGAGTTCGGGATGTCGCCGTTCGAAGAACCGGAAATTCGTGCGCAGTTCGGCGAGACGCCCTTCTTTCGGCTTTTGCCCCAGGTGCACGGAACCGACGGCTATTTCGTCGCCCGTCTCCGCCGTCGCGGCCTTTGATCGGCGATTGCGGTCTGGAGCGGCAAGGCTATACGCTAGCGACAACTCAGCCGGGACCAGTGGTATCCATGCTCATCGACGTGACCCTTCCCCAGCTCGGCGAAAGCGTCGCCGAAGGGACCATTTCAAAGTGGCTCGTGCGCGAAGGAGACGTCGTTAAGAAAGACCAGCCCATAGTCTCCATCGCCACGGACAAAGCCGACAGCGATTTGCCCGCGCCGACGGGAGGCCGCGTCGCCAAGCTTCTCGCATCGGAAGGCCAAGTCGTCCCGGTCAAAGCGGTGATCGCGCAGATCGAAGAGGGGACGGGCGCTTCGCTGTCCGTTTCGCCGGGCCCGCCGGTCTCGATTCCCCCACCGGCCGCCGCGCCGCCGCAGGCGCCGGTCGCGCAGGCGCCGGTCGCGCAGGCGCCGGTCGCGCAGGCGCCGGTCGCGAGCGCCCGCGGAACGATGGGCGCCCTGGCGACGCCCACCGTTCGCAAAGTGGCGCTCGAGCACGACGTCGATCTGTCGAGCGTACAGGGTACGGGGGAACGCGGGCGGGTGACGAAGGACGACGTCATGCGTGCCGCCGGAAACCACGAGCCCGCGGCGCCTCCCGCCGCCGACGTACGGGCGCCCGCTACTCCAGCGGCGCGCGCGCAGCAGCTCGCTCAGCTCATCAATAGCAGCGGCGGCTTCGTTCCCCCCATCCCGGGCGTGGGCTTCGGCGCCTTCAAAGTGCCCGCGTATCGCCCGAACGCGGACGACAAGGTCGTCCCGTTCACGCGTCGGCGGCGCATCACCGCCGATCACATGATCTACTCGAAGTTCGCCTCTCCCCACGTCGTCACCGTGGCCGAGGTGGACTTGCAGAAGGCGAGCAAGCTGCGAGATCGCCACAAGGAGCGCTACAAGGCCGAGGGCATGAGCCTGACGATGCTGGCCTTCGTCGTTGTCGCGGCGGCGCGCGCAGTCCGGGAGAACCCGTCGATAAACGCGCGGGTGCTCGACGACGCGTACGTCATTTTCCACGACATCAACATCGGCGTCGCGGTCGACTCGCCCGACGGTCTCGTCGTGCCGGTCGTCCGGCGGGCGGACGAACTCGGAGTCCGTGGCATCGTCCGGGCGATCGACGATCTCGCGAAGCGAGCGAAGAGCGGAAAGATCACGATCGACGACCTGAGCGGCGCGACCTTCAGTGTGTCCAACCCCGGCCTCAAAGGGAACCTCTTCGGCGGAGCCATCATCAATCAGCCGAACGTCGGCATCTTGCGGATGGGGGAAATCCAGAAGCGCGTCGTGGTCGTAGAATCGCCCGATGGCGAGGACCAAATCGCGGTTCACCCCGTGATGTACATGGCACTGTCCTACGACCACCGAGTCGTCGACGGCGTAGCGGCGAACGGCTTTCTGTGGCGGGTTACCGAGATCCTCGAGAAGGCCGAGTTCGAGGTCTAGAGGACCGAACGGTTTGGCGGACCGAGCTCCAGCAGGGGAGAGATGAACCGCCCCGGGCGCCATGGACGCCAGGAAGTAGTTCTCACGGTTCCTTCGTGTAATCGAGGAAGTTCGCGGTCATCATCAAGAGCGACATGACCGTCCACGACTCTTCGTAGTACGTACCTCCGGCGAAGAGCGTGTCGGTGGCGACCGCGGCGTACGCGTCGTTCAGGAAGGGCTGATAGGTCGACGCGCTCATCGCGCCGACGCCCGCCGGGCCGATGAACGCAGCCGATTGTTTGCCCGGATTCTGCGGCTGCGGGGTCCCGTCGAGCTTGTAGCCGTCCACGATGTTGTTGGCGCCGATGCCGCTGAAAAAGCCGCTGGTCTTGCCGACGTACGCCTTTGCGCGTGGCTCGGCGTTCCAGCACCAGTCGAGCCCTATGCGAAACGGCGTCCGGCAGGAATCGTACTGATAGTTCGTCGGGTTCCCCGACTGAAGCGCGCTCCCATTGGGCGATCCGGCGCTGGTGCACCACGCCGGTACGAGGCCGTTGCTCTGGTTCCCGTTCGCCGCGCTGACGGCGTTGTTGATGGTCGTGTAGCTCGTGTTGATGGTCGAATCCCAATCCGGATTCCAGCTCCCGCCGCCGCTCATCGGAAGAGTACCGCCGTATGCTTTGAAGACTCGGTAGTAGGCTGGGGCGAAGTACGACACATTGACCGTGCTGTTGTCGCCCCAGGTCCCCGGCTTGATGAGATTGCTCTGATAGACTTCGAGCACCCATATTGCGGTGATCTGGTCGATCGCGGTCTGTTTGTACGTCTTGGAAAGTGACCCCTGGCCGCCCCATTGCCGGTCGGCCATGATGAGGGCAAACGCCATGTCTTCGTCCGCGTCGGTGGCACCCCCGGTGCCGAGCGCCGACGAACCGTCCGCCGAGATGTACCAGTTCATGAGCTCCATGGGGGGGCACGTGCTCGACGGACACTGTCCGAGATGCAATTGCTCGTATTTCCAGAGGTCGTCGAAAAGCTGCTGATCGTTCATGTACACGGCGATCAGCATTCCGTAGCCAATTCCCTCGGAGACCGTCGAACCGACTTGAAGCCCGGGATCGCTCGCCAGGCGCTGCACGCGGCGAAAACCTCCCGCCCCCGACGACGTGATTAGGTCATTCTTCCATTTCGCGTATGCAGCCTGCACGTCTTGGTTCAGATACCCAGTCGGGTAGACGCAGTTGCTACTCTCGCGGTTCTGCGGAAATGGGAAGTTCACGCCGGGGGTCGCGGCTGTCGGCCCGCGCGTGGGCGGCGGACGGTTGGCGTCGGGGATCTTGCCGCCGTCCCCGCTGACGTTCGGGCCCGCGGAGGCGTCGGTCCCCCCACCACCGGGAGAGGGAGGCGAGGAGCCGATCGTCGCGCTCGCCGTGGGCGCGCTGTTCCCCGATGCCGTACCGACCCCCGAGTCGGTGTCGATGGTGGCTGTCGAAGCGTCGTCGGACGGGCTGTCGACCGACGGATTCAGGAAGTCGAAGACGGAACAGGCGGCGGAGGTCGACAGAAACGCGACAGCCGCCAGGACCCGCAGCGCGGTTCGTGACACGCTGAGCACATTACGATGCTCTCCGGTCTAGACAACAGCGCTCCAAGGTTGGCGCCGGCGTCTTCCGTTCGCGACGGAAAAATGTGTCACCCGCGCAACTGGCGGCGAGCAATTCTCCGTGCTTAGGACGAGCGTTGCCGAGTAAACGGAGGGCAAGATGGTAAGCCCGGCCTCAGTCCTTTTCGTCGCGTCGGAGTGCGCTCATTTCATCAAGGCCGGCGGCCTCGGCGACGTGGTCGGTGCCCTTCCCCGCGCTCTCCGCGCCCTCGGTCACGACGCCCGCATCGTCATTCCTCGCTACGATGCCATCCCGATGGCGGGACTCACTGCCCGTCCCGAGCCGATGGGCGTTCCGCTCGGCGCGGGCAATGCTTGGTCGGCCGTTCTCGAGACACGTCTTCCGGGGAGTGACGTTCCGGTTTACCTGCTCGACCACGAACGCCTGTTCGGTCGCGGGTACCTCTACGATCCGCCAGGCGCTTTCGCCGCCGACAACCTCGTCCGGTTCGCCTACTTGTGTCGCGGTGCGCTGCAGCTTTGCCGGCACCTTCGCTGGACTCCCGACGTTTTTCACGTCCACGATTGGCCGACCGCGCTCCTCCCCGTCTACCTCAATACCATCGAGGCTTCCGGTCCTCTTGGGCGGTCGGCGACCGTACTGACGATTCACAACCTTGCCCACCAGGCGAAGTTTCCCGCGGCGGATCTACCCGCCACGCACATTCCTTGGAGCGAGTTCCGGCCGGACTCGCTCGAGGACTTCGGCGCCATCAATCCACTCAAGGGCGGCCTCTATCACGCGACGAAACTGACGACGGTCTCGCCGCGCTATGCGCAAGAGATTCGCACGCGGGAAGGCGGGGCCGGCCTCGACGCCCTGACGCGCTTCCGAGGTGCGGACCTCGTCGGCATCCTCAACGGCATCGACGAAGAGGTGTGGAACCCGAGCTCGGATCCAGAAATTGCGGCGCCGTTCGACGCCGAGGATCTCTCCGGGAAGGCCGCGTGCAAGAGCGCCCTTCAGCGTGAACTCGGCCTCGCCGAGAGCGCCGACGTGCCGCTCATCGGCGTCGTGTCGCGTCTGAGCGAGCAGAAGGGAACGGACGTCGTCCTGGCCGCCCTTTCGCGCATTCTCGAACTCGACACGCAGGTGGTCATCCTCGGCTCTGGAGACCGAGCCGCCGAGGGGTACCTGATGATTCGGTCTCACCACGGTGGGGATCGCTTCCGCGCCTGGATCGGCTTCAGCGAAGGACTCGCGCATCGAATCGAGGCGGGGGCGGATTTCTTCTTGATGCCGTCGCGGTTCGAGCCCTGCGGGCTCAATCAGATGTATAGCCAGCGCTACGGGACCCTGCCGATCGTGCGGGCAACGGGCGGGTTGGACGATACGGTCGAGAACTTCGACCCGGTGACCGGAGCGGGCACGGGGTTCAAGCTCTGGGACCTCGACGTGGACTCGCTCGTGACGACCGTACGGTGGGCGGTGCAAACCTATCGGGAGACGCCCGAGCAGTTCCGGAGCATGCAGCGGCGGGCGATGCGAAAACGCTTCGGTTGGGACCTTGCGGCGCGCCGCTACGCGCAGGTGTACGACTGGGCGGTTCGCGACCGCCAATCGATCGTCTGATTCCGCGATTTGTCGGGGCCGAGAGGCCTCCTATTTCCCGAGCTCCTCTTCCACGGTGCCCGCGAGCGCGCAGTTGTTCGCTTGTCGCTGCATGGCGGCGCGCGTCTCGGCGTCGGTGACCACCCTCTCGCCCGCGGGGATCAGACGCCCCTCGCCCGATCGTCGCAGCCTCAGGATCTCCTTGCCGCCGGGCAGCTCGAAGAGGTGAACCCTCGCGGGGTGCGAGACGAGTTGCAATTGCTCCTCCGTAGGCGCACCGCCGTCGCCCGACGCCGCTGCCTCCGGGACGTCCTCGTCGAGCACCAGCAGGAAAAACCGGGCGCGCTTGACCACGTCCACCGCCAGAGGAATCTCGTCACGCACCGCCTTGTCGTACTGTTCTTGGAACACCCGAAGGCGGAGCTCGTCGTCGGCCGACTTCACCGACTGCACCCAGTCGTCACTGAGGACGCGCGTCGCCCCGTACGCTTGCGCCAAGTTCCAAGGCTGCTCGGCGAAAGCAGCGACCTCGCCATGGGCCCCGTGTTCGCTCGGTTCGCGGAGCAAGCAACTGGCGAACGCGTCCTTCCGCGAGTCGGCCGCCGCGCCGCGCACCGAGGCCGGGTCCTTGGCGTCGGCTACGCGAATCCTCAGGTACAACCCCGGCTGCGAACGCCAGTCGCGCCGGCGAGCACGCGAGTCGACCAGGTCGCCTGCGTAGTCCTTCGCGGCTGCGACGATCCCGCTCTCCAGCTCGCCGCGCATCGGATACCACTCGGCTCCCAGCGTGGCTGCCACGGCCCGCTGCTTGGCGAGCAGCGCCTCCTTGCCGGAGGAAAGCTCGTGCGCGCTAACCACTTTGTACGCGATGACGCTTCCAATGACTGCGGCGGCAGCAATGGATCCCGCCTGGCTCCCCCAGCGGACGCGCCCCCGTGACCTGTCGTCACGCGCCCGTTCGATTGCCGCCAGACCGCGCGTCGCTCTCTTCACTAATTGTGCGACTTGGGGAGATTGTTCACCATGAAGCTGACGTTCGGAAAGCCCGCGAACGCAGCCGTCTGGAAGACGCTCTTCACGACGACGGCCTTCACGTTTTGGTCGATCTGAAGAAGGACGACGCCCGGGAAGTCCTTGTTCGGGTGCGTCTGCTTCCAGAGCTCGCGCTTGGCCTTGAGGACGTTGAAGAGCTCGTCCATGCGCTGCATGCGATCGGACTCTTCGACCGCGCGGGTGTTGCCGGCAGGGGAGCCGTCCACGAGCACCTGGCTCCCGACGATGGCCGCCATGGGTGCGTCCATCATGTCGACGGTATTCTCCGCCTTGGGCATGTTGAGCCCCTTGGCAATCGGGGTCTCGCCGCTCGCGCTGAACGTCATCAAAAGAAAGACGACGGTCACGACGAGAAAGTCGATCATGCTCGTCAGCGACAGGCTCGCGTTCGTGGACCGATGTCCGCCGCCGGCGACCTTCTTCGCGACGAACTCGAGGCCGATGTGGCCCATCAAGCGACGACCGGGTTCTGCAATAGCCATGGCTAGTTCACCGCGAACGTAATGTTGAACGCGGGGAGCTTCTCGGTCTTGCCGCCGAGCTGCATCTCGCGATGGACCTGATAAATCGCGTCGATGACGCCGATGATGTACTTGAACTCGGTCTTGTTGTCCGTGTGCAAGATCGCCTGATCGAGCTTCTTGTCGGTCGGGTTCGAGTGTTGTCCCTTGGCCCGCCACTCGGTCTCGCACTTGGCCGCGAGATCGGGGAAGCGAACGACCTCGACCGGTCCCTGCTGGGTGACGACGTCTTTGCGCGGTACGTCGATCGAGTCGACGGTCGTGCTGCCCTGCTTCCAGACAAGCACGAACTTGTCCTCGCCTTGCATCATGACGTGCAGTTGCTTCTCGGGCTCGATCTTCTCTTGCTCCACGTCGGGCCGCGGGGGTCCCGGCACTTGCGCGTCCGCATTGATGCGCGCCATGTGCGTCCAGACGGCCGTGATGAGAAGAAACGAGATCGTGACCATCAGCAGGTCGATCATCGGGATCATGTTGATCTCCGAGTCGAGCGACTTGCGCTTGC
>CAZVPE010000011.1:225-58885 GCA_964628155.1 uncultured Polyangiaceae bacterium | reverse complement strand
CTCCGCGCGCTCGCCGCCGGCCTCGCTTGCTCTCGGCGAAAAGCGCCGGGCTTCTGGCCACGACAGGATTACACGAGGCCTTCGGGAGCCTCGCATGGGTTACTACAAGCTGCCGGGGCCTGGGTTGGAGACGTCCAGGGAGAGTGCTCCGGTCTTGGCGTTCGCTACCACGTGTTGGCGCGGTCCGATTTTAAGCCAGGTGTTCGCCGAAGGACCCTCGACGGTTGCTGAGCCGTCGTGAAGCATGAGTTCGAGTTGCTGCGTTTCGGCATTCCACGTCAGGTCGAGCTGTCCGCCGCCAAGGTGAACGACGTACGGTCCGGCGTCGAGATTCCAACTGCCGGGAAGTGGGGGATGCGCATTCACGTGCACCGCTCCCCCCTCGAGCATCACTCGAGCCCCGCGCACCTGGAGATCCGAGATACGCAGTCGCGTTCCGGGCTCGAGGACCAGATCCGAGCGATCGGAAAAGCGAACGATAGCTTCCGCGGCTCCCGACGACACGTAGCCCCCATCGCTAACCCGGCCGCTGACAACCTGAAACGTCACCGCCCGCTCTCGGACCAGATAGGCCCCCGCGAGCGCCCCCAGCGCCGCGGGCAGCAGGAGCCAAGCGAGCCGGAACGGCGCACGCGGAACAGGCGGCGTCGGATCGCGGGGGACGATGCGCTCCGGAAACCGGAGAAGGCGCCCGCCAACATCCGCGGGGGCGCCGCCCGAGACGCGGCGTTCTCCGGTTGCGTCGCTCACAGAAGGAAGTGACTCCGGTGGGGACGACTGGCTCAAATATCTGCCTACGGCATTTTCAGACCCGCAGTCCGGGCGCCGGGTACTTGGCGCAGAGCTCCCTCACCTCCGCGGCTATCTTCGATAGGTTTACATCGTCCCCGGGCGCGACCGCCACGCGATCGATCCACTCCGCGATTCGCAACATGACGTCCGTCCCCATTCCGCGCGTTGTGGCCGCTGGCGTGCCGATCCGCACGCCGGACGGGTCGAACGGCTTCCGGGGATCGAACGGTATGGCGTTGCAGTTGACCACCAGTCCGGCGCGGTCGAGGGCCTGCGCGAGCTGCTTGCCGGTGACCCCGCGGCTCGTGACGTCGACGAGCATCAGGTGATTGTCCGTGCCGCCGGTGACGACGCCGAAGCCGCGATCGGCGAGCGCGCCGGCCAGAGCGCGTGCGTTCTCGACGACGTGGCCCGCGTACGCGCGAAACTCAGGGCGCGCTGCCTCCTTGGCGGCCACCGCGATCGCGGCAGTCACATGGTTGTGTGGCCCCCCCTGGAGCCCAGGGAATACGGCCTTGTCGATCGCCGCCGCGTGCTCCTTCTTGCAAAATATCATTCCGCCTCGCGGGCCCCGAAACGTCTTGTGCGTGGTCGACGTCACGACGTCTGCGATGCCGACCGGGGACGGGTGTTGAAGTCCGCAAACGAGCCCCGCGATGTGGGCCATGTCGACGACCAGGGGGGCCCCGACCTCGTCGGCAATCGCTCGGAACGCCGGGAAGTCGAGCGTTCGTGAGTACGCCGACGTCCCGCACCAGAGGAGCTTCGGGCGGTGTTGGCGCGCCAGGGTGCGCACCTCATCCATGTCGAGCCGCTGATCGGACTTGCGCACGCCGTACTGAATGCTCTTGAAGTACTTGCCCGTGATGGAAACGCCGTGTCCGTGCGTCAGGTGCCCGCCGGCGGGCAGCGACATGCCCATCACGGTGTCGCCGGGCTGACAGAAGGCGAAATACACGGCAAGATTTGCCGGGCTGCCCGAGTACGGCTGCACATTGACGTGGTCCGCTCCGAAGAGGCTTTTCAAGCGGGCGATGGCGATCTCTTCGACTTGGTCGATGACCTGCTGGCCCTCGTAGTACCGCTTGTGCGCGTACCCCTCGGAGTACTTGTTGGTGAGGACCGACCCCGTAGCCTCCATGACGGCGCGCGACGCGTAGTTCTCGCTGGCAATGAGGCGAATCTTTTCGTGCTCCAGGCGGCTTTCGTCGGCGATGAGGCGAGAGATCTCGGGATCCGATTCGGCGATCGAGGGGTCGAAGGCGGGCATCGCGTGCTTTCTTACCAGAGAGTGCCGGCCTGCGCGACGCTGTGCCTGTGCTAGCCTGCGGCGCCCGTGCTCCCGCTGCTTTTGGCCTTGTCCACGTTGACCTCCGGGCAGCCAGCCGCGGTTCCGACGGGCACGCTCGAATCGGTCAACGAGCTCGACGCGCCGCACAGATTTCGCGGCGGTCTGGTGATCGGCGCGACGGTTGGGGCGGGCCTGATGGGCGCGAGTGGATATCCAAACAACGTCACCCAAATCGGAGACCCGAGTTACTACTCGGCGAGCGCCTGGATGGGCGGTACCGCAGAGACCCTTTTCGTCATGGGGGCGCTCACCGATTACTTGAGCTTCGGCTTTTGGTTCGGTCACTCCAGCGCTTCGAACCGCGATTGGCACTCCAGCGGCGATGGCGGCGGGCTGCGAGTGGAGGTGTTTCCGCTCGCCGGGCTGGTGCCGAGCCTCGAAGGCTGGGGCGTCCTGGGACAATTCGGGCTGGGTAGCGCAAAGCTGACGTCGACGCGTCCGGGACTCCCCGAGGCGAGTGGAACCCAGTCGTTCGTCGGCGCCGGAACGTTTTACGAGTGGTCGTTCGGTCACTTCCTGGGCGGACACTTCGGAGTGGGTCCGAACGTGGAGTTCGACGCGATCTGGTCCCAGGCGGTCGAGCGCCACGGGCTCACGGTGAGCGCCCGGTTGGTATTTTACGGCGGAGGCGGTTGACCTGAATCGTGGAAATCGCCGAGCACCTTTGGAAGTGCGAGACCGTCGACGAAATGCAGTACCGGCTACGTGATGTAGTACGGAGGGGAACGCGCAGGGGGAAGGGCGGAGGTGAGTGATGTCTTGGCGAGTCCGCTGGTTCGGCTTTGTGCCCGTGCTCCTTCTTTCGGCCTGCGCGAGCATTTGGGATTTCGACGAGTTCCATGCCACCGACGCCGCATCCGGTGGCGACGCGAGCGACGCGAGCGACGCGAGCGACGCGACAGTGGCCGACGCCAACGAGGGCGAGGGCGAAGCGGGCGACGACCGCTCCGTTTCCGATGTCGGCGCGGGTCCGTTGGACGGGCGGATTGACTCCGGCGACTCGAGTGACGCGGCAGCGTCCGTCGACGCGATCGTCGATGCGGCTCCCCCGCCGCCGATGGTCGATGCGGCCTGTCCCGGCCCCTGTCCGACCGGTGCGATCTGCGAAAACGGGATGTGCGTGTGCAGCACCGCGCCCGACTTGTGTCCTGCTGGATGCGTGGACTTCCAGACCGACCCCAGCAACTGCGGCGCTTGCGGTCGGGTTTGCCCGAGCGGAGCCAACTGCACGGCCGGTGCGTGCACCTGCCCCACTGCGGAGCCGCTCGCTTGTCAGAGCAGTTGTGTGGACTCGAAAACGGACCATTCGAATTGCGGGGGGTGCGGGGCGACATGCGACGCCGGCTCCGCGTGCCACGAAGGCGCGTGCACTGTTTGCGGAAGCTCTCCCTCCGATCAGAAGTGCTCGGGCGTGTGCGTCGATGTCTCGGCAGACGTCACGAACTGCGGTGCCTGCGGTCACCGGTGTCCCGAAAATTCCACGTGCATGAACGGCGTTTGCGGCTGCCCGGCCGGGGACCCGACCATGTGCAGCGTGAAGGACGCGGGCGCGTGCGTCGATACGCAGACCGATCACGCCAATTGCGGGGGCTGCGGCAATCTGTGCAAGCTGCCGCACGCGACTTCGGGTTGCAAGGCGGGCAGCTGCACGCTTCTTTCGTGCGTGGCGGGGTATACCCAATGCAACAGCACAGCTCTCGACGGATGCGAAACATACATCGCCGGTGACCCGAACAATTGCGGCGGGTGCGGGAGGATCTGCACTTTGGCCCACGCCGTGTCCGGCTGCAGTAACTCGACCTGTTACCCGGCGTCGTGCGCGACCGGTTTTGGAAACTGCGACGGCATCGCGGCGAACGGGTGCGAGTCGGACACTCGAACCGACTCGAACAACTGCGGGGCGTGCAGCACCGCCGCTGCATCTCACGCTTGCACCGGCGGAAAGGTTTGCGTCGCTTCGGCCTGCGCTTGCCCGTCGGGGACCCACGCCTGCTCGGGAACGTGCATCAGCGACACGTCCACGTCCCTCACGTCGTGCGGAACTTCCTGCAAGGCATGCACGGCGCCGACGCATGGCGGGGCCACCTGCACCGGGTCGCCCCCGGTTTGCGGCGATTCTTGCGGCCAGGCCGCGTATCCGACGCTCTGCGGTACCGCGTGCGTCAACACCATGAACGACCCGAGCAACTGCGGCGGCTGCGGCGCGACGTTCGCTTGCACTTCCGGAGAAACGTGTTTCGCCGGAGTCTGCACCCCGGGAGCCGACGGGGGCGGCAACGAGGCCTCGACCGCCGACGCGAGCGACGCGACCACGAACGACGCCCTCACCGGCGACAACGCCGACGGGGCGGATGCCGCGACAGACGAGTGAAAGGACCAGTCGTCCTCGGGGCCCCATCGCACCGCAGGCACACGTCGGGCGAAAGCCTACACGGCACGGATGGCGTACATACCTGATATCCTCGCGGCGTGATTGCCTCCGACCCCTTCGGGCTCTGCGGCCAGGTGCTCGATGGACAGTTCCGCATCGAGAGCCATGTTGGAGAAGGAGGGTTCAGCGTCGTGTATCGGGGCACCCACGTCGGCTTGAGCGAACCCATCGCCATCAAGTGCCTGAAGCTTCCCCCGGCCCTCGGCTCGGCCCTGGTCGAGTCCTTCATCCGGCGCTTTCGCGACGAGAGTCGAATCCATTACAAACTCTCGCAGGGACACCTCCACATCGCCCGCTGTATCGCGAGCGGAACGACCGTCGCCCCGACGACCAGCGCGCTCGTGCCGTATACCGTACTCGAGTGGCTCGACGGGCATTCGCTGGCGCAGGAATTCGAAGAGCGCCGCGCGAATGGGAAAACGGGGCGCCCGCTCTCGGACGTGATCAAGCTGCTCGACTCGGCGATCGACGCGCTTGCCTACGCGCATGCGCAAGGCGTCGTCCACCGCGACCTCAACCCGGGCAATTTTTTCCTGGCCAAGACCCCTTCGGGGACGAAGCTCAAAGTGCTCGACTTCGGAGTGGCGAAAGTCTTGGCTGACTCGGCGCTCGCGATGGGCGCCGCCGTGCGAACGATGGGCAACGTCAGAATTTTCACGCCGGCGTACGCCGCCCCTGAGCAGTTCGACGAAGGCATCGGCGCGATTGGCCCGTGGACCGACGTGTACGCGATAGCCCTGGTCGTGCTCGAGGCCTTGACAGACCGCACGGTCATGGAGGGCGAGCACATCGGCGAGCTAGCCGCCAAGGCGCTCGACCCCAACCAACGCCCGACGCCCCGTGCCCTCGGCATCCAGACGGGCCACGAGGTGGAGGCCGCGCTTGCGCGGGCCGTCGCCCTCTCGCCGGCTGACCGGCCGCGGGACGCCGGTGAACTGTGGGGTATGCTCAAACACGCAATGGCGGAAGACCGGGCAGTTGGGTTCGAGACCGGCGCCGCAATGGGGGACGCGAGCGCGCCCGTCGTCGAAGTCGCTTTCCTCGGGGCTACGCGTCCCCTCAATCCGCCGGGTCTCGGCGGGACGCTCCGAATGTCGAACGCACCTCGCGCAAGCCTATCGCCCATGGCTGCAGTTTCTTCGACCCCGGGCTCCGCGGAGCTCACCCCCGTTTCCATAGGGCCTCGCGTCGGCGGAACCCGAATGCCGGTCTACATCGCCGTCGCGCTCGCCCTCCTCCTAGGCGCGCTGGGGGCGGCGTGGCTCCTCTTGTCGCGAGCTCATGCCGCGGCCGATGCGTCGGCCGCCGAGGAGGTGTGCTGACGCCATGACCGATGCCATTTCTCGTTCGCTCTTCGAGCGAGCCAGCCGCGTCATCCCGGGCGGTGTGAACAGCCCCGTACGAGCCTTCCGCGCCGTGGGAGGGTCGCCGATCTTCGTGTCCCGCGCGGAAGGAGCATTCCTCTATGGGGCCGACGGTCGCCGCTACATCGATTACGTTGGCTCATGGGGACCGATGATACTCGGGCATGCCCACCCTGACGTGGTCGGGGCGATCACCGCAGCGGCTCGCCAGGGAACGAGCTATGGCGCGCCCACCGAGCTCGAAGTGCGTTTCGCCGAGGAATTGTGCGCGATCTATCCCTCGATGGAAATGGTGCGCGCAGTCTCGAGTGGTACCGAGGCCACAATGAGCGCCCTTCGCGTCGCCCGAGGGTTCACGGGTCGAGACGTCATCGTCAAATTCGAAGGCTGCTACCACGGCCACGCCGACCTTCTGCTCGTGAAGGCGGGGAGCGGAGCGGCGACCTTCGGTGTTCCCGACTCGGCCGGCGTCCCCGCCGCCACCGTCGCGGCAACGGCGACTCTCGCGTACAACGACACGCGAGCCCTGAACGACCTTTTTGCGTCGCGGGGCGGCGAAATCGCAGCGGTGATCGTCGAGCCGGTCGTGGGCAACATGGGCGTGGTTCCGCCCAGCCCCGGGTTCCTCGAAGCCATCGTGGACGGCTGCGCCAAGCACGGAGCCGTGTCGATATTCGACGAGGTCATGACCGGTTGCCGCGTCGCTCGCGGGGGCATGCAAGAGCGCGCGGGCTTGCGCCCGGACCTGACTTGTTTGGGCAAGATTGTGGGCGGCGGATTGCCCCTAGCCGCGTACGGCGGCAAGCGAGCGATCATGGAGCGAGTCGCTCCGCTCGGGCCCGTGTACCAGGCAGGAACCCTCAGCGGCAATCCGGTGGCTGTCAGCGCGGGGCTCGCGACGCTCGCGCGCCTTGACAGCGCACTCTACGCTCGACTCGATGTGCTGTCGGCCCGTTTGGAACGAGGGCTCGCTGCCGCGATCGCAGCACGCTGCGCGACGGCGCGCGTCCAGCGCGTCGGGTCGATGATCAGTCTCTTCTTTTCGGAGCGCCCCATCCGCTCGTGGAGCGACGCGAAGACATGCGACACTGCGCGCTTTGCGGGGTGGCATGCTGGAATGGTCGAGCGCGGCGTCTATTGGCCGCCGGCCCAGTTCGAGGCGGCTTTCGTGAGCGCCGCCCACACCGAGGGCCTCATCGACGAGACGGTGCAGGCGGCGCAACAATCCCTGTGAGATCGGGGCTGCCTACTTGCCTTGGATGACCTCGACGTCGATCTCGAAATCCACCTTGTCGCCGACGAGCAGACCTCCGGTCTCCAGCGTCTGATTCCATTTCAGGCCGAAGTCGTTGCGGTTGATTGACCCCTTCGCCGAAAAAATAATCCGATCGTTTCCCCACGGATCCTTGCCCCGCCCCAGCTCCTCGGCGTCCAGCGCCGTCTCGCGCGTCACCCCGTGGACGGCGAGGTCGCCGACCACCTTGTAGCGCTTGTCGCCCGTGGCCTCGACGCGACGGCTCTTGAACGTGATCTTCGGGTACTTTTCGGCGTCGAGGAAGTCGGCCGACTTCAAGTGTGCGTCCCGCTGCGCCTCGCGCGTATCGATGCTCGCAACGTCGATGCTGACGTCGAGCGTCGATTTGCTCGGTTCGCTGGCGTCGAACGAGACCTGGGCCGTCCACTTCGTGAAGTGGCCGCGCACCTTGGCGAAGACCATGTGACGGACGCTGAAAGCAATATCCGAGTGCGCATTGTCGACGTTGTAGCTGGCCATGGGGATCCCTCCGAGGCGCCCACCATAGGGACAAACCGGGCGCGACGCACTACAGATGCGGTCTTCGGGCTCCCCGTTTCGGTGTCATCGAGTCCCCGCCGATGTCGGTCTCCGGACGTTCGCCAAACGGTCGGCGCTCAGCTCAGAAGCGGAGTGCGCTCCTCTTCCGCCAGCCCAACGATGCGATTGGCGGCGTCCACGTGCACGATGCGCGGGCGCCGCTGTGCGGCGTCCTGCTCGGTCATCCACCCGTAGTTCGCGAGGATGACCAAGTCATCGCGCTTGACCAGGTGGGCAGCCGCCCCATTGATGCCGATCTCACCCGAGCCGCGCTTGCCTGGGATGACATAGGTGGACAGCCGCGCGCCGTTGGTCACGTCGTAGATGTCGATCCTCTCGTTCTCGATGAAACCTGCCGCCTCGATGAGTGCGGCGTCGATGGTGATGGATCCCACGTAGTCGAGGTCCGCGCGCGTGACGGTCGCGCGGTGGATCTTGCCGAGCAAGAAATGACGTAGCATTTTGGCCTCCGGTCCGGGCCGCCGCAGTGTGGCGGTCCCGGCCTTGCCCTTGAAAGATGGAGCCATGTCGGCCGGGGGTCAATAGGGGGCGGGCTCAGGCGTCGTTCGAACCGTTCTCGACCCCTCGATGGCCACCGCTCCGGCAAGGGGGTGGAGGCCGGAAAGTCGGCGGGCGCTACACTTCGAGTCGTGCGGGTCGAGTGCCCTCGTTGTCACCAGGCCATCGCCGGGGTCGATGTCGATCTCGCGTCCCAACTTGCAGTGTGCCGTCCGTGTGGCGAAGTGGTGTTCCTCACCGCCGCGCTGGCCGCAAATCCCACGGACGCGCTCACGATTGCCGCGCCTTCGCGCGCCGCCGTTCTCCTCTACCGACCGACGGACCTTTCGTGGTCCGAGGGGGTCTCGGACGCGGGAATCGGGCGGGTGACGGTCGTGCCTCCCCGGAGGGCGGCGGCTCCGCTGATCGCTTCCGCGCTGTTTTGGGATGCTCTTTTCTTGTGTTGGTTGCCGATGCTCGTCGACCAGCCGCCGGCTGTCTTTCTCATGTTCCCCTTCGTGCACCTTCTCGTCGCGATGCTCGTAACCCACCGCGCGTTCTGTGCGCTCATCAACCGAACGACCGTGAGTTTCGAGGCAGGCGAGTTTGCGTTCGTGCGACGGCCGATCCGGCAGGAGGGCGACGTTCGCGAGCCCATCGCCAACATCGTCGGATTCGAGGCGGTCTCGGCGGTCGCGCGGGCCTACGGGAACGCGCCGCGAACGCGCTGGGGTTTGCACCTATTGACGCGTGACGGTCGCGCGGTTCCTCTTCGCTTCGACTTCGCCGACGCGTTCCACGCGCGATATGCCGCCGCGCGGCTCACGCAAATGCTCGCCGATGCGCAGCGCGGCGACGCGCCCTACCGAGGGTAACGCGCCCCGTCACCCCAACTTCGAAAAGTCCGCAATTCTCATCATCGACTCCGCTCCGTGCGCGAGTGTTTCGAGGCGGGTCTTCGTGAGAGCGTCCGACGGGTCGTTGACGAGTGTTTCGACGAAGACGCGATCGAGCTCGGTCGCGAAGCGACCCATCGCTACGAGGGCCGATCGCATGGCCTGCTCACTCGTGAGTCCCCTCGCGATCTCGTTCAAGTCGCGGACGAGTTTCTGTATGACCACATCGTCCGCCTTCTTGCTCGAAGCAAAGGCCGGGGCCTCGTGCAGCGTGGGCGTGGCCTCGCGACTGATGCCGGCCAATCGCTTGGCGACGGTCTTTGCCTTCTCCAGCCACGGCTCGTTTGCGTCGACGACCCCCTGAAGCGCTCGCACCCGGGCTTGAACCGCCACGACGTTCCGGAGCGCCGCCGGTCCGCTCCCCGAAAGTACGGCGTCAGCGACCGGGTTGCTGGCGGCGCTCGACAGGAGGCCACGGAGGCGCTCGGTCGCGAACTCCTCGAGCTTCGCGATAGTCTCGACCTTGGACAAGTCGAGCTTGCCCGCGGGAAGCCCGTCGTACGCCAGCGCAACGACTTCGCTGAAGGCGAGCGCCGCATAGCCGCGGTCGAGCATGGTCCGCAGCACACCGATGCACGCCCGGCGGAGCGCAAACGGGTCGGCCGCGCCGGTCGGCGCCAGTCCGATGGCAAAGCAACCGACCAGCGTGTCGAAGCGGTCGGCCAGAGCGATCGCGGCAGAGACGTCGTCGCGGGCGACGTCGTCTTGGGCTCCGACCGGCTTGTAGTGATCGCGTATCGCGTCAGCGACCTCGCGTGCCTCGTTCTGCGCAATCGCGTAGGCGCGTCCCATGTGCCCCTGGAGCTCCGGGAACTCGCCGACCATCAACGTGAGGAGGTCGCATTTGCAGAGCCGAGCGGCTCGTACGATCTCCGCCTTGCGAACTCCGTCCAAGTCGAGGGCGTCGCCGATCCGCGCGGCAAGACGCTCAATGCGCTCTACTTTCTCTCGGATGGATCCGAGGCGGTGCTGAAACACGATCCCGCCGAGCTTGTCGTACCGCGCGTCGAGTGGCGTCTTCCTGTCTTCGTCCCAGAAGAAGCGCGCGTCTGCGAGCCGCGCGCGCATCACTCGGTCGGTCCCTTTCGTGATGAGGTCCGGTCGATTGCACGTATTGACCACGGCGAGATAGTTCGGCAATAGCTCGTCACTGCTGCGCTCCACGCAGAAGTACTTCTGGTGGCCGCGTGCGACAGCGCGGATGACCGCCGACGGAAGAGCGAGGAGCGCTCGATCGAACGTTCCCGCGACCACGTAAGGCTCTTCGACGAGCGACGCGTTCTCGCTCACGAGCATGGGCTCTTTGTCGTAGGTTCCTCCGAGCGCGAGCGCAGCCGCGTCGATGCGTTGGATCATCGTGCGCGTGCGCTCGTCGGGATCGACGAGAACGTGACGCGCCCGGAGCTGTTCGACGTAGCTTTCTGGGCTCTCGACTTCGAAACTCTGGGGAGCGAGGAAGCGGTGGCCCCGTGAGCCGCGGCCGGCCCGAACCCCGGCGAACGTGAACGGCACCACCTCGGCTCCGAGCAGTGCGACCAGCCATTGCACCGGCCGGCCGAACGTCGTGTCGAGATCGCCCCACCGCATCGATTTCTTGAACGGAACCTTGGCGCATACAATCTCGAGCACGCCGCCGACGAGCTCGACCGCGGGCCGGCCTCGCTCCACCCGCCGAGCTACGACGTACCGACCCGGCTTCTGCTTGGGACCGGCCGGCCGTTCGATGACGGTGAGGGATTCGACCGGAACACCGATCTTTCCCGCGAATGCTTCGGCGGCTTTCGTCGGACGGCCGTCTTTGAATGCGGCCGCCTCTGGAGGGCCGACGACTTCTTCGTCGAGGTCCAGCTGCCTATTCTGCACGTCGCGAACCAGAACGGCGAGCCGTCGTGGGGTGCCGAGCGCTCGAATTACGCCGTGCTCCAGGCGGGCCTGCGCCAGCTCGTCGCCTACGATCTTCGGAAGTGCTGCCAGGGCGGCGTCGACGAAAGAAGAGGGGAGCTCCTCGGCGCCGATTTCGAGGAGAAGCGGGAGGGTGGAGGACATGGGGCGGCCGGAGGATTAGTGCGGATGAACGGCCCGGTCGAGACCGTCCTCGCGGTTGCACTCGCTGTCCGCACGCGAACCAAGGTCGAATCGCCGAACGATGGACTTCGTCAAAACCTGCCGCTCATCGTGGCGACGCCGCCCCCGGGACGAGGCGTGAAGTCGAAAGCGGCCGGAGGAGGCTGGCTCGCCGGCCGGGGACCTAGGAAGAAATACGCGGCGAAGCACGCAGAAACGACCCCGACGCCCAGCGATACGTCGGCAATCGCAAATTGCGTGCGGATGGAGCCTACCTCCGACGACTTGCAGTGGGGTGCGCAGCTGCCCGGGCCAGTCCCCTTATCCTGGTTGTATTGGTTGGTCCCTGCGAGACCGAAGTACGTCTCGCTCGCGAACGCGGCGACCGCGACCCCCGTGAAGATCCAGGCTCCCAGCGGGATCCCGCCACCGGCGTGCGGGGTTCCTGACGGCGCGGCCGGAGCGACTGGACCGGCGGAGGGCGCGCTCGAAACGAAGCGCACTTTCAGAACACGGTTCTTCTCGCCCGATCGGATGACGACGTGCTCTTCGACAGGCGCGAAGCCAGCGGCGTCGTAATGAAAGACGTGCTCGCCGCCGTCCACGGCTAGAGGTAGGCCGTCGAGTTTCGCGACGACATCCGTGCCGTCCACGCTCAACTTGACGCTTACCAAGTCGTTTCCCTTGTCGTCGGTGGCATCGATCACCACCGTCGGCGTCTTCGCGTCGAGGTCCACGAGCCACTGTCCGCACTCCTGCCGGACGATTCCCGGGCACGTCGCCCTCGAGCATCGCGTGAACGCCTCGCGGGCGAGTTTGAACTTGCCGTCGTCGCGAAGCTGCTGACCTTGATCGGAGGCCGCGATGCACTGGGTTTTCTCGTCGGGGTCGGCGGCATTCGCGCGGCTGATCGAAAAAAGGCCCGCCAACAGGGCGGCCGAAACAAGGGCGCGCGCTTGATCCCGCATGGTTTGAGTCTCCCCTCGAAGTAGAATACAAATCAATCCCGTTGCCGATCCGGATCGTGCCGGACGGGCACTTCTCTCGAGGTTTCCCACATCTCCACCCACCCCCTGACGGCGTCGAGCTTCGCCTTCTCCGCCATTGGCGTCGTGCGGTCTCCGTTTGCGCAGCGCGCCGAAGCGCCGAGACAGGCGTCCCTCGCGATCGACGTTCCGGCAACCATCGAGCTCTATCCGGGCCGTGGATACGAACACGCGCTCGAGGGGCTCGACGCCTGGGAGTACGCGTGGGTCGTCTTCGTCTTCCACAAGAACGTAGAAGAGGGGCGGGGCTGGAAGGGCAAGGTGCTTCCCCCGCGCAGCGGGTTCAAGCGCGGCGTCTTCGGAACGCGCTCGCCCCATCGGCCGAATCCGATCGGTCTCAGCGCGGTCCGGATCGATCGCGTCGAAGGCTGCGTCGTGCACGTGCGCAACGTCGACCTTCTCGACGGAACGCCAGTGCTGGACCTCAAACCGTACGTGGCGTACGCGGACGCCCACCCCGGAGCTCGCTCCGGCTGGCTCGAAGCACCGGACCCCCTGCCCGCCTGGGAGGTCTCCTTCTCCTCCGAAGCGCAAGCCCAGATCGGCTGGCTCGCCGAGCGCCGGATTGAACTCCGGGCGGCCATCGAGACGACCCTCGCGCTCGGCCCTCAACCGCACCCGTACCGCCGAATCCGCCCGCGCGGCACCGGGATGCGGCTGGCTCTCAAAGACTGGCGCGTGGACTTCCAAGTCGAGGATCGCCGCATCGTGGTGCGCGCCCTTTCCACGGGGTACCGTGCGAAGCAATTGGCGCTCGAGCCAGGGCTGGACGTTCACCGAGACTTTACCGCCAAATGGGGCGAGGCTCGGTAGCGTGGTCTCGTTTACGCGCTTCCCGCCGCAACCACCTGCGTAACGTCAGCTTCCACCTCGGTGGCGCAGGCGTCGCAGCGAGCCACCATCGGGCCGAGCGAAAGCTTCACCCGCAGCTGTGCAGTGCACTCGGGGCAGGATACGACGGCGTACCAGCGCCCGCGCCGTTTGAAGATGGACGATGCGGCCGCACATGGCGGCGGGACGTAGTCGGGCGCGTTCATCGACGGCACGCTCGCTAGCGCCTGCGCTTGGCGTTCGGATGGGGCACTTTCTCCCCCCATGCACCGCGCGTGCGCGGCAGGCGCAGCCGTGCTCCGTTCGCCGTCCCTTGGGCTCGGGGCGCTCCGATACTGGTTCGCGCGGGCAATCAAGCGATCCAAGGAAACATCGGCTAGCCTCGGGGCACAATGACATCATCGATCCAACGCGAGCTCACCGAGTTGCTCGAGCTCGGAGACGGCATTCTGCGCATGGCTCTCGACCGAGGCGGACGTGATCTCGTCGCCGAGTGTGTCCTCCGTTCGGGCGCCGAATTGTCGGCTCGGATACGGAAAGGTGAGCCGGAGCTCGTCGAGGAGGCGGGTACGAGAGCGGCCGGGCTCCGGGTCATTCAGGGCAGGCGCGTCGCGTCCACCTCCACCAGTGATCTCACGGAAGCGGGGATCGAGCGCTTCGTCTCCGATGCCATCGAGCTCGTCGAGCTCTCGCAAGAGGATCCCTTTGCCGGGCCGGCCGATGCGAAGCTTTTGTGCGACCCCTCCGCTCTGCCGGATCTCGACCTCTACGATCCAGCGGGTGGCGGCGTCGGCGCCGAGCGGGCCATCTCCATCGCAAAGGAAGCCGAGGCGGCTGCGTTCGCGTTCGACCCGCGCATCACGAACAGCGAAGGGGCGACCTTCGGCCGCACCGCGGGCGGCGTCGCGATGCTGCTGTCGAGCGGCTTTCGCGCGGCGTACGCCGGATCGTATCAGTCGTTGAGCGTCGCTGCGGTGGCGGCCGACGACGGCGGGAAAAATCGGCGCGGGCACCACTGGACCGCGCGGCGGCACCTCGCCGAGCTCGATCCGCCGGCCGACGTGGGCCGGGAGGCTGCGCGCCGCACGCTCCGGAAGCTCGGCGCGCGCACGGTGCGTACGTGCGAGGCAGCCGTGGTTTTCGACCCGGACGCTGCACGGTCGATTCTCGGCCTTCTCGCAGGCTGCATCGTGGGCAGCGCGATTTGGCGCAAGTCGAGCTACCTCGTCGATCGCGAAGGCACACGTGTGGCGAGCGACCTCGTGACGGTCGTCGACGATCCGCTCCTCCCGCGCGCCCCCGGTTCGCGCTCGTTCGACGGCGAGGGCTTGGCCAGTCGAAGGAACGTCGTCGTCGAAAAGGGGATTCTCCAAACTTACTTGTGCGACAGCTACTCGGCGCGCAAACTTGGCCGTGCGAGCACGGCGAGCGCGGCGCGCGGGGGAGGTGCAGGGGTGGGCCCCGGAACCTCGAATTTCGTTCTCCAGCCCGGCAGCGACTCGAACGAGGCCATCGTAAAGAGCACTCGGAGCGGCCTCTATGTGACCGAAATGATGGGCTTCGGCTTCAACTCGGTCACCGGAGACTTCTCCCGCGGCGCGTCGGGTTTTTGGATCGAAGGGGGCGAGCTCGTTTATCCGGTGAGCGAAGTGACCATTTCGCTCAACGTAGACGACCTATGGCACCGGATCGACGCGATCGGAAACGATCTCGACATGCGCACCGCAACGGCGTCCCCTACGATTCGAGTCGCGAAGATGACGGTCGCGGGCGGAGCGGCCCCGTGACGCCGGAGGAATTGAAGGAGGTTCGCAAAGAACTCTCCTGCACGGCCAAGGAGCTCGCGGCGGCGCTCGGGGTGGATCAGGCGACCGTCCTTGCGTGGGAGAGAGCAGAACTTTTTCCCACGAAGGCGTTCGTCGATCGCATCACCCATCTGCGGGCGAAAGGCCCTACAGCCATTCCACGCAAGTCGCGGGGGCTCGAGTCCAATCCGATGAAGGCGCTTGCCGATCCGAAAGTGTGGGAGCTCTTGCGCAAGATCGCGGCGCACAAGAAACTGCGCGACGAAGTATCGAAGCTCGCCGAGGCCTATCCCGACCCCGCGGGCGCGGAGGGATGAACCGAAGGACGTGCACTCAGCTTTCGGCGTCGTCCGGTGGCTCTGAATCCGCGTCGTCCGTTGCGTCTCGATCGGCGTCGTCCGGTGGCTCTGAATCCGCGTCGTCCGGTGGTTCAGCATCGCGCGCGGCTTCTTCTTTCGTCCCCTCCGGCATCGGAGGAGACGCGATCGTGTCGCCCGGCGATGCCGGCTGGGGCCGCGCTTCGCCGAGCTCGGCGTCCGCCTCGCGCCGCGAATCTTCGCTGAGCTCGGTGAACTCGCGCAGCGTGGGCAAGTCCCGGAGCGATTTCAGCCCGAAAAAAGAGAGAAACTGGCTGGTGGTGCCGTAGAGGAGCGGGCGACCCGGTTCGTCTTTCTTCCCGAGGATGCGCACGAGATCCCGTTCGAGCAGGAGCTTGAGTGTCGCGCCGCTGTCGACGCCACGGATGTCGTCGATCTCGGGACGGGTGATCGGCTGGCGGTAGGCCACGATGGCCAGCGTCTCCACCTGGGCCCGGGTCAGTCGCACCGGCCGCTCGCTCGTAAGCTCGCGCACGAATGGAGCGTATTGGGCGTTGGTTCGAAACATCCAACCACCGGCCACTTCGCTCAGCACGATGCCTCGCCCGCCGTAGGTCTCGCTCAACTCGGCCAGCATCGCCTTGACCTGCTGGACGGGCGCCGAGGCGAGTCTCGCGAGCTCGCTCGCTTTGTGAGGTTTGTCGCTGGCGAATACCAGCGCCTCGATGAGGCCGCGCAGATGAAGCAAAGGCAGAGCGCGAGCTTCCTCGACCCCTGCGTCCGAGTCCGCGTCGTCCGTGGGCAGGGCCTGAATGTCATGGCGCGTGGGCGGTTCCTCGTCCGACGCCGCTGCGGGAATCTCAGGACTCGGCACGGTCGTGTCGGCCTCGTCCACTTTCTTCCGGCGGCTCACTGGGGGGGGGCCTCCTCGCCCGTCGCTGGCGGTCCCCCTTGCGGGGAAGCTGCAGCGAGTTCGACGTAGAGCGGCCCCAAGGGTCCCGACTGGAACAAACGCGTCATCTTGAGTCTCGTCATCTCGAGGAGTGCCAGAAACGTGATCACCAGGTCGAACTTGGTCGCTAGCCCGTCGAACATGTCTTCGAATGCGACGCGCCCTCGCATGGTGAGCAACTCGGAAATCTCCCCGATGCGGTCGCTCAGGCTAATCCGGTCGGCGACGACGTCGTGCGACAACTTGACTTTGCTTCGGTCGAGCACCCGCTGAAAGGCTTCGACCAGCGCGAAGAGGGGAATTTCGGCCAGGGGCGGCGCCGCGGTCGGCTCTACGCCGGACGGGTCGTTGGCACCTCCGTACACGGGCATCCCACGTCCAAATACGTCGCGCCCCGCCACCCCGCGCGCTGCCAGCTCCTCGGCTGCGTGCTTGTACTTTTGGTATTCGAGCAATCGCTTGATGAGCGCCTCGCGAGGATCCATCTCGTCGGCGAACTCGGTTTCGTCGTCTTGCTCGGGCGGAGCCGCGGGTAGCAACATCCGCGACTTGATGTGGGCCAGTGTGGCCGCCATCACCAAGTACTCCGCGGCCAAGTCGAGCTGCATGAGCTGCATCACCGCGAGGTATTCCAGGTACTTCTCGGTGACGAAGGCGACCGGAATGTCGAGAACGTTGAGCTCGTGCTTTTGGCAAAGATGCAGCAAAAGGTCGAGCGGACCCTCGAAGTGAGGGAGCTGCACGGACCAACCAGCGCTGCTGCTATCGGCGGTCACGACGGGCCGCACCTTAAGCAAACGCGGGCGGCCGGCGCAACCGCGCCGGAAACATTCCCGTGCAAGACGACCCCATCGTTGCCCCTGGCCCGCGTTCGTTCCCGCGACGTGCAGGCAGTGCAAGGCAGGCTACCATGGGTAGCGTGAACCCAGAGGGTGACGGGCTGGCCATCGCCGATGCTTCGTTGCCGAAGGCGTGCCCGTCGTGCCGAGCGCGATACGCGGCGGACGCGCTCTTTTGCGCGCTCGACGGCTCACCGCTCACGACGTCCCCAGCGGACATCGCCGCTCTCGCCGCAACCGACCCGTACATCGGCCGGGAAATCGTCGGCCCCATCGAGATTCGCCAGCTCGTGGGAATCGGAGCGATGGGGCGCGTCTACCGCGGGTTTCAGAAGGGTATCGACCGCGACGTCGCCGTAAAGATCTTGCATCGCGAGCTCTCGGCCAGCCCGACGGTCGTGGCGCGCTTTCATCGCGAAGCAAGGGTGGCCTCCCGTTTGGCACACCCGCACGTCGTGCACGTCCTGCTCACGGGACAGCTTCCCGACGGGGCGATGTACATCGTCATGGAATACCTGGACGGCTTGTCGCTGCAAAGCGCGCTGGCCGCGTCGGGAGGAACGCTGCCCCTACAGCGCGCGCTCCACGTGGCGCTCGCGCTCTGCGAGGCGGCCGGGGAGGCCCACGCCCAGGGCATCGTGCACCGCGATCTCAAGCCCGAGAACGTCATGCTGGTGAAGCGGACGGACGATCCCGATTTCGTCAAGGTGCTGGACTTCGGAATCGCGCGCCTCAACTGGGGAGACCAGGCGACGGGTTCCGCCGCGGGGCTCATCTTCGGCACCGCGCGTTACATTTCGCCCGAGGGGGCGCGGGGCGACACGGTCGGACCGCCGGGGGACGTCTATGCGATCGCGACGATGCTCTACCAAATGCTCGCGGGTCGTACTCCCTTCGACGCAGAGCACGCGGTGGCGCTGCTCGTGCATCAGATTCACGACCCGCCGCCGCCCTTGAAGAGCGTGACCCAGGCCACGTACGTGCCCGATCCCATCGAAGGGGTCGTCATGGCGAACCTGGCCAAGAGGCCGGACGAACGGGCGGAGAACGCA
Organism: uncultured Polyangiaceae bacterium; assembly: GCA_964628155.1. Classification (GTDB taxonomy): domain Bacteria; phylum Myxococcota_A; class Polyangia; order Polyangiales; family Polyangiaceae; genus Palsa-1150. Next base: position 40,753 of record CAZVPE010000011.1, on the reverse strand, counting down.
CGGGAATTCGGTCGTATGCTCCTCGACGCAGCCGTCGCGAGCGGACTGAGAGCGCAGGACATCCTCGCGCACCCTACGATGAGCGGAGCGCTCCGGAGCACGCAGCCGCCGGCACGGCTGCCGGTGCGTACCGAGATCGCCGAGCCGCCCGCGTCGGCACCCGGAACCGTCGCTCCGACGTGGTCTCCCCCGCCCGACGTCGATGCGACGATGAACGAGCATCGGCAGCCCGCGGCGACGCCCGTTCCCACCGCGACCCTAGCTCCGGAGACCAAGTTGGCCGACGCGATCGGCGCGCCGAGGGGGCGGGCGCGCGCCATGGCGTTGTGGACGCTCGTCGTCGCTTGTTTTCTCGTGGGAGTTCTCGGTGCTGCGGGCGTCGCCGGCCGAGCGGGCACGAGGCGCGCGCAGGAACTGTCCCTGTCCGAGGTCGTGGCGCGAGCCAACGACGCGCTTCTTCACGGGCGCTGGGATTCGCCCGCGGGCGACAACGTGCGCGATCTCACCCAGGATGGCCTGTCGCGATGGGCACACGAGCCGCAGCTCCTGCGTATTCGCGCCCTTGCCTGCAACGACCTCGTCAAGGCGGCGCGCACGCGGCGCGACGAGGGGAGCGTCGGAGAAGCGGTGCGTCTCGCGAAGCTCGCGTACCAGCTCGACCCCAGCGACGACGTGGCCCGGCGGCTCGCCGCAGAAATGGAATCGCAAGCCCAGGCCCCGCCGCCAAGCGACTCCGTTCCACCCCTGGCGAGCGCGAGCCCGCCGACGGCGGCTTTCACCGGCTCCGTGGCGGCGAGGGCGATGATCGATGCCTCGAACTCCAAACCGGTCCTGGGGCAGCCCGTCGACTTCTCGGCTCGTGTTCTCGGCGGCTCGGCTGCCGCGCCGCGCCCCAAAGTGGATGGATCGATCTTTCGTATCACGGGACCCGGCATCGCTCCCGGGACCAAGCTCGACGCCGTCGACGACGGGTCGGGTGTGTGGAAGGCCACCTTCACGTTTCTGCAAGGAGGGCGCTTCGAAGTGACTTTCAACGCGCGCGCCGACGGAGCTCCGGTGCGCGCCGTTCGCGTCGTTCAGGTCGGACAGGCGGCAAACGACGCCGAGCCGAAGGCGCGCCCGCCGGCCCCCACCTCCAGCGGAGAGGCGCCCGCCGCCGCTTCGAGTGCCAAGTGGCTATGATAGGGCTGCTCGGATAGCCTCGTCGGCCGGTCATGCGCGCGTTGCCGCTCCTGCTCACCGCGGTCACCGTGCTCGGGGCTCGGCTGGCGTCGGCCGAGGACGCGCCGCGCGACCACCTCTCTCTGCTCGACCGCCCGCATACGATTGCCGAGCTCGAACTCGGTATCATCGCGCTCCCCGACGCGGCGATCTCGCGGGCCAACCAGGGCGGCGCGACCCCCATCGGTACGTTCGGCAAGGGGGATGCGACATTGCAAACCGGCGCTCACCTTCTTTATCGAGCGACCCGCGACTGGGCGTTCGGCGCCGGAGTGGTCTTCGCGCCGCGTCCCACGAGCGACCCGAACTTCGGCGGCTTGAGCGGTCTGATGCGCACGCACTCGCGCAGCTATTTTTTTCTGGGCGGAGAGGTCCGCTACTTCCCGGTGCGTTCACGCTGGTTCGAGGGCTGGTTCGGGATGACCGGCGGTGTGGTCGTCGTTGCCGATCGCTTTACGACCGAAGACTCGCCGAGGGTCCCCGCGATATTCGGCAACAGCACCCAGACCGTGAGCACAGAAGGATTCGCGGTCGGGGTCCAGGCCGGGGCGGATTACTTGGTGACCGATGAGTGGGTCATCGGTCTCGCGCTCCGGGCAGACCAGTGGATTTTGCCGAGTAAGTCGAGCCAATCGTTCTTGCCGTTCTCGACGGCGTCGTCGTGTGACCCGCTCAACGATTGCCCGACGCTCGCTGGTAGCGTGAGAGCGATCGAAATCGGCGTGACGGTAGGCTATCGGATTCCGCTGTAGGTTCCGAGCGACCGTGGCGTGCGAGCCACAGCCAATCCCGTCCCACGATCGGGCTACGACACGAGCGCCCAAGCTCCGGCAATCACCACTTCGTCGCGTTCTTTCACCCTGACTTGGAGCGCGATCGCGTCCGGGCGCACTTGCCAGCCCTCCGTAACCAGCGTCTCGCCCGGCCAAACCGGGCGGCGAAACTGCGCTTCGAACGCCCGAAGACGCGTCGCGTCGCCGCCGCAGACCGCCTTGGCGACGTGGCGCACCATGAAGCCGAAGGTGCACAGACCGTGAAGAATCGGGCCGCGCTCGAAGCCGACCGAGCGCGCAAAATCCGGATCCGCGTGCAGTGGGTTGAGGTCACCGGAAAGCCGATACAGCAGCGCTTGTTCCGCCCCGGTTGGCTCTTCCACCGAGAACGTGGGTGGCGTGTCCCGCGGCCGTTCGACCGGCGCCGGCTCCTTGGGGGGCGGCGGCCCGTCGAAGCCGCCTTCGCCTCGAAAAAACATCGAGGATGTCGACTCCGCGATCAGACGTCCCGTCGGGTCTGCGGAGCGAGCATCGACCACCACCTGCGCCAGTCTCTTCATGTCGTAGATGCCGCGGATGGACACCGTGGTCACCAGCTTGCCGCTCGAGGCGAGCGGCCCGTGGATCGTCACGCGCTCGGCCCCGTGAACGACCATCGCCAGATTGCCCCCCGTCTCGGCCAGAAGCGCGAGCATGGGGTCGAACTTCGAGAGGACCGCAAAGCTCGGAAGAACCTTCGGACCGTGCCGCTCGTAAAGATAGTCGAGCTCACTCGCCTTGGCGCCAACCCCGAGCGCATACAAGACGACGTCCTTCCAGCTGTACTCGAGCGTCGTCGGGGAACCCGGCCTGCCGATGAGTGAATGATCCAATCCCATGAATGTCGCGCGGAGAATGAGCGAGACGCGAGGCAGCCGTCAACCGGTCCCCACGTGAGCTTCTTGACAGGCCGTGCGCCGGCGCGCCAACACTCGCGCACGGATGCCCGGGTTGGTCGGCACAATCGTCGAACTCTTGGCGCGGTCGGGCTTGGATCTCGCATCGCTCGGCCTCGCCTGGGCCCGAGCCGTGCCGGCGGTCGTTCTCGTGCCGGCATTCGGCCTGAGGGCCCTGCCTGCACCGGCCCGAGCCGTGATGGGACTCGCATTTGCCGCGGCCGTGTTTCCCGCGGTCGGGCCGGGGGTCCCGAGCACATCGCAGCCTTGGCTGCTGCTCCTCCTCCTGGAGGCAGCGCGAGGGCTGCCGGTGGCCTTGGCAGCTGCGGTGCCCCTCTGGGCGGCGACCATGGCAGGCGGGATCTTGGACGCGCTGCGCGGGTCCCAGGAAACGGCGACCGCGCCCGCGGTCGAAGGGCGCGCGACCCCGCTCGGAGTGCTCCTGTCGCTGCTCGGATCGGCCATTTTCCTCGCTTCGGGAGGCCCGGCGCGGGTCGCGGTCGCGCTCGCATCACGGCCCATCGGCGGCAACCCGCTGCTCGCCGCGGTGCACGACCTCGTGAGCGGTATAGAGCTCGCCGTTGCCTTGGGTGGACCGCTGCTCGCCTCGGCAATTGTCGTGGAACTTGCCGCCGCGCTCGTCGCTCGCGCGGCTTCGCCGGCACAGGTCCACGCGCTGCTGGCACCGCTTCGCGCACTAGCCACGCTTGCGATCGTCGCTCTGGTGTTCGAAAGAATCGCGACGGGGCTCGCAAGAGCCGTCCAAGCGGCTCCTTAGCGCGGCCAGTGATTTGGGGACGCGAAAGATGGGCCGCTCGGGCTCGAGTTCACCGAGTTCATGGGAAATCACGTGGCGCTCGGGGCGGTTGCCCCTAAGCTCGTAAGACGGTGACTGCTTCGATTCTCAACCGCCCCGCGCGCTTGAGCGACGTTCGAACGCTCCTCGTGGAGGACGACCATGACACGCGCGAAATGCTCGAGGAGTTCTTGGCTCTCGACGGCGCGGTCGTCTTCGGAGCCAAGTCGGGCGCCGAGGGCTTCGAGGTCTTCGAACGCGAGCGCCCCGATATCGTCGTGTCCGATCTCTGGATGCCGGGGGGCGACGGATACGGGATGATCCGGCGTATCCGCTCGTTGCCTCCCGAAAAGGGAGGGCTTACGCCCGCCGTCGCGGTCTCCGCGGCGGAGGCCGTTCGCCCGGCGATCGCGGCGGGGTTTCACGCGTTCGCCGCGAAGCCGTTCGACATCGAGACGCTCGTCGAAATCGTCGTCGATTTCACGAAGGCGGAGGAATTCGTGCAGTCCCCCCCTCCTTGGACGATAACTACGCTGCGGCCCGGTGTGGTTGCCGTCGCTTTCACAGGTCACGTTCGGGCCGCGGACATGCGACAGCTGGTCGCCGCTATGCTGCCGCACCTGCGCTCTACGCTCGACCTGGTCGTCGACCTCCGGCGGCTGACCGGGTGTGCTCCGTCGGTCGCCAGCGTTGGCGAACGGAGCCTCTGGGAGCGGCGGCGGCAGATTCGCGGCGTCAGAATCGTCGGAGGTCCGGCGTTGGCTCGGTTGGTGGCTGCCTCCGCCTGCGGAGTGCTCGGCGTTCCGAGCACAATGACGGAGCAGGAAACGCTCGGCGAATAGTATGGTGCGGCCGATGGCCGTACGCGAGTACAGTATTCGCCTCGACGGGGTCCGGTTCCGGAGTCGCCACGGCGCGTCCTTGTCCGAGCGCCGCCTTCCGCAAGACTTCGTAGTCCACGCGGAGTTGTCGTTCCCCCCGAGCGCACTTCCTCCAAGCGACGATCGCCGCGACGTCGTGGACTACGATCGCATCGCCACGGCCATCGTCGACGAAGGAACGGCGGGAAGCTGTCGCTTGCTCGAGACGCTGGCCAAGCGCATCGTCGAGCGCATTTTTGCGGACTTCCCCGCCACTTCGGTTCGGATCGTCATCACGAAGGCCCGCCCGCCGACCTCTACGAGCGTGGAGGCGGCGTCCGTCGAGTTGCTCCTATCGCGCGACGAAAAGGGCTGAATCGTCTCCTCGGGGGACGATCGTTTGCACCACGGCGCGCTGCCCGTCGATACGCCATTTCGGATGGGTGGCGTCGAGCGATTCGGCCAGGCCCTCCGGAAGGCCGGCCACCGGGTCACTTTTCATCGTCCGCAGACATACCAGCGGCGCCGGCGTGTAGGCGCACGCCTGCGCGAGGGGCGTCGCGGGCGGCCAGAGGGCGTCGCCCACGAGACGCCGGTAGTTCACGTCGCCCTTCAGGACCACGATCGTCGCCGAGGCGAGTGCGGCACGAAGGTGTGGGGGCAGTTCCCGAAAGAAACGAGGACCGCTCCAGAAGGGATCCGGGGCGAGCACGAGGCGACCGCTCGCGAAGCAGGCGTCGAGTTGGCCGGCCAGCGATCCGAGAACGCCGCGCCCCTGGCCGCACATTCGCCCGATGAGGTCCCATACGTCGCGCGGCATCGCGTCGCTGACGAACATCGGTTGCATCTTGAGGTGGAGGGTTGCCGTCGACTGGGGCTCCTCCAGGATCGCGCCCACGAGAGCGAGATCAAGGGCAAGCTCGGTGCCAGCGTTGTCGGCGACGACGTGCACGCGGGAGCCCCCTCGGGCCAGGAAGCCAACGGCGGCGCCCCGCTCGTCCACCAGCAGGTCTCCCTCGCCGCGGTGGGCTCGAGAGGCGGCGACCGTATAGCTCAGATCCACGCGGTTTCCCCACAGGCATGCGTCGAGGAGCGCTGCGATGCGCTCCTCCCGGGTTCCACCGGCGAGGGCGAGGGCCGCCTCGAGTCGCGACCACGGGCGCTCTCCGGACAGCTCCTCGTGCTTGACAGGTGCGAATGGATCGCGGCCCGTCTCCCAGAACCGGCACGCGTGGGCGAGTTCTCGGTAGAACGCGAGCTCGGCGTGAAACCACTCCGCGTCGAGCCAGGTCTCGTGGGCGTGCTCGTTGTGGGCGGCCGTCCATGCCGGTACGTCGGCCGCCGGAAAACGCGGGGTCGGGAGGGGGGAATTTTGCTCGATTGCGGCCGCCAGCCGCTCGACGGCATCTCGGACCGCCGCGGGGTAGTCCGGGTTGCGATCCATCGTTTCGCGCGCGATGCGCGGCACGCGCTCGCGCATGCTGTAGAACGCGAAGTCGTTCGATCCGTCCGTGCGTAGCGGGGGAGGGGGGAGAATCGACATGGGGGTGCGAGGCTCCGGCTCGGCGTGGACGTGGTCAAGGGCCAAGACGGAGGCTTCAGTCCGGCAGCGTCCCGATATGAGGAACGCCTCGGCCCTTCCTTTCCATAGCCAGGCGCTCATCCCATGCGGTGCGGCCTGAAATTCAGCGGCGGCGACGCCGTATGGAACGCATGGGGTACCTTCTTCGAGTGAGGCGACATGGGCCCGCCGCCGCGGCGTCCGTCTTGGTGCTCGCGTGCAGCGGAGCGGACGGTCGCTCGTCGACGCGCCCGGACAGCGCGCCGAGCTCCCAGGCGGGCTCGGGCTTGGGCACGTCCTCGGGGCTGCGGGCAGGTTCGAGCTCAGGTTCCGGCTCGTCGAGCTCGGGGTCGGGCTCGTCGAGCTCGGGGTCTGATTTCCAGGATTCCGGAGGGGGTCCAGCCCTGGGTCCAGCCCCCGACGCCAGCTCCGCTTTCGGTACCTCGTACTCCGGACAGTACAATCTCGGTCCCGTCGACTGGCAAGAATCGCAGTGGCACAACGCCTGCGCACCGTATCCCGCCAGCGTTCAGGCAGAAGAGGGGACCCTTCTCGCCGGCCTCAACACCCAACATGTCGACGGCGGTCGTCTCTGCGACGCGTGCGTCCTCATCCAAGCCGCCGATGGTAAATCCGTGATTGCACGCGTCGTCACCTATGGAAGCACCGGTCCGAACGACATCGACGTGAGTGCCGACGTATGCACGGCGCTCGTGGGAGCGGCCGACTGCAATGTCTATCCTCGCAACATGACCTGGCAGTTCGCCAAGTGCCCCGAATCCGGACCGATTGAGTACCAGTTCCAGACCATGGCGAGCGTGTGGTGGACCAGTTTTTGGGTCCGAAACGAGCGGATGCCGCTCGCCAAGGTCGAAGTGAAGAGCCAGAACCACCCGAGCTGGACGGCGCTCTCCTGGGGCACGGACGGCACGCTGACGGACTCCGGCGGTTTCGGGACCGGTTCATTCTCCGTCCGGTTGACGTCGACCGACGGTCAGCAAGTGACCGACTCGTTCCCCGCGTTCAGCGCGGGCGATTTGCTCACGTCGAGCGGTCAGTTTCAGTGAATGCGCTCGACCACCGCGGTGCCGCACTCGACGGTCGTGGCCTTTCCGCCCAGGTCGCCCGGCACGACACCGGCGTCGATCGCTTCCGTCACGGCTCGTTCAATCGCTTTGGCCGCCTCCTCCGCCCGCAATGAGTATCGGAGCAACATCGCGACGCTGAGGATCGTCCCGTATGGATTCGCGATGCCCCGTCCTGCAATGTCGGGTGCCGAGCCGTGGATTGGTTCGTAAAGGCCCAGTTTGCCGTCTCCCAGAGAAGCCGAGGGCAACATGCCAATCGACCCCGCGAGAACCGAAGCCTCGTCGCTGAGAATGTCGCCGAAGAGATTCTCCGTGACGATGACGTCGTAGTCGGCCGGGCTTCGAATGAGGCGCATCGCGGCTGCGTCGACCAATTCGTGGGAGAGGCTGACGTCGGGGAAGTCCTTTGCGACGCGGACGGCCACCTCGCGCCAGAGGCGGGAGGTATCGAGGACGTTCGCCTTGTCGATCGACGTCACGCGACGGCGGCGCCCGCGCGCCATCGAGAAGGCGAGTCGGATCACGCGCTCGATCTCGCCCGCGGTGTACGTGCACGTGTCGAACGCCGTGTCCCCCTGCCGTCCGCGAGCGCCGAAGTAGATTCCCCCGGTGAGCTCACGGACGACGACCAGGTCCACGCCCTTCAGCAGCTCCGGCCGCAGCGGCGCGCGTTCGATCATCCGCGGATGCGGGGCGACGGGGCGCAAGTTCGCGTACGTCCCGAGCCCCTTGCGAAGGCCGAGAAGACCTGCTTCGGGACGCCGGGCCCCCTCGAGCGTTTCCCACTTGGGTCCGCCGACTGCGCCGAGAAGTACCGCATCGGAACGCAAGCACAAGTCGAGCGTGGTCTGAGGAAGGGGGTAACCCGTGAGATCGATCGCGCACCCGCCCATCGGAGCGGACGCGAGCTCGATCGAGGCGCCGTACCGGCGCGCGACGGCGCCGATGACCCGCGCCGCTTCCGCCGTGATCTCTGGACCGATGCCGTCGCCGGCTAGGACCGCGATGAGGCTCACGACAGGGCCTCGGCTTTCTTCTCGTACGCCGCAATTGCGTCGAGTTGCCCGAGGAGCAGGCCCAGCTCGTCGATGCCGGCCATCAGGCAATGCCGGGCGAACGGATCGAGCGCGAACGAAGCCGTCGCACCCCCTTTGACCATCGAGACGGTGAGCTTGTCCAAATCGATCACCACTTCGGAATTGGGCGCCGCTGTGAGCTTCGCGTGAAAGGCCTCGTCCACGACGATTGGAACGATGCCATTCTTGATGGAATTGGCCCGGAAGATGTCTGCGATTCCGAGCGCGATGATGGCACGAAACCCGGCGTCGCCGAGCGCCCAGGGTGCGTGCTCGCGCGACGAACCGCAGCCGAAGTTTCGGCCCGCCACGAGCACCTGCGCCCCGCGCGCTTCGGGGCGATCGAGCGGAAATTCCGGTCCGCGGCGATCGGCGAAGAGATGCGCACCGAGGCCGGCGCGCGACGTGGTTTTCAGAAAGCGCGCGGGGATGATCTGATCGGTATCGGCGTCATCGATGGGAAGAAGAACGAAACGGGAGACGATGGTGCGAATCGGTTCCATGGGGTTCGAGCTTCCGTTGCAGATTGGTCGGACAGGGGTCGTCAGTCGAGGAGCTCGCGGACGTCGGTGATCCGACCGGTCACGGCGGCGGCCGCCGCGGTGAGTGGGCTGGCGAGGAACGTTCGGCCGCCGGGGCCCTGTCGTCCTTCGAAGTTCCGGTTGCTCGTGCTGACGGCGTACTGTCCGGCGTCCAGGCGATCGCCGTTCATCGCAATGCACATCGAGCAGCCCGGCTCGCGCCACTCGGCACCCGCTTCGCGGAAGATACGGTCGAGTCCTTCGGCCTCGGCGTGATGTTTGACCTGCTGGGACCCGGCGACGACGAGCATGCGAACGCCCGGCGCCACGCGGCGGCCCCGGACGACGGACGCCGCTTGGCGGAGGTCGCTGAGGCGCGCGTTCGTGCAGCTCCCTACGAAGACGACGTCGACCCGATGCCCCAGCAAGGGCTTGCCGCCTTCGAGACCCATGTAGGCGAGGGCCCGAGCGCGCGTCGTCCTAGTAAGCCTCCTCCGCCCGTCTCCCCCCGCTCGGGCTTGCCGCCTCCGCCACCATGGTCCGCGGGGCCCCGCCCCCGCGTCGTGTCGCCGTTCGCCTGCGGTATGGGCGATCCGATCGGGATGGCTGTCGACGGATCGGTACCGAACGTGATCATCGGCGAGAGCGCGGAGCCGTCGAGTGACACTTCTCGGTCGAACGACGCGTCGTCGTCGGTCCGAAGTGCGTGCCAGCGTGAAAGGGCTCGATCCCACGCCGCCCCTCGCGGACCCTCCGGGCACGCCGCGAGCCACTCGAACGTCGTCTCATCGGGGGCGATCATGCCGGCGCGCGCGCCGCCTTCGATCGTCATGTTGCAGACCGTCATGCGCTCTTCCATGCTCATCGCGCGGATCGTGGAGCCGGCGTATTCGATCACGTGCCCGGTGCCCCCCGCGGTTCCGATCTGGGCGATGAGCGCCAAGACGACGTCCTTCGCGCTCACTCCGCGCGGCGGCCTGCCGTCGATGGTCGCGCGCATCGTTCGCGGGCGGCGCTGGAGCAGGCACTGGGTGGCGAGCACGTGCCCGACTTCGCTCGTGCCGATGCCGAACGCGAGCGCCCCGAACGCTCCGTGCGTGCTCGTGTGGCTGTCGCCGCACGTGATGGTCATGCCCGGGCGCGTCAGCCCGAGCTCGGGTGCGATGACGTGGACGATTCCCTGCCGCTCGTCGCCGAGCGCGTAGAGGCCTACGCCTTGCTCCTTGCAGTTGCGCTCGAGGCGCTCGATTTGGGCCCTGGCCTCCTGGTCGTTGATGAGGCGCGGGCCCTTCGCCGGGCGGGGCGTCGTGGGTGTCGAATGGTCCATCGTCGCCATGGTCCGGTCCGGCCGACGCACGCGCAGTCCCCGCTCGCGGAGGACCTCGAACGCCTGGGGCGAGGTGACTTCGTGGACCAGGTGCAGATCGACGTAGAGGATGGCTGGCGTCGATTCCGTTTCGGGAGTGACGACGTGGTCACTCCACACTTTTCCGAAGAGCGTAGATTCGCTCACGATGCCGCTCCGATTTTCCGGCCACGGACCGGCGGAGCCGACGGCCCGTCGGCGTCTCCGGGGTTGGCCTGATTCCCATTCGTGGATGTGGCTTCTTTGCCCGCCTGGGCCGACCGCTGGCGCAGCACGCAAAGTTCGTAGCTGTCCAAGAGGGCCTGGCAGCTGGCCTCGATGATGCTCTCCGAGCAGCCGACCGTGATCCAGCGCGCGTCGCCGTGGGCGGCCTCGAGCAAGACCCGCGTCGTGGCTGCAGTGGCGCGTTCGGGGTCCAGAATTCGCACCTTATAGTCCACGAGACGCAACCGTTCGAGCTCTGCAAAGCGCGGTACGAGCGTTTGCCGGAGAGCGCGATCGAGCGCATCGACCGGACCCCGGCCCTCCGCCTCGGAGCTCAACGCGTCGCCGGACACGCGAAGGATGACTTTCGCCTTGGTCGACATGCCCCGCTGAACGTCGGTCTGGGAGACGACCGTGATGTCGACGAGCTCGAACGGCGGCGCGAAGTCCTTCTGGGCGCGCCGCATGAGAAGTTCCACGGTTCCGTCGGCGGCCTCGAGCTGGAAACCCCTGTTTTCCATGTCTTTCACGCTCGCGAGCACGGCGGCTTCTTCATCGCCGACTTCCAGCCCGAGCGATCGGGCGCGAGCGCGCAAGTTGCCCCGCCCCGAGAGCTCGGAGACGAGGATGCGCCGCGCGTTTCCGACGGCCGCGGGCGGCACGTGTTCGTAGGCACCCTCGAGCCGTTCGGACGCCGCCGCGTGGTACCCCGCCTTGTGGGCGAAAGCGGCTGCGCCGACATACGGGGCGAAAGGGTCGGGCGCGACGTTGGCGATCTCGCTCGTCCGCCGGGAGAGGTCGGTCAGGCGACGCAGCGCGCGCTCGTCGACGCAGCTCTTTCCGAGCTTCAGCGCGAGCGTGGGCGCGAGCGACACCAGGTTTGCGTTGCCGCACCGCTCGCCCCAGCCGTTGATCGTTCCTTGGACCATCTGCGCCCCCGCTTCCACGGCGGCGAGGCTGTTCGCGACCGCGAGCTCCGCGTCGTTGTGCGCGTGGATCCCGACTTTGCAGTCTTTGAATGCGGAGAGGGCCACGCGCGCCTCGCCCACGATGCGAGACACCGACCCCGGCAGGCTGCCCCCGTTCGTGTCGCAGAGCACGATCCAGTCGGCTCCGGCGTCGGCCGCGGCCCGGATGGCGGCGAGCGCGTACTTCCGGTCCTCGCCGACCGCGTCGAAGAAGTGCTCGGCGTCGAACACCACCTCGCGCCCGCGCTCTTTCGCGAACGCCACGCTCTCGGAGATCATCGCCAGATTTTCCTCCAGGGATATCCCGAGGACGTACAGGACGTGCCGCCGCGACGACTTGCCGACGAACGCCACGGTGGGCGTTTCGGCCGCGATGAGAGTTCGCAGGTTGACGTCGCCGTCGGCGCGGACCCCGGCGCGGCGCGTTCCTCCGAAGGCCACGAGCTTCGCGTGCCGCGGCTTCGCGCGCCGGAAGAACTCGGCGTCTCGGGGGTTCGAAGACGGAAAGCCTCCTTCGATGTAGGGGATGCCGAATTCGTCGAGCAAATCCAAAATGCGGACTTTGTCGTCGAGAGAGAATCCAATCCCTTCGCGCTGCGACCCGTCGCGCAGCGTCGTGTCGTAGAGGCACACATCCATGGCTCAGGGACCCCAGTGCAGCGTTGCGCGCCCTTCGAGGATGGACCGCAAATCGTCGTCGTCGATTTCCTTCTTGTGCTCGGCCACGCGCTTGACCATCGCGAGCGCGTCGTCCAAGCGATCTTCTCGCACGCTGAAGCCGAGCTGCTCGAGCCGCTTTCGTAGCGCGTGACGTCCGCTGTGTTTGCCGAGAACGAGCCGCGACGTGCCGAAGCCCACGTCCTCCGGCCGCATGACCTCGTAGGTCGAGCGATGGGCCAAGACCCCGTGCTGGTGGATCCCCGCCTCGTGCGCGAAGGCGTTCGACCCGACCACGGCCTTGTTCGGCGGGACCGTGAGGCCCGTGATGCGCGACACGAGACGGCTCGTCGGACAGAGGAGCCGAGTCTGAATGCCTACGTCTACGCCCAGGTAGTCGCGGCGTGTGATCATGGCCATGACGATCTCTTCGAGCGAGCAGTTGCCCGCCCGTTCGCCGAGACCGTTGATGGTGCACTCGACTTGCCGGGCCCCGGCTTCCACAGCCGCGAAGCTGTTGGCGACTGCGAGGCCCAAGTCGTCGTGGCACTGGACGCTGAGCGTCACGCCGTCGATGCCGCGCACGCTCGACCGTAGACTCCGAAAGATCTGCGTGAGCTCGGTGGGCACGGAGTACCCGACCGTGTCGGGGAGGTTAATCGTCTTCGCGCCGGCTTCGATGGCGCGCTCGACCACCTCCGCGAGAAAATCGGCCTCGGTTCGGCACGCGTCTTCGGCGGAGAACTCGACATCGTCCCAGCGCGAGCGGGCGTACGCGACCCCCTCCGAGAGCGTGGCCAGGATTTGCTCGCGCGACATCCGGAGCTTGTGCTCGCGGTGGATCGGACTGGTCGCGATGAAGACGTGAATCCGTTTGCTCGACGCGTCGCGCACGGCCTCGAACGCGCGGTCGATGTCCTCGCGAACGCAGCGAGCGAGCGCACACACCATCGGCCCTTCGATCGTGCGTGCAATCGCGCGCACGCCTTCGAAGACGCCGAGCGAGGCCGCCGGAAACCCGGCCTCGATGGCGTCGACGTGAAGGTCGCGGAGGGCGCGCGCGATTTCCAGCTTCTCTTCGAGGGTGATCGAAACGCCCGGCGACTGCTCGCCGTCGCGCAGCGTCGAGTCGAAGATGGCGACGTAGGGTCCCGATGCGCTCATGGCTTCACACCTCTTTCGTTCGAACGCCCGCGAGGCGCGGAACTTGCGCTTCGCTCTCGTCGAGATGGACCGACTCCACCTCGATCAGTCGCTCGACCTGACGCGCGAGAACCTCGGGGGACCGATCCCCTTCGAGAGTCGCATGAACGGTCATCGTCGAGCCGTCTCGTCCCACGCGCGCCTCGAGCGTCGTCACTTGCCACGCGCGGCGGCGAAAGAGGCCGATCAGTCGCTCGAGGTCGCCTTCCGCTCGCCGCAGCCTCACGATGATCCTCATCGCGATCCTCCCGCCGCCGGACGCGGCATCTTGTGATCGTCGTCCAACATCGACGAATTTGCCGCTCCCGGGCGGACGATCGGCCAAACATTGGCTGCCGGGTCGACGACGACGTGACACAGAAGCGGCCCCGGTCCGCCGACGATCCTCTCGACGGCGTGCTCCACTTGGTCCGCGCGGTCGACGCGGAACGCCGGGATCCCGAACGCTTCGGCCACTCGCACGAAGTCGGGGTTGTCGCTCAGATCGATCTCGCTGTAGCGCTCTTCGTGGAAGAGCTCTTGCCACTGGCGCACGAGGCCGAGGCCGCGGTTGTCGATCAGCACGATTCGAAGCGGCAGGGCGTACCGCACGATCGTGGCGAGCTCCTGCAGATTCATCATGATCGAGCCGTCGCCGGTCACGGTCACGACGAGCGAGCCCGGCCGAGCGAAGCACGCGCCGACCGCAGCGGGAATGCCGAATCCCATCGCGCCCAGTCCTCCGCTCGTGAGGTGGCGGTCGGGCGAGTCGAAGTGCACGTGCTGGGCGACCCACATCTGGTGTTGTCCGACGTCGCAGGCGAAGGTGGCGTCGCGCGGGGCGCGCTCCGACAGCCGTCGCAAGAGCGTCGGCGCGTGGACGCGCGCGTCGCGAGGGGAGGGGTCCAGGACGTATTGGCGCTTCCAACTGAGACACTGGGCCCGCCACGGCTCGATGTTGTCCAGAGGACGAGCGAGCTCGCGTAACGCGACGCGCGCATCGCCGACCAGCGCGACGTTCGCGCGCCGCAGCTTGCCGACTTCGGCCCCGTCGATGTCGATGTGAATGATCTCGGCGTGGGGAGCGAAGTCGGCGAGCTTGCCCGTGGCACGGTCGTCGAACCGCGCGCAGGCGCACAAGAGGAGGTCGGCCTCTTGGACGGCGTAGTTGGCCGCTTTGGTCCCGTGCATGCCGAGCATTCCGAGGGACAGCGGATGCTCGGTGGGCACGCTCCCGAGGGCCATGAGCGTGGACACGAACGGGAGGCGAGTCGTTTCGACGAGCGCTCGAAGCTCGGGGATCGCGTGGGCCCGTCGGACCCCTCCTCCGATGTAGAGCAGGGGTTTTCGCGCCCGCTCGAGGGCTTTGCAGGCGCGCGCGAGCTCCTCGGGATCCGGGGAGGCGACCGGGTCGCGCGCAGAGGCCAGCCTCACCGACGGCGGCAGCCGGTCGTCCACGGGGGCGTAGGCCACGTCTTTCGGAATGTCGACGAGCACCGGTCCGGGCCGCCCGCTGCGCGCGATCCGGAAGGCGTCGTGGACGACGTCGGCCATTTCCGAGGCACGCCGAACGACGAACCCGTGCTTGACGACGGGCATTGTCATTCCAAGCACGTCGAGCTCCTGGAAGGCGTCGGTTCCCATCAAGGTGGTGGCAACCTGTCCCGTGATGATCACCATCGGGACGGAGTCGGCATACGCGTCTGCGATTCCGGTGACGAGGTTGGTCGCTCCGGGTCCCGAGGTCGCGATGCAAACGCCGACCTGGCCCGTGGCGCGCGCCCAGCCGTTGGCGGCGAAGGCCGCGGCTTGCTCGTGACGCACGAGGATGTGACGCAGCTTGGAGTCCACGAGCGCGTCGTACACGGGCAGAATCGCGCCCCCTGGGTAACCGAAGACGATGTCGACGCCTTCGGCTTCGAGCGCGCGCACGAGAGCCTTGGCTGCGTTCATCGTTTGACCTCGGTCAGGTGCGAGGCGCGCGGCTGCGCGGGCGCCGTCGCACCGGTGCCGGCGGGAGCGCCGTCGGCGCGATCGCCCTCGGAGAGCCAAGGCATCCGCTCGCGAAGCTTGGCGCCCACCTTCTCGATCGGGTGCTCCAGGTCGCGCGCCATCAGCTTCGAATACCGCGGCTTGCCCGCCTGATCCTCGAGGATCCACTCGCTCGCGAACGCACCCGAGCGGATCTCTTCGAGCACGGTGCGCATCGTCTCCCGGACGTGGGCGTCGACGATCCGAGGGCCGCGCGACAGGTCGCCGAACTTCGCCGTCTCGCTGACGAATCGATGCATCTTGGCGAAGCCCCCTTCGTAGAGGAGGTCGACGATGAGCTTGAGCTCGTGCAAGCACTCGAAGTACGCGATTTCCGGCTGATAGCCGGCCTCGGTCAGCGTCTCGAAGCCCGCCGCCACGAGCTCCGTCACCCCGCCGCAAAGGACGGCTTGCTCGCCGAACAAGTCCGTTTCCGTTTCCTCGCCGAAGGTCGTTTCCAAGACCGCCGCGCGCGTCCCGCCGATTCCGCGCGCATAGCCGAGCGCTCGGTCCTTTGCGTGTCCCGTCGCGTCCTGGTGCACCGCGAGGAGACACGGGACCCCGTGCCCTTGCGTGTAGGTGCGCCGAACGAGTCGCCCCGGCGCCTTGGGGGCGATGAGAGTGACGTCGACTTCGCGAGGGGGGGTGATTCGGCCGTAGTGAATCGCGAATCCGTGCGCGAAAAGGAGCATCGCGCCCTGCCGCAAGTGGGCCGCGATCTCCTCTTGCCAAACCCGCGGTTGCGCCATGTCCGGCACCAGCATCGCTACGATGTCCGCGTCCTTGACCGCCTCGCTCACCGTGCGGGGCTTGAAGCCATCGCGCTCGGCGAGCGCCCACGTTGCGCCTCCGCGGCGCAGTCCGACGAGGACTTCGCGCCCGTCGTCGCGCAGGTTCAGCGCGTGGGCGCGACCCTGGCTACCGTAGCCTACGACGGCGATGCGCTTGTCGGAGAAAGAAGAAGCGGTGTCGGAAGCGTTCTGGGTCCTCATGGTTCACATTTCCTTTTCGTTCTCAGACAATTGGGATGAAAAAAAACCCCCGCACCGTCTGCCGGTGCGGGGGCCGCGGTGGCGTTACGGACGCTTCACCTTGGCGGCCCGCACCCGGCGGCCTCAATAAGAAGGAGGCCGAGAATGCCGATGGGAAGGAGTACAATGAGCGACCGCTCGGCTACGACGACATGCGTCGCGGACGATGAGCAGTCGACCAAAACATCCTGCATGGCAGACAGAAGCCTACCTGCGGAAGAGCCTCGCGTCAAACGGTCTTCAGGAACATGCCGCCCGGGAGACGTTTTTTGGACCTTCCCCCCGAGCATCCCGCTTTGCGCCGAGTCCGCATGACCGCTCCCAAACGCGCGGACGGCTTACGCGCCGGTCGTCGACGCGGGCCCGCTACTGCCTTTGCTCCCTCGGCTCGGACCTAGCTCCGTCAGAATCGGAGCTCCGGCCACGAGCAACCGGGAGCTGTCGCGGCGACCGCGCGCCCACACGAGGTCTTGGACGAGGCGTTCTCGGTCCAGCGGTTTGGATAGGTAGCGATCCATGCCAGCGGCCAAGCACTCGGCGTCCTGACCTTTCATCGCGTTCGCGGTGAGCGCGATGATGGGCACGGGGGGCGCCGGCGCCTCCGCCTCCCGGATCGCCCGAGCGCACGCGAGGCCGTCCATCTCGGGCATCTGCACGTCGAGAAGGACGACGTCGAAACCGCCACCCCGAAACGCCTCCAGGGCCGCACGCCCGTCGGTTGCCCATTGCACGACGCAGCCCAAAGCTTCCAGCAATCGCGTGGCCAGGCGTCCGTTGACGGGGTTGTCCTCGGCGAGGAGCACGCGCGTGCCCCTCAGGATCGCCGCCCTGGGATCGACGCGCGGTCCCGCCTGGGGCGCCGTGGGGGGGGATCCCTCGGGCTGCGCGGCCGTTTGCACGAGACCCTCGATTGCGCGCCCGAGGTCGTTCGAGGTCGCCGGTTTTCTCGAAATTCGGCCGGCCTGAACCTGGTGTCCGTGGGTCATCCAGGCGGTCGCGTCCACCAGCCAGAGGACGGGCGCCGTGGCCCCGCGCTCCGCCCGGAACCGTGCCATCCATGCGGCGGGGTCGTCCTCGACGCTGCTGGCCGTGTCGATCACGACCACCGTCGATTTCGCGCGCGCGGCCAGCGGCACGTCGTCGAGTGACGTGATCTCCGTGACCGTCGCTCCCAACCCACGGATCGCCCGGGCGGCGGCGGCGACGCTCGGAGCGTACGCGCCGGCGACCGCGACCGACAGCCCGGTCAGGTTCGTTCGAGGGGGCTCGGGATCGGCGCCGAGGGCGAGGGTCGCCTCGAATCGGCTGCCGTGTCCGAATTCGCTCGAGACCACGATGTCCCCGCCCATGCGACGGGCGATCTCGCGGCAGATCGTCAGTCCCAGTCCGGTGCCGCCGAAGCGCCGTGTGGTGCTCGCTTCGGCTTGGCTGAACGGGAGAAAGATAGAATCCCATTTGTCCTTCGGAATTCCGATTCCGGTGTCGGCGACGGTGACGACGATGCGGCGCGGCCCATCGGGTCGAGCTTCGCGCTCGAGCTCGACCGACACCCGAATCTCGCCGACCTTCGTGAACTTCACCGCGTTCGTCGCCAGGTTGCTCACCATCTGACCGAAACGCACGACGTCTCCGCGCACGGCATCCGGTACGTCGGGCGCGATGTCCAGAACGAACTCCACCTTTTTTGTAGCTGCGTCGGTCGCGGCAACCCCGAGAACGCGCCGCATGGCGTCCCGCAGAGAGAAAGCCGCGTCTTCGAGCGTGATGTTCCCCGATTCGATCTTCGACAGATCCAGAATGTCGTTGATGATCGCCAGAAGATGCTGGGCAGATCCTTTGGCCGTCTCGACCATTTCGCGAACGTCGAGCGTCAGGTCCCCCTCGAGCGCGAGCGTGAGGAAACCGAGGACGCCGTTGACGGGCGTGCGGATCTCGTGGCTCATGTTCGAGAGGAACTGAGACTTGATGAGCGAGGCGGCTTCCGCTCGGCTGAGCGCGGCTTTGCGCTCTTGGTCCGCGCGCATCTGCGCGGTCACGTCTTCGGTGACCCCGAGTATCCAGCGGATCCGCCCTTCGGTGTCGAAGAGGGGCGCCTTTTGCGTGCGCAGCCACCGCTCGGTGCCGCTGTGCGTCTTGGTGAATGTCGGCGGCAGTTCCACAGGCTGGCGTCGTTCGCACACGACGGCGTCGCTGGCCCCCATCGCCTCGGCGTTGAACGCACACACGTCAGTCAACTTGTGTCCGAGCGCCTCGCGCTCGGTCCGTTCGAAGATGCGCGCGCACTCGGCGTTCCAGACGACGAACTCGCCGAGCCTGTCCGGCTCGACGCTTTTGACGAAGACTCCGAGGGGCAGGTGCAAGAGAATGGCATTGAGGAGGCGGTTGGCCTCTTCCACTCTCCGGTTGGTCTCTTCCAGTCTCTGCTCGGTCGCGCTCAGGTTCTTGACCGCCCGGGCCAGGTCGGAAATCTCGCTCTTGGCTCGGAGGCGCGACTCGACCATACGCGCCAGCGCCCTGAGGCTTTCCATCTCGTCGTTCGACAGCGTTCGGGGCGTGAAATCGGTCACGCAAAGCGTGCCGATGGCGAGCCCGTCGTCGCCCGTCATCAGCGGCACCCCGGCGTAGAAGCGAATGTGGGGATCTCCGACGACCAGCGGATTGTCCGAGAATCTGGGATCAATCGATGCGTCTTCGACCGTGAACACCTCTTCCGGGCGCAGGATCGCGTGCGAGCAGAACGAGACGTCGCGTGCTGTTTCGGTCGCGTCCATTCCGTACCGGGCGATGAACCATTGGCGGCGCTCGTCGATCAAGCTGACGAAGGCGACCGGGCTGCGCGTCACCGCCGCCGCGAGTCGGGCCAGGTCGTCCAGAGTGGGGTCGGCCGCGGTATCGAGCAGACCCATCCCCCGGAGGTGAGCCAGGCGCCGCGCCTCCTGCGCCGGAATGGGTGCGATGCTCACGTTACGGAGGACGGCACTCTTGCCTTTCCTCTTTAGAGGAGGGCGCCCAAATGAAGGGCGAAGCGCCTTTCGAGCCGAATCGTGTCAAGCAAACGCGCGTTCGACCGTTCGCCTCAGACGATGGAGCCGCGTCCAGCAACACCCGTCGATCTGACTCAGCTGGCGGATGTCGGCGACCCCGAGTTCGTCCGCGAAATGGTGGATCTGTTCATCGAAACCGCCTCCGCCAGCCTCGTCGTGATTCATTCGGCGGTCGATCGAGCCGACGCCGGGGGTCTCAGCCGGGCCGCGCACTCGCTGAAGGGCGCGAGTTTGGGAATGGCCGCCCACGCCATGACCGCGATCGCGGCCGAGCTCGAGGCCGCGGGACGCGGAGAGCAGCTCGAAGGTGCTGCCGGTCTGCTCGCGCAGCTCGACGCCGCCTTCGCGGTCGCCAAATCGTACCTTCACGAGGCCGCGCACTTGCCCGCGGCCGGGTAGGACTGGGCAGGCCGGGGAGCCCGCGGCCGAAGACGGTGGTCCAGGAGAGGGCCGCCAGGGTCGTCAAAGACGCCAGGGTCTGAGAGAACCGCGTGAAGGGCTGGCGCTCAGCCTTTGATTATCGGGCCTAGCACGGTGCGGAATGTTTCCGCGTCGAACGGTTTCACGATGAGCGAGACCGCGCCGGCCTTTTTCGCCCGTTCGCGCATTTCGGGCGTTCCCTCGGAGGTCACGAATACGAACGGCACCTTCGGCCCCTGGCTCGACAGCGTCGTACACAGGTCGATCCCGGTCATCTCCGGCATGTTCCAATCGGACAGCACGAGGTCGGGGGTGCTCGCGCGAATCGCCTTCAGCGCCTCGGCGCCGTTCGCGGCTTCGGTGATGCCTTCGTCCGCGAACCCCGCCTGACGCAAGGTCCGGCGCACGATGAGGCGCATGGCTTTCGAGTCGTCCACGACCAAGATCTTCATGCGACACCTCCGTTGTGCAAGTGCCTCTCCACGGCGGACGGTCGGTCGGCCCTCGACAGAACGGTGACCGCAAAGACTTCGCCGTGCGAGGCGAACCATACCGTGCAGACGGGATCGCTGTCGCTGATGCGCAGCGACTGCTTGTCGCCCTCGGCGACGATCGGCAGCGACAGGTGCGTCGTCCCGGGCAGCAGCGCCTTGATGTTGCCGCCCACCATGTTGGTCAACTCTCCGAGGGCGTCGCGAACCTCGTCCCCGGAAGGCTCGGTCGCGCCGAGTTCGTACATCGTCGCGGCGACCGTCCGCGCCAGAACGGGCGAACACCGAATGGTCACAGCACCCTCCCAAGCCCCGGAGATCTGGACACAGCCGGTGAAGACTTTGCCAGCCAGCGCCCGCAGGGGCTCGGTTTCGGCCACTTCGGCGCTCGTGCTGAGCACGTTCGACCAGACCGCCTCGGTGATTTCACGAATGTCCTGTTCTTGGAAGTTCATGCGACTTTTGGTGCCCCCGCTTTCCGATAGAAGACCGCCCGCTCGATCTGCACTCTCTGGAAAGTATCGTCGATCTTGAGAGTCGTCTCGGCGCCTCCCAAAAACAGGTAGCCGTCGGGCGCGAGCACGTTCTTGATTCGATCCAAAATGAGCTTCTTCGTCGGAATGTCGAAATAGATGAGAACATTGCGAAGAAATATGACGTCGAACCGCGGCAGGTTGGGCCAGGGGTCGATGAGGTTCATTTGCCGCCCCTCGAACATGTCGCGGAGGGATTGCTTGACCTGCCAGCCGGTGCCCTTGCGGTCGAAATACTTGAGCAAGAGCGGCGCGGGCAGGCCGCGATTCATTTCGATCTGGTTGTAGACGCCCTCTTTCGCCCGCGCGACCATGGCGGTCGAGAGATCGGTTCCGGTGATTCGTAGGTCCCAGGACAGTAGATCCGGGAAGCTCTCCCGCAGGAGCATCGCGATGCTGTAGGCCTCCTGGCCGGCCGAGCATGCCGCGCTCCAGATCCGGAGCGCGCGCGTGATGGTGCGGGCCTGACGGAGGGCCGGGATCACTTCCTTTTTCAGCCCTTCGAACGGGTGCTGATCGCGGAAGAAGCTGGTCTCGTTCGTGGTCATCGCTTCGACCACTTTGGCGTGCAGCCCGTTGGCGGGCTGCGCCTTCATCTTGGCGACCATGTCCGCGATGGAGGCGAACCCCTCGGCACGCGCCAGCGGCAAGAGCCGGGACTCGAGCAAGTATTCTTTGCCCGGTTCGAGGACGATCGCCGAGCGCCGGTACACGAGCTCGCGGACGAACTCGAGCTCCGGTGTGTTCATGGGCATGGATCACCCCCGGGCGACAGGCTTCCGGTTCGGGGCGTCGGTCTCGGTTTTCCGGTCGCTCGACGACAAATCTCGACCGCGATTTGGTTCAGTGGAACGATGGCGTCGGCGAGTCCAGCCGTCGCCACGGCCCCCGGCATTCCCCAGACCACCGAGGTCGCCTCGTCTTGAACGACGATCTGGCCGCCCGCCTCGCGGACGTGCTCGCACCCGCGGAGTCCGTCGTATCCCATGCCCGTCATCACGACGCCGAGGACATTGCCGCCATACGCGTCGACGACCGACCGGAAGAGGACGTCGGCGGCGGGCCGGCAGGAGTTTTCCTGGGGCCCTTGGTGCAGCGCGAGCCGGAACTCCGTGCCTTCGCGCCGCACGATCATATGGTGGTCGCCCGGAGCGACCCAGATGCCCCCGGGGGCGAGGGTCTCGCCGCCTTTGGCTTCGTGCACCGACAGCCCGCTTTGCGCGCGCAGCCGTTCGGCGAGCAGTCGGGTGAAGACCGGCGGCATGTGCTGGACGATGACCACTGGAACTGCGAGCGGCGCCGGAATTTTCTCGAACACGGCCGTCAGCGCGTTGGGCCCGCCGGTCGAGCAACCGATGGCAACGACGTCGATGCGTCCGAGCGGCGCCGACCGCGGGGCGGGTCGTGCGACCATTGGCGCGGGCGGCCGCGGTCCCGCGGCTCCCGGCACGCCGAACGCCCGTAGCTTGGGGAGGAGCTGTTCCCGAACTTGCTGGA
Source organism: uncultured Polyangiaceae bacterium (assembly GCA_964628155.1). Taxonomy (GTDB): domain Bacteria; phylum Myxococcota_A; class Polyangia; order Polyangiales; family Polyangiaceae; genus Palsa-1150. Next base: position 18,498 of record CAZVPE010000011.1, on the reverse strand, counting down.
GCGAAGCCTCGAGGCTTCCGCCGCTCGGCTTCGTGACGTAATCGGTCGCGCCTAGCGTCAGGGCCTTCAGCGTCGCCGCGGCCGCGCGCTCCGTGAGCGTGCTGAACATGATGACCGGAAGCTTCGGATGCGTTTTGCGGATCTCCGCCAGCGTCGTGAGGCCGTCCATCTCCGGCATTTCGATGTCCATCGTGACGATGTCCGGGTTCACCTGAAGGATCTTCGCGAGCGCGATCTTTCCGTTGGCCGCCGAGCCGACGAGTTCGCAAGACGGCTCGGCGGAGAGCGCGTCCGCGATCAGGCGGCGAATGACCACCGAATCGTCCACGACGAGGACTCGGGTCTTAGGCATGCTCTCCGCCGGAGAAGCCCAGGATCAGCAGCTTGTCGCGCAGGACCTCGGAAGTGAACGGCTTCATGACGTACTCGTTCGCGCCCGCTTCGAGCGCGCGCGCCATCTGAGACGCCTCCGCCTCCGTCGTGACCATCATGACCAGAATGCCGTCGAACTTTCGGTCGGCGCGAATCGCCGCGACGAAGTCGAGGCCGTTCATTCGCGGCATGTTCCAATCGACGAGGGCGAGGTCCACGTTTCCCGCGGTCTTCAGCTGCTGGAGGGCCTCCGCACCGTCGCCCGCCTCGAGCAGCGTGTCGAACCCCTCGGTCGCGAGGAACTTCTTCAGGATGGACCGCATCACGCGGGAGTCGTCGACGATTAGTGCTTTCACGCGTTACTCCTTTTGAAGCAGCAATTCGGAGAACGGCCCCTGCGCTCCAGACTGCAGCGCATTTCAGGATTGACTGGAGAGCCGCTGCAGGTCGGCGGCCATTCGTGTGATTTCGCTCGCCGCGGTCTTCGTATCGACGACGCCCGACGACGTTTCCTTCGCCGCCTGCGCGACTCCGGTGATGTTCTGGGCGATCTCCGCGCTGCCCTTCGCCGCCTCCGCGACGTTGCGGCTGATCTCGTTCGTCGTGGCAGTCTGTTCTTCGACGGCGCTTGCGATCGTGTTCTGAATGTCGTTGATCTGGTTGATGATCGTGCTGATTTGACCGATCGCCGTCACCGCGCCGCGCGTGTCGGTCTGAATGGCCTCGATCTTCTGGCTGATGTCCTCGGTGGCCTTGGCCGTCTCTTTGGCCAGCTCTTTCACTTCGTTGGCGACGACGGCGAACCCTTTGCCGGCTTCACCGGCGCGCGCCGCCTCGATCGTGGCGTTCAGCGCGAGGAGGTTGGTCTGCTGCGCGATCGACGTGATGACCTTGATGACCTTGCCAATCTCGGCGCTGCTTTCGCCGAGCTTCCCGACCGTGGCATTCGTCGTCTCGGCTACCTTGACGGCGGAGGTCGCGACGCGCGCGGCCTCGTTCGCGTTCTTGGCGATCTCGCGGATGCTCGCCGTCATCTCTTCGGCGCCGGTGGCGACCGTCTGGACGTTCTTGTTGACCTGCTCGGCCGCGGCCGACACGACGTTCGCTTGCGTCGACGTCTCTTCGGCGTTGGCGGACATCTGCGTCGCCACCGCGTCGAGCTCGTTGCCGGCGGCGCCGAGCGCCGTCGCGTTGCTCGCGATCTGCTTTTGGACGTCGAGCGCCCTCTCGCGGCGCTTCACCTCTTCGGTGATCTCGGTCGCGTACTTGACCACTTTGAACGGCTTACCGTTCAAATCGCGGATCGGGTTGTACGAGGCCTGGAGGTAGAACTCGCGGCCGCCTCGGCCGATGCGCTTGTACTCCGCGGCCTGGTATTCGCCGCGGTTGAGCCGCGCCCAGAACTCGCGGTAGTCGGGCGAGGAGCGCGTGGCCTCGTCGACGAACATGCTGTGGTGCCGGCCGACGATTTCTTCCAGGGTATAGCCCGCCGTCGACAGGAAGTTGTCGTTGGCGGTGACGATCGTCCCGTCCATTTTGAACTCGATGACCGCCTGCGACTTGGAGATCGCGGCGATTTGACCCGCGTAGTCGGCCGCCTTGAGCTTGGCCGCCGTCACGTCGCTCGCGTACTTGATGACCTTGAACGGTCTGCCCTGAACGTCCTTGATGGGGTTGTACGAAGCCTGGAGCCAGACTTCTTTCCCCCCTTTGCCGATCCGCTTGTACTCGTCGGACTGGTACTCGCCCCGGCCGAGCTTGGTCCAGAAGTCGCGATACGAAGGACTCGACCGAGTCGCCTCGTCGACGAACATGCTGTGATGCCGGCCCTTGATCTCGTCGAGCGTGTAGCCCATGACGTTGAGAAAGTTGTCGTTGGCGGTGACGATCGTGCCGTCGAGACCGAACTCGATGACCGCGTTCGACTTGGAGATCGCTTCGGCCTGCCCGGCCTGATCCTCGGTCTTGGTGATGACCTCCCAGGTGAGCATCGTCCCCGCGGAGTTGCCGTTCGCGTCGTTGATCGCCGAGACGCTCAGCGCCAGGCGCTCGGGGCCGAGTTGAATGGACGCGTGGTGCGGAAGGTTCTTCGGATTCGACAGCAGGCTGCGCTGGTGGGAGGGCACCTTGTGGAAAATGTCGATCGAGCTTCCGACGACTTTGTCCGCCGTGACCGGGAGGTACTTCTCGAGCGACTTGAACGTCCGCCGCGAAGTCTCGTTCATGTATCGGATGGTGAAATCGGCGTCGCAGAAGATGACGTTGACGGGTGCGTTGTCGAGCAGCTGCCGCATGTGCTGGCCTTCGTCGCGCGCCTTCGCCAGCGACGTCGCGAGCTCGAAGCCGATCGCGACACCGTGGCCGACCATCGGAGACGCATGGAGCGAAACCTGCTCGTCGCCGACGCGAGCCTCGACGGTGACCGCCTTGCCCGCGCGGAGACTCCGCCGGTCCGGCTGGGAGAACGCGTGGATCACGTCGAACGGCTCGCCCACGATCTCGTCGGGGCCGACGTCGATGGCGTCCGCGAGCGTTTCGAGGTCGCGGCGCGCGGCCCCATTCAGATAGAGAATGGTGAGCTTCGTGTCACAGTAAATGATGCCGCCCGGAGCGCTCTCGAGGAGCAGCTCGTAAGGCACATCGCCCCTCACCGGCGCCGGCGGAGGAACGCTGTGACCGTTGTTCTTCGTCGACTCCCGCCCCGTATGCTCGCTCATTGTCTTGTCTCCCGAGTTGTCGTGCATGGTTTCCGATATCCATTCGCAGGCAGCGGACCACGCGGCCTCGACGTCTTTCGTCCAGAGTGCGCCGGCCGTCTCGGCCATCGCGGAGCGGAGTGCGGCGCCTGCCGCCGCGTAGTGCTCGCGGGTCACGCCGGCGGCGCGATGTCGCGTCCGGAGCGCGCCCAGACCGGGCTTCACGGAGGCCGGCCGGTTGGCCGCGCGTACGACGAGCGCCAGCGCGTCGGTCAGCTCGCTCGCTTCGGCACTCGCTTCCGACGGGAACATCTGCTGCACGGCCGGGTGCGCTCCCGCGAGCTTCGCGTAGAAGCGGTCGACGATCTCGCTCGCCTTGGGGGCCATCGCTGCGAAACTGGACTGCAACAGGTTGACGTCTTTGGCCCTCAGGCCCGAGCGCTTCGCGCCGGCCGGGTGGGTTAGCTGCTGGCCGGGCCTCAATGTCGCCTCACACGCCCGCGCGCGCGGTTGCGGAGTCGGCGATGGTCTTCTCGGGGTCCAGAACCAAGAGCAGACGGTCCTTCAGCTTGCACACGCCCGAGATGAGCTCGCGCGCATTGGGCGCCAGAGTCTCGGGCGGGCTCTCGCGGTTGGACTCTGCGACCTCCACGACGTCGCCGATCTCGTCGACGAGCAGGCTCACCGCGCCGTCGTCCGTTCGGACGACGACGTTCATCGGGAGGCGCCCGGCAGGACGCTCGGGGAGGCCGAGCCGCGCGCGCATGTCGAGCGCCGTCACGATCTGGCCGCGGAGGTTGATAAGGCCGCTGATGACCGACGACGCGAGCGGAACGCGCGTCATCTCCTGGTAGCGAATGACTTCTTGCACGCGCGTGACGTCGACTCCGAAGAATCGATCCGCGACGAAAAAGGTACAGAATTGCTGGGTCTCGCTCACGGGTCCTCCCATCACGCGGCCGAAGCGCTCTCGAAGAAGTGGGGGTCCGTGGATCGGATGATCCCGTGCACGTCGAGCAAGTCGGTGACTTTCCCGGCGATGACGGCGGAGCCGAGGATGCCGTGCTTGGCGCCGCGGGGCTTGTCGGTGATCGTCTGCTCGACGATGTCGAGAATCCGATCGACCACGAGGCCGACGCTCCGCCCGTGCTCCGAGTAGACGACGACCTGCAGCGGCCCCTCTCCGCCTCCGCTGGTGCCGGCGCCCATCGCCTCGCACAGATCGATGAGCGGCAAGATTTGCCCGCGATACTGCACGACGTACTGGCCGCCGGACTTCTCCAGCCGTTCGCGCGGAAACTCCTCGAGTCGCGCCACCATCGAGAGCGGGATGGCCATGCGACCGTCTTCGCGCACCCGGAAGAGCAAGACCGTGCGCTTGTCGAGCTCTGCGGCGTTCGCGTCCGCGCGTCTTTCGACGAGATTTCTGTCGCGGACCTCGGAGATGACGTTTGCGCGCTGGGCGATTCCTAGCACGTCGAGGATCAAGGCGACCTTGCCGTCGCCCATGATCGTGGCACCCGCGAAGGCCGATAGCCCCTTGAGCTCTTTGCCGAGAGGCTTGACGACGATTTCTTCGGTGTCGTTCACCCCGTCGACGACGAGCCCGAATTGCCGGTCGTCGGCCTGGAGCACGACGATGTTGATTGCCTCGGCCTGCGCGACTTCGGCTAGGCCGAGCGTTCGGTCGAGATAGACGAGCGGAAGAATGTTGCCCCGGAGCCGGTAGACGGGGGCGCCGTGGATGTGCTCCACGCTCGCACGCGCCTGCTCTCCCTCGAGCCTCACGAGCTCGAGGAGGTTCACTTGCGGGATCGCGAAGCGCTCGCGGCTGCACGTGACGACGAGCGCGGGGATGATCGCGAGCGTCAGCGGGATCTTGAGCTTTAGCGTGGTGCCATGGCCGGTCTTGCTCTGAACGTCGACGGTCCCGCCGATCTTCTCGACGTTCGTCTTGACGACGTCCATTCCGACGCCCCGCCCCGACACGTTCGTGACGCGCTCGGCGGTCGAGAACCCGGGCATGAAGATGAGGTTGAGGCTCTCGCGGTCGCTCATCCGCCCGGCGCGTTCGGCGGAGATGATCCCGCGTGAAATCGCCTTTTGTCGCATGTTGACGGGGTCGATCCCCCCTCCGTCGTCGGAGATCTCGATGTTGACCTGCCCGCCCTCGTGATACGCGCGGAGAAGCAGCTTGCCGACCGCCGACTTTCCTTGCGCGACGCGCGCTTCGGGCGATTCGATTCCGTGATCGACCGAGTTCCGGACGATGTGGGTCAGCGGATCTTTGATGGCCTCGATGATCGTCCGGTCGAGGTCCGTGTCCTCGCCGACCATCTCGAGCTTGACCTGCTTGTGGCACGTGAGGGCCAGGTCGCGCACGACCCGCGGAAACTTGCTCCACACGCTCCCGATCGGCTGCATGCGCGTCTTCATCACGCCCTCTTGGAGCTCGGTGGTGATGAGGTTGAGCCGCTGCGAAGTGCCGAGGAACAAGGTGTCTTTGCTCTGACTCGCGAATTGCAGAATCTGATTTCGGGCGAGTACCAGCTCGCCGACGAGATTCATCAGCTTGTCGAGCAGGCCTACGTCGACGCGAATGGTCGAATCGGAGAGAGCGGCCGCCCGCATCTCGCCCTGGGCGTGGAGCGCGTCGAGGACGGCTTCGGGCTTGATGCTGCCGCGGGAAACGAGGATTTGGCCCAGCTTGCGCGGGTCGGTCTTCTGCTGCTCGAGCGCGACGGCGACTTCTTCGGCCGCGACGGCGCCCTGTTCCACCAGGATCTCGCCGATGGTCGGCGTCGCGTCGGCGGGCCGGGGACCCTTCAGGAATTCGTTGAGGCTGAGGATGAGGCTTTCGAAGGACTCGGCTCCTTCGTGGGAAGAGGACTCGACGCTCCTCAGAATCCGCCGAACCCCGTCCACCATCGCAAGTAGCGTGGACGTCATCTCGGGCGTCAAAACGAGCGCGCCGTCCCGGAGCTTGCTGAGGACGTTCTCGCCGGCGTGCGTCAGCGCTTCGAGCTTGGGCAGGCCGAGAAATCCAGAGGTCCCTTTGATCGTGTGAATCGTCCGGAAAATGCCACCGAGCCGATCGCTCGCCTTCGGGTCGATCTCGAGGGCGACGAAGTCGCGGTCGAGCTGATCGAGATTCTCGGCGCTCTCGACCAAGAACTCCCGAAAGATTTCGTCGTCCGCGACTGCCATCCTGATGCCCCTTTCAGCGGCCCCGGCTCGTGGGCCGAACGCGCCCGAACCCGGTCACAGGGACGGCCGATCCATTTGAGGCAATAAGGCCCCATCGAGGCGAATCGGGGGCGAAACTGGGAATTGGGCGAGGTGTGGCCGATTACCCTGCGACGTCGGGCATGCACACCAGGATGGCGCGGTCGAGGAACATCTTGTGGAGTCGACCGGTGACCGAGGAGGTGAGTCGGGTCCCCGACGGCAAAACCAGCGCGCCGTTGCTCGTGTAGAGGCTTTCGGCCAAGACCATCCCCTCGGTCAGCCGGCTGCTCGGAACGCGCTGCGCGTTGCGCGGCTGCACCCCGACCGTGAAGAACAAGACCACCCGGTCTGCGCGGACCATGATCGACTTGGCAATCCCGTACGGGCTCGGACCCTGGGACTGCGACTTCGACGCCAGGCCGAGCGTGAACGAGAAGCCGTCCCGGAGGAAGGCGGTCTTCAGCGCCCCGGCCGCCACGTTGGCGACCTCCGCGACCAGGTCCTGCAGCGTTGCGTCGTCGTCCTGAGCTTCTCCGAGCATCAAACGAGCGACATCGGCGATGCTCTCTTTGGACGACTCCACCCGCACGTGCATCTCCAGCTGGTGCTCGCTGTCGACGACCGGGAGGACGTAGCGGATGGTTGCGTCGGCGGAGGCCTTCGGGACGAGCTCCACGGTTGTCTTGATCTGCAGAAGCTCCGCCGCGACTTGACGCACCGTTTCCGGAAGGGCGTTCCAGGCCGGCGTCCTGCCGATCGGGTGATCCGTGGATTCGGCCGCTGGAACCGGCGGTGGCCCGGCTGGCGCCAAAGGCGGGGGAGGGCCCGCCCGCGGCGCCGCACGGCTGGCCAGCGCCGCGGCGAGCGCGTCGACCAACTTCGCGGCAACGAGCGGCTTGGCGAAAAACTCGTTGGCGCCCGCCTGGAGCGCGTGCGACTTCGCGTCGGGGATCGAGAGGGCCGAAATGAGGACGACGTACGGCGCGGCGCCTGACCGCTTGAGCTCGCGGGTGAGCTCGATTCCGTCGACCTCGGGCATCATCCAGTCGGTGACGAACGCGTCGTACCCGCCGCGGGCAAGGTGCTGGCGGGCGGTCGCACCGTCGTTGACCACGTCGATCGCGGCGCCCGCTTTCTGAAACGCCTGCTTGAGCAAGCGGGCGTGGATGGGGTCGTCCTCCGCGAGAAGGATCTTTCGTCCGGTGAGTCCGCTCATTGGGATGGGCGGCGTCGGCCGCCGCTCCATGCGCGAAGGGATGTTCGCCGAGTCGCGCGGAAGAGTAAAGCTCTGCCCGTTTCGCAGGCGTGCGCCCCCAAGCTGTGCGTTGACGATTCTCCTAAGGCTGCGCTAAAAGCCACATCAAACGTCCTTCGCCAAAGGTTCGTACGTCATGTCAAAGATGAAGCTCAAGCCAGGCATCGTTACCGGTTCCGCCCTCCAGGAACTGTTCGGGTACATGAAAAGCGTGCCCTGCGCGCTCCCGGCGGTCAACGTGATCGGGTCGCACTCCACGGTCGCGGCCCTACAGGCCGCAAGAGAAGCCAAGACCCCCATCATCATCCAGTTTTCCAATGGAGGAGCTCACTTTTTCGCCGGTAAGTTCTTGGACAACAAGAACGAGAAAGCCGCGGTCGTCGGAGCGGTCGCGGGGGCCCACTATGTGCGCAACCTGGCCGAGGCCTACGGGGTCGCCGTCGTCCTCCACACGGACCATGCGGCGAAGAAGCTCCTGCCGTGGGTCGAGGGGATGCTCGATCACGGGGAGCGCTTCTTCGCCAAACACGGCGAGCCGCTCTTCTCGTCGCACATGCTCGACCTTTCCGAAGAGCCCCTCCACGAGAACTTGGAGATCAGCGCCCGGATCCTGAAGCGCATGGCCGCGATGAAGATGACCCTCGAAGTCGAGCTCGGCGTGACCGGCGGAGAGGAAGACGGCGTCGACAACGCGGGCGTCGACAACTCCAAGCTCTACACGCAGCCGTCTGACGTCCTCGCGGCGTACGACGCGCTCAAGCCGATCGGCGCGTTCACAGTCGCCGCATCGTTCGGAAATACGCACGGGGTTTACAAGCCCGGCAACGTGCAGCTCCGTCCCCCGATCCTCAAGAACTCGCAGGACGCGATTCAAAAGGAGCGCAAGACGGGACCCAAGCCGGTGGACTTCGTATTCCACGGAGGATCGGGGTCCACGCGGGAAGAGATTCGCGAGGCGGTTTCGTACGGTGTCATCAAGATGAACATCGACACCGATCCGCAGTGGGCGTTCACCCACCCGATCAAGAAGTTCATGGACGAGAAGAGCGCGTACTTGCAGGGCCAGCTCGGCAATCCCGAAGGCCCGGACAAGCCGAACAAGAAGTACATCGACCCGCGCGGCTGGCTGCACCTCGGAGAAAAGGGCATGGCCGCCCGCATCGTCGAAGCGTTCAAGGATCTCAACTCGTTCGGTCAGTTCGAGATTTGAGCGTTTGACGAGCCCGCAGCCCGACGTCAGGCTCGCCCCTGACGCCAGCGAAAATGGCCTCGCGACGATGCTGGAGAACTTGGTTCGCCAGAACCTCGAGGCCAAGCCCCACAAGATGACGGACTTCGCTGCTCTCGCAGGAAACGTGGCGATTGTGGCCGACGACGTCGACGTCGCCCTGACGCTTTCGTTCGAACGGGGCGGAAAGCTCACGATTCACGACGGCATCGTCGGCATTCCGGACGTGACCATTCGAGGGCCGTCCGAAGCCATCATGGCCATGTCGAATCTGCCTCTCGCGACGCCCCTCGGGCTTCCCATTCCGCGCCGCGGCGACCACGAAGCCGTGCGAGCCGTGGCGACGGTGCTGAGCGCGATGCGGAGCGGCAAGCTCCACGCGTACGGCATGCCGTTTCACCCCCTTCTCGTCATGCGGCTGACCCGCGTGATGAGCATTCACGGCTGAGGCTCCGAAGCCCACCCCCACTTGACAGCCACTTGACGCGGGCAGGGCAGGCTCGTACGGTCTTGCCGCCTCAAGATAGAGAAGAGCAAAGGTTTTCCAACGATGGCCGTCCATATTCGTTTGTCTCGCGCCGGCGCCAAGAAGCGCCCCTTTTATCGCATCATCGTCGCCGATCACCGCAGCCCGCGCGGGGGCCGATTTCTGGAGAACATCGGTTCCTACGATCCGACGTGCGAGCCGAACCACTTCCGCATCGACCAGGCGCGCCTGACCTATTGGCGCTCGAAGGGCGCCCTGCCGTCGGCCACCGTGGACCGCCTGCTCAAACGACAGTCTCGAGTCGCGTCGGTCACCGTCGGCGAGGCCGCCGCGCCGGAAAAGGCAAAGTGACCGCCCCGGGGGCGGAGCAGTCCATGCCGCTCAAAGAGCTGATTCACGCCATCGCCGTCGAGCTCGTCGACCAGCCGAACGAGGTTCAGGTCACGGAAGTTGCGGGAGAGCACAACAGCGTCATCGAGCTCCGCGTGGCGAAGAACGACGTGGGGAAGGTCATCGGCAGGGACGGGCGCACCGCCCAGTCGATGCGGACCATTCTCACGGCCGTCTCGACGAAGCTGGGGCGCCGCGCGCACCTCGACATCGTCGACTGATCCGAGCGAAGCGGTGCGTGGATGACCCTCGCGGCCGAGGCGTGGGTTGCGCTGGCCGAGGTCGCGCGACCGCACGGCGTGCGCGGTGAGCTGCGCCTGCGCCTCTTCAACCGCGACAGCGATCTGCTGCTCGAACTCGACGAAGTCCTCGTTCGCATGCCCGACGGCGAAGAGCACGAAGTGAGCGTCGAGAGCGCGCGCCGTGCGAACGACGCCATCCTGATGAGGCTCTTCTCGGTGGACGGTCGAGACAGCGCGGAGGCGCTGCGCGGGGCGGTGGTGTGCGCGAGGCGCCGCGACTTTCCTCCGCTCGATGAGGGTGAATTCTACGCGTGCGATGTCGAGGGGGCACGGGTCGTCCTCGAGGGGGCCGAAGGCGCCCAAAGCGAAGTGGGGCGCGTGCGGACCCTTCGAACGTACCCGACCACCCACGTCCTCGTGGTGGACGCCGCAGACGGCGGCCGGCCGTGGGAGGTGCCGCTGGTCAGCGAAGTGGTGCGCGCCGTCGATGTCGCGTCGGGCGTGGTCACCCTCGCAACGCTGACGGGCGTGGAGAGGGAATAGGTCGGTGCGGGTCGACGTCGTCACGCTCTTTCCCGAGATGTTCGGCGGATTTCTCGTCACGAGCTTCGTGAAAAAGGCGATCGATCGCGGCCAGCTCGCCGTGCGATTTCGCAGTCCGCGGGATTTCGGGCTCGGAAGGCACAAGAGCATCGACGACACGCCCTACGGCGGAGGGGGCGGAATGGTGATGCGGGTCGACGTCCTGGTGGCCACGATCGAGTCGCTGGACGCGGACGCGGCCGACGGGGTGCGAGCGCATCGCGTGCTTCTGACTCCGCAAGGTCAGCGGCTCGATCAACGCAGAGTGCGCGAGCTTGCGGCGCGGCCGGCCGTGATGCTCGTGTGCGGGCGATACGAAGGGTTCGACGAGCGGGTGAGGAGTCACGTAAACGAAGAGATCTCCCTCGGCGACTTCGTCATGACGGGGGGCGAAGTCGCTGCGATGGCCGTCGTCGACTCGTGCGTACGCCTGCTTCCCGGCGTGCTCGGCAACGAGACGTCGACGATCGAAGAGTCGCACAGCCCCGAGACCGGCGGACTGCTCGAGTACCCGCACTACACGCGCCCGACCGAGTTTCGCGGCGCGGGGATCCCGGACGTCCTCGTCGGAGGCAACCACGCCGAGATCGCTCGGTGGCGCCGCGATCGGTCGATCGAGCGAACACGCGCGCGCCGCCCCGACCTGTGGGAAGACTTCGAACGGACGGAGAGCGACGTCGCGCGCGCCCGGAAGTCGGAAGGAACGGGCGGTTCGTGAAGCTCGCGATCGCGCTCGTCCATCATCCGGTGCTCGACGGGCAGGGGGCGATTGTGACGACCGCCGTCACCAACCTCGACGTCCACGATCTTTCGCGCAGCGCGCGCAGCTACGGATGCAGCGACTACTTCATCGCCCATCCGATCGCCGCGCAGCGGGAGCTCGTCGAGCGAATCCGCCAACACTGGACCGACGGATCCAGCGGCCGGCGCATTCCCGATCGGCGCGAGGCGCTGCGGCTGCTGCGCATCGTGCCGACGCTGGACGCCGCGATCGGCGCGCTCGGCGGACGGGACGCGGTCGAAGTTTGGGTCACCGCCGCGCGCTCCCTCGGCGCAGCGCTTTCGTTCGCGGACGGCCGAGCGCGGCTCGAACGCGCCGAGAAGCCCGTCCTTCTGGTGTTCGGGACCGGATGGGGTCTCGCGCCGAGCGTGATCGGGTCGGCGGACGCGCTACTCGAGCCGATCTCGGCGTTGGGCGGCGATTACAACCACCTCAGCGTTCGTTCGGCCTGCGCCATCGCGCTGGACCGACTTCGCGGGGCGCGGTAGCGCTACCCCCGCGCCAAAAGCGCCTGCATCTCGGGCGTGTACCCGCGCTGCCCGTGTTCGACCAGGGGCGGAATCACGGCCAGCCCTCCGGCCCGACCGGCCACCGCCTCGACCAAGGCGATGCGCGCCGGGGAGTCGGGCGTTCCGTACACGAAGCGCAGTCGCTTTGCATGCAGGCCCTCGGCTGCGAGCGACGAGAGAAGCACCCCGAGCTCGTGGGCGGGATAGACGAAGCAAACGCGCGCGCGACGCCCGGCCACTTGCCGGGCCGCTTGCACGAACGTGGAAAGCTCTCCGCAGCGAGCGCGCGCTTCCGTGGCGGGCACACGGCCCCGCCCCGGTGCCACATACGGGGGATTGCACACGACGAGCGCGGCCTCTCCGCGGCGCGAGCGCGCCACGTCGCGTACGTCGCCTCGGACGACTTCGCCCCGTTCGGTCCATCCGTTCGCGTCGAGATTGCGCCGCGCCATCGCGGCCGGCTGTTCGTCGATCTCGACCAGCACCACGCGCCGCGCGGCGCCCAGCCGGAGCAACGACAATCCCACGGCCCCCACCCCAGCCCCCAAGTCGAAGGCGAGGGAAGCCGAATGGTTCCCGGTGGCAAACCCCGCGAGCAGCAGGGCGTCGACGTTCGTTCGGTAGCCCGCCCCGCGCTGGGGCTGGAACAGAACCACGCTACCGCCGAAGAGCCCGTCCTGCGTCGTTTCCACCGAGGCGCCGCAGCCGAGCGCCCCACCGCTCAAGCCCGCCATTGCCGTCCATCCGTTCGCATGTCGGTCCTCGCGGCGTTTGCCCGATGTCCGTAGGAGAGAGCCAAGTCGACCATACTCGGTTAAGTGTTTGCTGCGTGGTCAGACCGGGCGTCTCATTTTCCGATCAGGTGCGAGCGGCCGCGTTGCGGCTCGGTTTCGACGCAGTTGGCATCGCGCGTGCCAGCGAGCCGCTCGCCGAAGATTTCGCGCGATACAGGGCCTTTGTAAGCGAAGGAATGCACGGCGAAATGGGGTGGTTGGCGGCTTACGGGGGAGTTCGCGAGAGGCTCGATGGCGACGGAATTCTTTCTGGAGCCAAGAGTGTCGTTTGCGTCGCGCGGCGCTACCAGCGCCCAACCGAAGCCGATGCCGGGGGTAGCGAGGACGTTCCGACCTTCGCACACACGATTGCACGGTACGCGCGCGGCCGGGATTACCACCGCTTTCTCCGCCGGCGCGTCCGACGGCTGGCCGCGTTCGTGCGCACGCTCGGCACCGACGAGCACCCCGTTCGAGCCCGTCCGATGTGCGACGACGCGCCCGTGCTCGAGCGTGCGTGGGCCGTCCGCGCGGGGCTCGGGTTCATCGGCAAGAACGGAATGCTCATCGTGCCCGGGCTCGGATCGATGGTGCTCCTCGGCGAAGTGGTGACCACTCTCGATCTCGGCCTCGATCTCGGCCTCGATCTCGGCCTCGATCTCGGCGACACGCCGCAGGGGCCGCCCGCACGCCGGCCGAACCTCCTGGACCGCTGCGGCGCGTGCACGCGCTGCCTCGACGCTTGCCCGACCCGGGCCTTCTCGTCTCCCTTCGTTCTCGATCCGCGGCGCTGCGTCTCGTATTTGACCATCGAACAGCGGGGCTCGATGCCCGCGGAGCTGCGCGAAGGCGTGGGGACGCACCTCTTCGGCTGCGACGACTGCCAGACGGTGTGCCCCTTCAATGCGGGTATCGGCGCCCGAGCCTCGCTCGACACGCGCGACGGCGATCCCTTCGCCCCTCTCGAGCGTTGGACCCACGTGCGCCTCGAGTCGCTCTTGTCGCTCGACGAGTCGGCCTGGCGCGAGCTCTTCGAGGGCACTCCGCTGCGTCGCGCCGGTCGCGCGGGCATCGCGCGCAACGCCGCCATCGTCCTCGGCAACCGGCGCGACCCGAAGTCACTCCCGGCGCTGCGCGCGGCCGCGACCGCTCACGAGGACCCGGTCGTCCGGGAGGCGGCGGCCTGGGCCGTGGGGCGGATCGAGAAGTCGCTCGGGTCGATGACCGGATCGTGAGGCGCCAGCGGCCCGAGAGGCCTATTCGCCCAGCGCGGCGACGCTCTCAGGAGGCCCAGAGCGCGCCCAGCTCGAGCTCGAGCCCTTCGAAGGGCTCGGCCCTCACGCGCGCGTCGCCTCGCCACGTTCCCAGACGGACCCAGCGGCCGTGTTCCAGGTGCCAGACTTCGAGGAGCTGGGTAAGCGGGTCGACCAACCAAGCGTGGCGCACTCCTTCGCGTGCATAGAGGTTCATCTTGTCGCGGCGGTCGAACGCCTGGGTCGAAGGGGAGACGACCTCGCACAGCCAGTCGGGAGCGAGCACCAAGAAGGCTGCATCCATCGGCAGCTTGGGCATCCGTTCGCGACGCCAGCCGGCGAGATCGGGCACGACGATGTCCGGCTCGGCCCCGAGATGCAGCTCCGGCTCGTCGAGCAACACCCATCCGCCTGGACCGCCTTTGCCGCGATCGAATGGGCCCGAGAGCAGCGCCCCCAGCTCGGACGACGCACGTGCATGAGGAATCGCCGGTCGCGGCTGCGTGTGGAGGACGCCGTCGACGACCTCGGCGATGACTCGTTCCGGCGCGGTCAGGACGTCGTCGTACGTAGCGCGGCGCTTGGCGGACTCGCCCACTCTCCGAAGTTAGCACGGTCACACCCGGGGCTCGGCGGCCGCGTTGTATAGTTCGCGTACATTGATGGCCGCGCCAATGGACGTCGTGAGCGAGCCCCATCGGTTCGGAGCGTCGCACTCACGCGCTCCGGGGGCGGTTCGAGGATAGCGCGCCCCCTCCTTCCCTTGCGGCCCCAGAGGACCTCACCCCCGGCCCCTCTCCGCAAGCGGAGAGGGGTGTCCGCGGGTCGCGCGATAACGGAGCTGCTCCCCCTTTCCGCGAGCGGAGAGGGGGCCGGGGGGGTGAGGTTCAGTGGCGCGTCAGTGCGCGACGCTGAACGAGTGCGTCGTCGAGTTCCACGGCCCGGGCAACACTTTGCCGTCGCCGCCGAGGAGCTCGAGCTTCACCGAGTACGAGCCGTCTTGCAGGTTGTCGAGATAGAAGGGCGGACCGAACTTCGTCGCGTCCGCGCTCTTGTCTCCCTCGATGCCCGGACCCGTCACGGAGATGTGAACGTGGTTCTTGTCGGGCGCGAGCGTCGTGTTCGCGATCTGGAAGTCGACGAGGACATGGTTGGCCATGTCGCCTTTGTATTCGCCCTTCGGACGGCTGTAGACGAGAAGGGGCTTGGTGGGGTCCTGCACTTTGTCCCCCTTCTTGCCGACGAAGAACGAGACGAACGTCAGCGCGCCCGGCGTCTTCACGCTCTCGTGGTTCGCCCGGCTCGGAAAGGCGACGAGGATGTGCTGCCCTTCGGCGAGCGCATCGCCGCCGGTGAGCTCCGAGAGCTTGAGCGGGGGAGCCTTGAGATCGAAGATCGGCTTGTAGGGCTTGTCGTCGAGAATGAGGTGGACGTGCGAGTCCCCTTTCTCGGTCTTCCAGTTCTTCACGTCGAGCTTCACTTCGAAGTCTCCGGCCTTCGCCGTGGCGATCACCTGATCCTTCGTCGGCGCGACGATCTTCACCGTGGGCGTGGGAGCCGACGGGTCGGGGCTCGCCGCGCCCTGCACGAGCTGCACCGGAGGCGCGGGCGGCGGCGCGGGGGCCGGGGGCGGAGCGGCGCTCGCCGACGCGCTCTCGACGGGAGCGGCGCTCGACGCGACCGGCGGCGGCGCGGGCGGTGGGGGAGGGGGCGGAAGGTTTTCGTTTCCTCCGCCGCACGCGATCGCGATGACGGGGGGGAGGAGAGCCGTGGCCAAGAAGAGTAGTTTGGACGTTTTCATCGGCCGCGGAGGATCGTCCGAGCGCGGCCGAAGCGCAAGCGGGGTCGTAAAGACGGTTCATTCCCTGATAACGTGGACCTCGCGACATCATGCCGTTTCGCAAGCGCTATCTCCTCGTTTGTACGAATCGACGCCCGGACGGGCATCCCAAGGGCTCCTGCGCGGAGAAAGGGTCCGAGGAGGTCGTCGTGAAGCTCAAGGAAGCGCTCGCCAGGCGCGGCGTCGCGAAGGACGTCGTGCGCGCGTGCTCTTCGAGCTGCTTGGACATGTGCGAGACGGGCGTGACGGTTCTGCAGGAGCCGGAGCACGTCGCGTACGGACACGTCCGGCTCGACGACGTGGAGGCGATCGCCGAGGCGGCGGCGCGCGGGCAGGTGGTCGAGCGCCTCGTCGTGTACGGCGGCGCGCCGAGCGCCGGTGCGGCCGAGCCTGGCCCGTCCGAAGGCTGATCGATCCGCCCGATGGGTATCGGCTTTGCTTTCCGCCAGACGTGGAGAGGCTCGTATTGGCGGCTCGACGCGCCCGCCGAAGAGGGCGCGGTCGGCATCGCGATCGAAGCGGTCGCGGCCGACGTTCGCGAGTTTGGGCGCAGCAAGATTTTGCGGGTCACCGGCACGCTCGACGCGGAGCGATTGGCCTCGTCGCAGGGCTTGGAGGGTACGATCGCCTTCCGGCTCTTCGACGAGCGGCGCGTCGCCTACCATCTGTCGTTTCGCGGCGACGACGGACACCGCTACGACCTCAGCGGCCAAGAAGAGTGGCAAAAAATCTCGCCGATCGCGTCGCTCACGCTCCTTCCGGTGAGCATCTACGACGACCGGGGAGACGAAGTCGCGCGGGCCACGCTCCGCTTCGACCTGCGCTCGGATTGGGCGCGCTGGGTCGGGAGCTTTCGGCTGCGCTGGCACTGACCTTCCCTCTCGGGGAATTGGACGTCCTGTCGGCGCGAGTGACATATTGTCGTTGTGTTGACAAAAGATCTCGCCTTCCCGCCCGCGAACTCCGCCCACGCATCTCCACCCGACGATCCGCCCCTGGTTCCCGATCCGTCGCCCGATGCGACCACCGTTCTGGTCGTGGACGACGAGCGCTCCAACATCGAGTCGCTCGAGAAGATCTTTCTCCGAGAAGGGCTCCGGGTCCTTTCGGCGTCGGACGCGAAGCGGGCGCTCGAGCTCGTCCGCACCCACCGCGTGCACGTCGTCCTCACCGATCTGATGATGCCGGGCACGACGGGGCTCGAGCTCCTGCGGGCCATCAAGCAGGTGGCTCCCGACGTGGAGGTGGTCTTGATGACCGCGTACGGGTCGGTGGAAGCCGCCGTCAGCGCGATGCGGGACGGGGCGTACGACTTCGTCGAGAAGCCTCTCAAGCGCGTGTCGATCGTGAAGAGCGTGCGCAAGGCGGCCGAGCGGCAAAAGCTCGTCGCGGAGAACACGTCGCTCCGGGCGGAGATCAAGCGACTCGTGCACCGCGAGATCGTCGGCAGTTCGCCCGCGCTCCGGCGGGTGGTGGACATGTCGACGCAGGCGGCGCCGAGCCAGGCGACCGTTTTGATTCTCGGCGAGAGCGGCACGGGCAAAGAGCTGCTCGCGCGGTGCATTCACGAGCGCTCGGGCCGCGCGCGCGCTCCGTTCGTGGCCGTCAATTGCGCGGCCATCCCCGAGACGATTCTTGAGAGCGAGCTATTCGGGCATGAGCGCGGAGCGTTCACCGGCGCGACAGGGAAGAAAGACGGCCGATTCGCGAAGGCCGCCGGTGGAACGCTCTTTCTCGACGAGATTGGCGAGCTGTCGCCGAGCGTTCAAGTCAAACTGCTGCGGGTCCTTCAGGAAGGGGAGTACGAACCGCTCGGCGGCAACACGCAGAAGGCGGACGTACGCATCGTGGCCGCGACCAACCGCGATCTCGTGGCGGAAGTCGCCGGGGGTCGCTTTCGCGAAGACCTTTTTTATCGGCTGAACGTCATCGCGATCACCGCGCCGCCTCTGCGCGCGCGGCGCGAGGACATCCCCCTGCTCGTCGATCACTTCCTCGGCCTTTATTGCGCGAAGAATGGACGACCGCGCCTGCAGCCCACGCGCGGCGCGCTCGACCGCCTGATGGACTACGCGTGGCCCGGCAACGTTCGCGAGCTCGAGAACGTCATCGAGCGCGCCGTCGTCTTGTCGCGCGGTGATTCCCTCGGCGAGAGCGATTTGCCAGATCCCATCGCGACTGCGGCTCCGAGGGCGCCGACCCAGTTGACGTTCGAGGTGGGGACGACCCTGGACGAAATCGAACTGCGCGTCATTCGGGAGACACTCCGCCACACCAAGGGCGACAAGTCCGTCGCCGCCCAACTCCTCGGGATTTCCACGCGCACCATCTACCGAAAGCTCGACGGCGTGACGGAATGAGCGTTCCGCGAGAGGGAGGGGAAGAAGGGCCGTTTTCCCGCACGATTCTCCCTCGGCGCTCCTTGCGCCCTGGCGGTCTTCTCGACATTTCGGCGTTTTCAATCGAACCTGACGCTCCTCCAACGAGAAAAGCGGCGTGGCCAATCGAACCTGACGCTCTACCAACGAGAAAAGCGGCGAGGCCAATCGAACCTGACGCTCTGCCAACGAGAAAAGTGGCGAGGCCAATCGAACCTGACGCTCTACCAACGAGAAAAGCGGCGAGGCCAATCGAACC
>CAZVPE010000011.1:0-125 GCA_964628155.1 uncultured Polyangiaceae bacterium | reverse complement strand
GAGAAAAGTGGCGAGGCCAATCGAACCTGACGCTCTACCAACGAGAAAAGCGGCGGGCCCAGTCGAACCTGACGCTCTACCAACGAGAAAAGCGGCGGGCCCAGTCGAACAGGACGCTCTACCAA
>CAZVPE010000010.1:0-59779 GCA_964628155.1 uncultured Polyangiaceae bacterium | reverse complement strand
TCAAGAACCGGCTCGTCGTCATGATCAACTGGGCTTGGTCGTACGTGACCTACCGCCGCGGCGCACGCCTGATCACCGGCTACGCGGCGCCCGACGCCGGTCAGGCTCTGCGACTCCAGCGCAAGTCGCGTATTGAGACGGATGGATTGCACGAGGTCGATCCCGGGCACGAGGTCGTCGCGGCGCGCACGGGTCACTGACAGCAAATCGTAATTGGATTCGTGAGCTGGGCCGTGGCGGTCGAGGTTCCCGGCGTGCAGGTCGTCGTCTCGGTGACATCGTACTGAACCGAGAGCACGTTGCTTCCACGGTTCCCGCCGCCCATTCCGCCCATTCCCATTCCGCCCATTCCCATTCCGCCCATTCCCATTCCGCCCATTCCGCCACCGGCGGTCGGATCGCACGCCCCGTCGACGGAAAGAACGGCGAAGGGGGAACCCCGGCACATGCGATTGTCGTACGCGGAAATTGTCGGATTGGAGCAGGTCGTGGCGACCGAGCATTCCGTGCACGGAGAACACGCGATGGTCGCCCTGTCTCCGACGACGAACCTCGTGTTGAAGGAACTTGCCGCCGGACAGGCCACCGTACCGCTCGTCGCGATGCAAGCCATGAAGCCGGGCGGCGCGCTCCCGTTGCAGACCGACCCCGCCCCAGCCGCGGGCACGTCGCAATAGCGGATTGGCGCGCTCGACACTTGCGTCGGGTCCATCCCGGCCATGTCCGCGCACGTTCCTCCGTCCGGCGGCAAGGCGGACGCCTGCGTCCGCGCCGGCAGAGACACGCCCTGCGAGCTCGAAGGAACGGTGAAGCAAGCCGAACCCCCGCCGCTCACGTCGATCGTGAGAATGGGTGTGTCGCACGTGGCCCCGTTGTCGGCATTCCCCGAGACCGCAATCGTTCCTTGGAGGCAGTCCCCGTCTTGCGTTACGGTGCAGCCGCAAGAGCATGCGTTCGCGCCGATGGTCGGGCTCGCGTACGCGACGTGCTCGGGGTATCCGGTCGGGCAGGCGCCTGCACCGGTCGTGTATACCGACAGCGTCCAGCCGGCCGGGATGCTCAGCGTGCACGCGGCTCCGTCGCTCGAGGAAACGGCGTCACGAACGGCGTCGCCCGCCGCGTCCCCGGGCGGAACACCGCCGGCCTCGCTCGCGGTCGCCACGACAGGCGCGCCATCGCCCGCGTCGGCGACGACCGGCTTGCTCGAGTCGAGGTAGACCGGCGAGACTCCCGACGGCCCGTCGTGCGTCGTTTGTCCGCCCGCGTCAACGCCCGACACGGCGTCCACGGCCGAAAATACGATGGCGCTGTCGAAGACCGCGCCGCCGTCTTCTATCGCAATGGGCCCTTCATCCGTCGTGGCCCCCTCGGACGCCATATCCGCGTCGACCGGATCGGCGCCCAACCCCCCTTCATCGAGCCCGCAGGCCGCTGTCGCCAGCAACCCGAGCATCACAAGGGTACGCATTACATGCACGATTGCGCGCGCGGGTCGCAATTGCAATGTAGGCGTCGCCCGTAGCCGCATTTCGGTCGGACGATTTCACCCCTCACGTGAAATTGAATCGCCACAACCCGCATTCGCGACTGCGCGGGCCCCGATAGGCGCGACCGCGTTCGGCTCAGATGACGACCACGGGCAACTTCGAGTCGAGTCTGTTCAACTCGCCGGGATCCGAGGTCGGAGGCCGCGGCCCTCGAGGGGATGCGTCCTTCGGAGAATGGCGATACGGTGCCCGATGGCCCGTTTTCCGTCGCCCCCGAGCCCCGACCCGACGCCGAGCCGAAGGTGAAAGCCTCACGTCCCCGATAGACCGGAGCAATCTCAGCCCATGGCAAGCAGTGTCTCTCTCCCGCCCCCCGAACTCTTCCCGCTCGACGCCATCCTTCCGTCCGAACCGCTCCTGCTCATGGGGGCCGGTCCGGTTCCCATCCCTCACGCTGTCGCCCGCGCAAACGGAGTCGTCATCAACCATCTGGGCGAGACGATGGATCGGGTCATCAAGAACCTGAAGGACATGGCCCGGTACGCATTCCAGACGCGCGGCGAAAAGCTCATGGGCGTCGCCGGTCCCGCGTCCGCGGCCATGGAGATGGCCGTCGCCAATCTGCTCTGGCCGGGCCGCCGCGTGCTGTGCCTAAAAACGGGGACCTTCAGCGGTCGTCTCGGCGAGATGGCGACTTGCGTCGGTGCGGATGTGACCGTACTCGAGCCGGAGACCGGCCGGCCCATCTCGTCGGAAATGGTGCGCGCGGCGCTCGCGAAGAAGCGATTCGACGTAGTGACGCTCGTGCAGGGGGAAACGTCGTGCGGAGTTCTCAACGGCGAACTCCCGCAGATTGCGCAGATTGCGAGGGAGCACGGCGCGCTGACGATCGTCGACGCGGTCGTGACGCTGAGCACAATGCCCCTCGAAATGGATGGATGGGGCCTCGACGCGGTGGTGACGGGGGGCCAAAAGGGCCTTTCGTCGATTCCGGGTGTGTCGCTAATCGCATTTTCGGACGCCGCGTGGCAGGTCATTCAGAAGCGGCGAGAGAAGCCGAGTCACTGGTGTTTGGACGCCGTGCGCGCACAGCGATTCTGGGGGGAACATCAATATCACTACACGGCGCCCGTTCCCGGGATACTGGCGCTCTACGAGGCGCTCCGCCTCGTGTGCGCCGAGGGCTTGGGGCCCCGGCACGAACGACACCGGATCAGCTCGGAGTCGCTCCAGGCAGGCCTCGAAGCAATGGGCCTGCGGATGCTGATTCCACGCGAGAACCGCCTCAATTCGGTAATCGCAATCCGGGTCCCAGAGGGTGTCGATGCGAGCGCAGTCCTATCGTACATGTCGCGCAAGTTCCGTGTCGAAATCTCAGGCTCCTTCGGGCTAAACGTCGTCCGCATCGGTCAGATGGGCGAGCAGTGCCGTTCGCACAACCTCTTCAAAGTCCTCTATTCGACTGGAATGAGCTTCCGGCATTTCGGCGTCGAACTCGACGTCAGCGGGGGACTCGCGGAGCTCGAACGCGCCCTGACGCAAGAACAGGAGTTCGAGTGAGCGGCTTGCGCGGGAAGTCAATGTTTCGCGAATGTTGCGGGAGCATTTCTGGTAAAGATGCTTTGCGCGTGGGGAATCGCCGACTACCCTTCATCGGCATATTCGCGGAAGCAGTCTTCAACCGTCGATGGCCCACGCACTCCCCTCCACGACCGCGAGCCCTCTCCAGAGCATTCCGCCGACGTCGCTCGATGCCGCGGTTCTCCGGCGATCGCTCGAGCGCCATCGCGCCGGCCTGCTGGCGCGGCTAGCGGCCGGCGCGGACGGGATGGAGCTCGGCCGCGCGAACGCTCGATTCTTGGATGGATGCTTCAAGCTCCTCTTCGAGGGGGCCGCCCGCCGCGCGGGGCTGCCGAGAGGGGTGACTCTCGCCGCTGCGGGCAGCTTCGGGAGGGGCGCCGTCGCGCTACGAAGCGACGCCGACGTCGTCTTGCTCATCGACGAACGACTCGTCAGCGCAAAAGAAGCGACGACGATAGCCGAGGGTGTTCTCTATCCGCTTTGGGACGCCAATCTGGCGGTCGGCCATCAGGTGCTCGCGACGGGCGACGCCGTCGCGCTCGCCGAGAAAGACTTGGCAACCGCCACGGCGCTCCTCGATCTTCGACTTCTCGCAGGGGACGAAGCGCTCCTGCTCGACTTGGTAGCGCGCTCGAACGAGAGCCTATTCGGACCGGAAACGCTCGGAGCATTTCTCGACCGCCTCGACGCGGAGGCCGCCGCCCGGCACGAGCGCTTCGGCGGTTCAGTCCACTTGCTCGAGCCCGAGGTAAAAAACGGCGCGGGTGGTCTGCGGGACCTCGACGGGGCTCGTTGGGCGGCGCGCGCGCGTTATCGCGTCGGCGGCGACACGAGCGCGGCGGGCCCGAACGCGTGGGACGAGTTGGTCCGGCTCGGTGTTCTCGTGGCAAGGGAGGCGCGGGAGATTCGGGACGCCGAGGAGTTCTTGTGGCGCCTGCGCAACCGCCTGCACGCGCGCGCCGGACGCAAGGCCGATCGACTCGGCTTCGAGGAGCAGGAGGAGCTTGCGGTTGCGATGGGGTACGGAGACCGTCATCCTTCGATCCCGCCGCCGGAACGTGCCATAGGCTCGCGGGGCAGCCTTCGACCCGATGATCGCGCCCAGGCGGCCGAGAGGTTGATGCAGGCTTTTTACTTGCACGCGCGGAGCGTGACGCGTGCGCGCGCGAGTCTGGTCGAACGTCTCCGGCCCCGGAGGCGCCCCGGGCGGTTCACCCCGCGGATCGACGCCGGCGCGGGCGTCCACCTGTTCGACGGCCAAGTGACCATCGCAGGCGGCATCGAACTCCAGCGTGACCCCGCGCTCTCGCTCCGCGCCTTCGCCGCGTGCGCCCGGCACGACGCGCCGCTGCTCGCCTACGCACGCGACGCCATCGCACGAGCGGCTGACGATCCGTCGTGGTGCGAACGACTGCGTGCCGATCCGAAGGCCGCCGAGCTGTTCGTCGAGCTTCTTTGCACGGTGCCCGAGCGCTCGCAGCGAGGGTCGATCGTTCGGGAGCTCCACGACGTCGGCCTGCTTCTGGCCATGGTACCGGAGTTCTTGCCCGTGACCGGCCGCGTTCACCACGACACGTACCACGTCTTCACGGTCGACGTTCACTCGGTCGCCGCGCTCGATCGACTGCTCGGGCTGGCGCGCGGCGCGCTCGCCGCCGAGTATCCGCTTGCCTCACGGCTGGCCGCCGAGATCGCGCGTCCGGTGCCCCTCTTTCTCGCCACGCTGCTCCACGACGTCGGCAAAGGCTGGCCCGACGCGAGCGGGCTTCGAACGAACCATTCGAAAGTGGGTGCCGAACTGTGCCAGCGCATTCTCCCGCGCCTGGGGCTATCGGCGGAAGACGTGGACGAGGCCAAGCAGCTGGTCGAAAACCACCTTCTCATGTACCAGGTCGCAACCCAACGCGACCTCGACGACACGGCGACGATCGAGGAGTTCTGCCGGAGCGTGCGCGGACGCGAAGGCTTGCGCGACCTCTACCTACTTACTGTGGCCGACGTGAGCACGACCTCGCCGACGGCGATGACGTCGTGGAAGAAGCGAATGCTCGACGAGCTGTATTTCGCTTCCGAGGAGTATCTGTCGGGGCAAAAGCCTCGAGCCGATGCGGAGCGGGTCGCGCGGGTTTGCGAGGCCGTCCGAGGGTTGTGGACGGGACCGCCCCATGCGCTCGACGCCCTCATCGACTTCTTGCCCGAACGGTATCTGCTCGCCAATCGGCCCGAGTCGATCGTTCAACATGCCCGCGCGATTGCGGCGCGGGCGGGACGGCCGGTCCACGTTTCACGCGTCCCCTCGCGACACCCCGAGGCGGCGGAGCTGTGCATCGTGGCAGACGACCGGCCCGGCCTTCTCGCCGCCATCGCCGCGGCCATCACTGCGAACCGTCTCGAGGTGCTCACGGCGGAAGTCTACTCGCACCCCGTCGGCGCGGAGCGAGAGGCCTTGGACCTCTTCTGGGTGCGCGACCAGAACGGAGGCACCGAAGGCGTCGAGGCTTGTCTGCCGCGATTCACGCGCGATTTGGAGGACGTCTGCGCGAGCCGGATCACGCCCGCCGAACTCTTGCGCGCGCGCATCGGCTCCGGATCGCCGTGGCGCGAGCGTCCGAGTCCGGCCGTGCCGACCGAGATCCTCTTCGACAATCGCTCGTCGCCGCGCCACACGATCGTCGAAGTGTATGCGAAGGACCGCCCCGGCCTACTCTACACGCTGGCCCAAACGCTGCACGAGCTCGCCCTTTCGATCAAGCTGTCGAAGATCAACACGGAAGGGACTCGCGTCGCCGACGTGTTCTACGTGAGCGAGATAGACGGATCCAAAGTTTCGCTCGATGCCCGCGGCGACGAGATCCGCGATGCGCTGGCGCACGCCATCGCCGGCCCCCACTCCTGCTCTTAGAACCCTGGGCTACCCTGCGACGGCCCCATGGCGCGCTCCTATCGCCTACGCCCCGCCTCCTCGGCCAAGCGCGTTCCACACCACTCACCTAGTAGCTTCCCGACCGCTCCTCGAACGCGAGCGGTGGAGAAGCCTGATGATTTTCGTCGAGAGCAAGCGAGGCCGGCGGGCGAGCGCGCGGAGCCTACTTCCGTAGGCGAGCACGCTCGACGCCGGGATCGCGCAGCTATCGGCGAAAAGCACCAGGCTTCTCCAGGGCCAACTCGGAGACCAGCGCGACCAGTCGGCTGGGCTCGACCGGCTTCGACAATTGGTCGTCGAAGCCGGCTGCCCGAATGCGCAGCCGATCCTCCGTGTGGGCGAACGCGGTGAGCGCGAGCATCGGGACCGCACCTCCGTCTTCTCGAGGCCGCGCCCGCACCGCGCGAAGCAGCGCATACCCGTCTTCGCCCGGCATTCCGATGTCGGTCACGACCACGTCTGGTCGAAAGCTTCCCATCGCGTGGATCGCGTCGCGTACACACGAAGCCGTCTCGACGACCGCCTCGAAACTCCGCAGCACCTCTTCGATGAGCTCGCGCGCCTCGAGCTGATCGTCGACGACCAGCACGCGGAGGAAGGCCAAGCTGGGCGGCGCTGCGGGGGGTTGCGCCGGGCGCGAGGTGGCCGTTGTCTTCGGTTGGGCCCTCGCGGGCAATACGGCGCGCACGGGCAGGACGATCCGAAACGTCGCCCCTTTGCCCGGGCCTTGGCTGTCCGCCAGCGATCGCCCGCCGTGTAGCTCGACGATGTGTCGAACGATCGCGAGTCCGAGCCCGAGTCCGCCGAACTCGCGCGTCGTGGAGCTGTCGCCCTGCTTGAAGCGCTCGAATACGTGCGGGAGAAAGTTGGGATCGATGCCCCTGCCCGTGTCGTCGACGGTAACGACGATTTGGGGCCCCTCCTGGCGTACGCGCACCTGGACCGAGCCGCCGGCGTCCGTGAACTTCACCGCGTTGGAAAGCAGATTCCACGCCACTTGCTGGAGCCGCCGCGCATCGCCTACGAGCAAGCAAGGCTCCGACGGCGGGTCGACGAACGTCGTCGTGACGCCTTTCGCGTCGGCGGACGGCCGAACCACGTCGAGCGCGTCGCGCACGACCGCGAGGACGTCGACCGGCTCGGAATCGAGCGTCAACTTGCCTGTCATGATGCGCGACATGTCCAGGATGTCTTCGACGATTTGCGTTTGGGCCTGGACGTTGCGCCGGATGACTTCGACGGCCTTCTTCGCGGCCGCTGGCTCGCCCATTCTCTGCACGAGCAGTGACGACCAGCCGCTGATGGCGTTGAGCGGCGTTCGCAGCTCATGGCTGACCGTGGCCAAGAACTCGTCTTTGACGCGGTTGGCATCCTCGGCCCGGCGAGCGGCATCTTGCGCGCTTCGATAGAGGCGACTCTGCTCGATGGCGATCGTTGCCCGGAAGGCGAGTTCCTCGGCCAGCGCGACGTCTTCGCGGGCGTGATGCCGCTTCGTCTTTCCGTAACAAAGCGTCAGCGCGCCGACGAGCTCCCCCCGCGAGCCGAGTGGCACGGTGATCAGCGAGGAGAGGGAGCGCCTTCGCATCGCGTCGAGGTGCACCGCGCTCGTGGCCACCTGACACATCCATGCTTCGTCCACGTGCGGGTAGAAGCCCGCTCGTCCCGTCGACAATGCGTCGACCTTGATCTCGCGCGTTTCCGATCGCGGCCGAGGCGGGCGCCTCAGCTCTAGTGCAGTCTGGGGGTCTTCGTGCGCACAGGCGACGCGCTGCACGCAATCGCCGGCGACGATGTCGAAGTACCCGTAGTCGGCGAGCAGCGGCATCGCCAGGCCCACGACGCCTTGAAGCGTGCTCTCGTGGTCCATCGACGTCGAGAATGCTTCGCCGACGGCAGCCAAGAGGCGCAGGCGGTCGTTCGATCGGCGCTCGGCGTCGAGTAGCCGCGCGCGGTCCAGCGCCTGCGCGCAGTGCTGGGCGAGCGCGATACAGAAGCTCCGCTCATCGGCGTCGTAGCGATGTCCGCTCGCGTGCCCGAAGGAAACGAGGCCGGTCACCTTCCCCTCGGTCCCGAGCGCAATCGCGCTCCACGCCAAGAGGCGTCCGGCCGCCTTTGCCTTTTCGAAGCTCTCGGGGAGAACGCGCTGGTAATCGTCCTCGGTCTCGATCCAGAGGGCACCCAACCTGCGAACGGGATCGAGGGCACCGGCTGAGAGCTCCCGAAGCTGATCGACGACCGAAGGGTGACTGCCCCACAAGCTGGTCAGCGACAGGCCGCCGTCGTCCCGGGCGGTCCAAAGGGTCGCCGAATGGGCGTCGACGGCTTCTCCCCCGATTCGGCAGGCGACCTCGGCGACCTCCTCGGCGGTGCTCGCGCGCAAGAACGCCGCGGTTACCTCGTGCATCCGTCCGATGCGCAGCCGCGCCCGGCTCTCGGCCTCGAAAAGCCGCGCGTGCTCTAGCGCCTGGGAACATTGCGCGCCCAGCAGCAGGAGCAGCCGGCGCTCCTCGGCGCTGAAATCGCGCTCGTGCCGAAAAGAAAGCGCGATTCCGCCGCTGCATCGACCGCGGACCGTCAGGGGCAAGCAGGCAAACGCGACCTGCGGCGCGCCGGCCTGCGGGTAGGCTCGACCGTACTCGGCCCGCGAAGCGAACCACCGGGGCTCGCCCGTTCGAGCCACGCTTGCCATCGGAAACTTCGAATCAAGGGGGATTCTCGTATGCAGCCTCGCGAACTCCTCGGAATATCCGCGCGATCCTTGCAGCACGAGGCAACCGTCTTGCAGGCGCCAGAATCCGGCGTTCAGAAGGCGCATCTCCGCTGCGCCTTCGTCGAACAAGATTCGGTGTACGTCCGCTGCGGTCTGCGCGGCCGTGAGGGCCATGCAGATACGCTGCAACGTCTGCCGGAGTCCCGCTTTGCTCCGCTTCATGCGGATGGGCGTGGCCGGTCCATCGGCCGAAAGGGCGGGGCCGCTAACCGGCAGCGGCTCGCTCTCCGCGGCGCTCGCGACCGGGGCACTGCTCCCGTGTTTGACAGCGGGTCGAGTCATCGTCGAAGCGGGGTCAGTCTATGCGGCGCCTCGCGATGACGCTACGCGCAATATGGCAAATAGGCCGAGCTCATCGAAGATGATTCGGGCCGCCTGCGACTGAACGAGCGCGGCGAATATCGAAGGTCCCGTAGGGGTCTCTACCGCCGAAAGACGGGGGCTCAGGAACCGAAAGGATTGCGCAGGATGATGGTCTCGTCCCGTCGGAACCCCACGCTCACCAGGGCGACTGGGCACCCGACCTCGCGCTCGATACGTCCGACGTAGGCGCGCGCGGCGTCGGGCAGCGAACTCATGGTTCGAGCGCCCGCCAGATCTTCTTTCCATCCGCGCATCGGTTCGTAGACGGGCGTGGCACGATCGATGTCGTCGATGGGGAGGTCGTCCGTGATACCGGCGGGCGTTCGATACGCGACACACACCAGGATCGTGTCCAGGCCCGACAAGACATCGAGCTTGGTCAAGGCGAGGCTGTCGAGGCCGTTAACGCGAACCGCATAGCGCAGCGCCGGGAGATCGAGCCAGCCCGTACGCCGGGGGCGCCCGGTGACCGACCCGTACTCGTCGCCGCGCTTGCGCAGAAGATCGCCCACGTCGTCGATCAGCTCCGTCGGAAAGGGACCCCCGCCGACGCGAGTGCAGTACGCCTTCACGAGGCCCACGACCTCGTCGATGCGCGACGGCCCGACACCGACGCCCGTGCACGCTCCACCCGCCGTCGAGTGCGACGACGTCACGAAGGGATACGTGCCGTGATCGATGTCGAGCAGAGTCCCTTGCGCACCTTCGAAGAGCACCCGGCGGTCGTCACGAACCGCGCGCTCCACGATTTTGGATGTTTCTCCGAGGAGCGGGACCACGCGCTCGGCCGCTGGCCGGAGCCGGTCCATCACCTCGCGCAGACTAGGCGGTGTTCCACCGAGCGCGGCCACCGTCGGAGTCCAGCACGAGAGGGCCCGCGCGACGAGCGCTTCGGTTCGTTCGAGATCCCGCAGCGCGCCGAGCGGTATTCCCCGCCGGGCAGCCTTGTCTTCGTAGCAGGGGCCCACGCCCCGCTTGGTGGTTCCGAGCGCACCGGGAGCCTGCTCGCGCAGCGTGTCGACGAGAACGTGATACGGGAGAATCGCGTGCGCGCGGTCGCTGACGACGAGCGACCCGGCACCCCGCAGCAGCCCGCGCTTGCCAAGCTCGTCGAGTTCATTCACGAGACTGGCAGGGTCGATCGCCATCCCCTGCGCCAGCACGCAGGTCGTCCGGGGGCGCAAAATCCCGCTCGGGATCAGGCGAACGACGAGCTTGTCGTCTCCCACAACGAGCGTGTGCCCGGCGTTCGGACCGCCGCCGTAGCGGACGACCATGTCGGCGTGCTCCGTGAAGATGTCGACGATCTTCCCTTTCCCTTCGTCGCCCCATTGCGCGCCGACGACGACGACCGCGGTCATCTCATTCCTCTTTCTCTCAAAGGTGACGCGATGCTAACTCCGGTTCTCGCATCCACCCAACCGGACGTATCGAGGACGTGCGTGAAACCCCAGGCGCGGGCCCACGCGAGCGCAGCCGCGCGGTTTTCCGCCGCTACGGCCGCGATCCCCTGCGCGCGCAGGTCCGCCACGCGAGGGTCGAGCGCGGGACCGACTACGACCACTCGCGTACGCTGCTCCTCGACGACCCTGGCCTCTCGCAGGGCCTCGGTGATCCGGTCGAGATCCAGTGCAAACCCGGCCGCCGGCATGGGCCAGTCGAAGCGCGCGAGAAGCTCGTCGTAGCGGCCTCCGGAGCCCACCGAATCGCCCGTTCCGGGCGCGTAGGCGTGGAAGATCGTTCCTGTGTAGTACGCGAACCCGCGAACCTCGCCCAGGTCCGCCACCAGGTGCGGACCGAGCTCGCGCGCGACCGCCGCGTCGAAGAGAGCCAGCAAGCGCGCCGCGGCGGCCGCCGCCGGAGTCTCCGCAAGGCGCCGGGCTCCTTCGGCGACGGCGTCGCGCCCGCCGTGCCACGTTGGAAGCGCGACCAGCGTTTCGCCGTGGGGAATGGAGAACCTCGCGCAAGCCTCGGCGATTTCCCGCTCGTCCTTCCGCGCCAGTGCCTCGGACAGCCGCTCCTGATCGGCGGGTGCCAACGGAGCGATGAGAGCACGCACGACCCCCGCGTCGCCGACGTCGATGGTGAATCGCTCGAGCCCGGTGGCGCGAAGTGCTTCTGCTGCGAGCGACAGCAGCTCGAGGTCTCCCTCCGGCCCGGCGATCCCCGCGAGCTCGACACCGACCTGGGGAATTTGCCTGTGCTTTCGCGCCCGCCCGCTCCGCCGGCGCAGGACCGTGCCCTCGTAACCGAGTCGAAACGGAGGCGGTCGCTCGTACAAGCGGGTCGCGATCATCCGAGCGATCTGGGGCGTCATGTCGGGCCGAAGGGCGGCAACCTCACCGGACTCGGGTTCGACGAATCGGAGAACGTGCCCCGGGTCAAGCGTGCCGAGCCCGCGCTCGAGCACCTCCGCGAATTCGAAGACCGGGGGCGTTACCACGGCGTAGCCGTAGAGCGCAAAGCGGTCGAGCACGCGTTTGGAGATACCGCGACGCACCGCCGCTTCCTCGGGCAGCAAATCCCGCATCCCGGCGGGAAGGGGGTGTTCGAGCGCCCGAGAAGGCACCTCCGCAGCTTGCGCCGCGGCGTTGTCGGGGCGTGACGACGCTTCGGCGTTCATGACGACCCCCGACGCTGACCACATCGCGAGAGCGCGGTCAACCACGGCGCAACTGTCCATGGACTGCCACCTGTCGCCGATCCAACAGCCCTCGGGCTGCAAAAACAGAGCGATTCCGCGGGACGTGCCGCGGCACGGCCATCGCAATCGCGGTTGGTCCTGCACCCACTCGAGTTCCCGAGTTGCGACAAGGCTCCCGCCCGCGAGTGGTCGAAACCCACTGAGGAAACACATGGCTTTTTGCATCGACAAGTCGACCCTCGAAGACGCGGCTCGCGGCGATGCGGCTGCGCTCGGTAGCCTCGCAGTTGCCCTGCAGCCGCACATCGAGAAGCAGCTGCTCCGCTATCCACTCTCCGACGAAGACCGTCGAGACCTCGCCCAGTCGACATTGATGCAGATCGTCCGGCGGGTCGGGTCCTTTCGAGGCGACTCGAGCTTCTCGACGTGGCTCTTTCGGGTGACTGCGAACGAGGCGTTGATGATGATGCGCTCGCAACGCCGGCAC
Source organism: uncultured Polyangiaceae bacterium (assembly GCA_964628155.1). GTDB lineage: Bacteria > Myxococcota_A > Polyangia > Polyangiales > Polyangiaceae > Palsa-1150. Next base: position 47,524 of record CAZVPE010000010.1, on the reverse strand, counting down.
CGGGCGCGCCTTGTCGAGGGGCTCGATCAAACGGAGCTCGAGAGTTTGCCAGTGGCGAACGATGCCGACGCCTACGGCCGCGCGGACGGAGCCGCCGCGGCTGGAGAGCGGGACGCTCTCGTGCGGCAGGCCGTCGACGAGCTGCCCTCGGACTACAGGGACGTCGTGGCGCTTCACTATCACCAGGACCTCGGCCTGCAAGAGATCGCGCGTCGCCTCTCCACCACCGAGAGCGCCGTTCGTTCGCGCCTCCACCGAGCGCGGTCGCGCCTGCGTGCGATCTTGGAGCGAACTTCCACGGGCGGAGAATTCGCGGCCGCGTGAGCGGTGCGGACACGGTCGCTCAGGCTGGTGTCGCGGCGGCGCGATGGATCGCGTACCCCACGAAGAAGGGCCCCATTTTGGCGATGAACTCGCTCGTCTGCCGCGTCTTCCTCATGGCTTGGACGAGGTGCGAAAGTGGATGCAGATCGCGACCCACCAGACCGATGACGAATTCGTTGTCCTCGGCGTCGAGCCCGTAGCAAGCGAGGCGCACGTCGTGGGCGAGCTGTTGGGCACCGTACGCCATCCCGATCTGGGCGTGCTCGCGGAGAATCATCGACTGTTCGTGGGGATCGAGGCGCGCGAAGGCCGCCGTTCGCCGCAGGGGGTACCAGACGTGCCACGCGAGCGATTCGTTCATCACGTTGTCGATGGATCGTCGTAGGAGAGCGTGCTCGAGGTCGGGCTCGTGCCCTGTGCCGTACGTTCGTCCCAGCATCGCGTAGCCGTCTCGTGGGATGGCTGTCGCGAGCGACTCGTGCGTGAAGAGGGCCCGCACGTTGCGAACGAAATGGGCCGGGTCCTCGCTCCACGTAAGGAGGCCGAGGCCCCTGGGCGACATCGCGTCCGCGTACACCACGCCAGCGACGCGGCGATGGGTCATGAGTTCATGCGCCATTTTGGCCATGTGATTCGCGTCGCGCCCCGAGGGAGCGTCGAAGACAAGAAGCTGCATGAAGAGACGCCGGTCCATCGCCTGGCGCTCGCCGTCGCGCTTGCCGCCGGGTTCGGTGACGTCGATCGTTGGAAGACCCGGTTGCTTGCTCTCGGCGCCGCTCATACCCATAGCTTAGCTTTCCTGCGCCGACTTTGCCGAGGGCTTGCGCCGGGGGACCCCTCGTTTTGGACTTCCTTTTGGATTCGGCGACTCAGCGCACGACCAGCGCGAACGGCAGCGAGCAAAGTGCGACTTCCCGGTTCGCGAGCTGCGCGACACTGTCCACGAAGGGCACGAACTCGGGGGCAAGCCGAGCGACCGTGGGCGCGAGGAGACCGTCGTGCGTCCCGCCCTGCGGTTCGTCTTGGAGGATCTCCTGGATGAGACCCCCGGACTCTCGGGTCACACCCGCCCGGGCGTCCGCTGGCAGCCCGGCCATCGCGCGGGCCCGCCCAATTGCGTCGACAAGCCCTCCGAGTTCGTCCACCAACCCCCGCGATTTGCCGTCGCTGCCGTCGAAGATGCGTCCCTCGGCCGACTCGGCCACGCGCTCGACGGACATCCGGCGTCCTTCGGCAACGCGCGATAGAAAAAGGTCGTAGATGGCCGTCATCGTTTCGAGCAAGCGCCTGCGCGTCGCGTCGTCCCAAGGCGTCAGCAAAGACTCGTATGCTGCGCGCGCAGCGGCGTGTGGGTCGGCTGGGTTCGCGGCCACCGTATCGGAATGGATGCCGATCCGTTCGAGCGCGCGAAGGGCAGCGACCTTGCCGCCGACGACTCCAATCGACCCGACGATGCTGGTCGGGTCGGCATAGACCGCCGATCCGGCGGACGCGAGATAATACCCCCCGCTCGCTGCCATCTCGCCGATGCTTACGATGAGGGGCTTCTTCGCGCGAAGGCGCATGAGTTCGTGCCAGAGTAGGTCGCTGGCGAGGGCGCTGCCGCCAGGCGAGTCGATCCGCAGCACGACCGCTTTGACATCATCGTCGCGCTCGACGCGGAGCAACGTGGACATCAAGCGGCGCTCCACGATTCCTCCGCCTTGGCCGAGAAGTCCGCCCCCCTCCATCGAGATGGCCCCGACCGCGCGCACCACCGCGATGGGCGCGGGCGAAATCGATTCTCCGGCGACCGCGCGCATCACGTCGGAGAAGACGTCGGACGAGTCGGACTCCGAGCCTGGACCGAGTCGCACTTCGGCGCGTACCGCGTGCGTCTCCTTCTCCAAGGCGGTGCGGGCATCGTCGTAGTAGCCCACGTCGTCGAGGAGTCCGCGCTCCCTCGCCCCCGGTGCGCTGTACGGCCCGTCCTCGGGCACGTTGGCCGCCAGGCTCGGGCGTCCGGCGCGGATTCCGTCGAGCCAAGCCGCTCGTATGCCCGACAGGCAAGTCTGAAGAGATACTCGCGCCTCGGGGCTCGGGCCATCGCGCGTGAACGGCTCTTCCGCGCCCTTGTATCTTCCGACTTGGAGAAAATCGACCTCCAGCCCGAGCTCGTCGGCGAGAAGCTTGTGGAAGTAGAGCATCTGCGCCGCGATCCCTATGGCGTCGACGCTCCCCCCTGGGGAGGCCCAGACCCGCCTGCAGCCGCGCGCCGCGAGCGCCATCGTCCCGTTACCCAAATCGTCCGCGTGACACCAGACGGGAAGCTTTTCGCCCAGCCGCGCCAGCATGGCGCCGATCTCCGTCGCCTGGGCCAAGCCCACGCGTGTCGCGCCGAGACGCACCAGAACCCCCCGCACGTGCCGATCGCGCCCGAGCGACTCGACCTGCGCCACGAGTTCTTCGAACGAAGCGCCCTTCGAGGAGAGTCCGAGAAAACCAGGCGGCGGCTGCTCGGGCAAACCCTCCGACAGATCGAGCACGGCGATCGCCGGCCCGCTGCTCGGCTCCGCGCGGGATGTCCCGAGCGAGCTTGCGCGCGGGCGCCCTTCACAAGCGACGAGCGTGAACGCCACCGAGAGCGCGGCCCACGCGCCGGCGCATCCGCGCAGAGTGCGGGCGCACGACCTTCGCATCAGATCCCATCGCCCGGGTCGTACGGCTTCGCGCTCGCCGCCGCCGCGGTCGTCGTCGTGGGGGGCGTCGTCGCGCCGGGCGTCACCGCGACGGAAGGCTCGGCGCGCGTTTTGACGTGTGCCGGGTAGGTCCCCTCTGGAAAGCGGTCGGTGACGTCTTTGTACGCCCGCTGCGCGCTTGCGCGATCGCCATTGGCCCACTCGGTGTCGGCGACGCCAAGAAGCGCGGGCAAGTACGACGGGTTCACCGCGAGCGCACGCTTGTAGGCGGCAATCGCGCCGGAAGCGTCCCCCTCGGCGCGCGCGACGTCGCCGATGCCGGCGAGCGCCTCCGAGTCACTCGGATTGCGAGTCACGAGCGTTTCGTAAATGCGTTTCGCGCGATTGAAGTCCGCTTTCTTGAACGCCTGTGCCGCCGCCTGCATCGCGCTCGACGCATCACCCGCCACTCCAAAGCCGGAAGCCATGCCTCCGCCGGGGGAGGCCGGGAGAGCAGGAGACGCGGCCGGATTTGGGCGCGGCACGTTCGAGGCGGCACTTCGTTCGGCGGACGCTTTCGGGGGCGGAGTTTGATCGACGAGGGCGTGCAAATTCGGCGAGCACGGATACGGCCGCGTCAACGAATCCAGTTTCGCGAGCTCCGCCTTCGCCGCCGGCGCATCCCCCGACTTCGCGAGCGCGTAGACGAGAGCAGCACGCGCGCGTCCGGCATTGGCCTCCCCCGCCGCGGCCAACCGGAGCCTTTCGATGACCGTCGCCCAGAAGGGCGCAGGTTCCGCCAGATCCAGCGCCGCGAGCACGTAGGCCGTCTCCGGCTGATGTGCGATTGCCGACAGCGTCGTGACGTTCCTGCGCGCGTCTTCGCGATCACCGGCGAGACGGAGGGCATCGATTTTGGCGCGCGCGGCGGCGGGGTCTTCCGGGGCGACGGCCACGGCCTCGTCAGCAGCCCTTCGTGCGCGCGCGGTCCGTTCGTCGAGCTGCGCTTTGGTCGTGCGCAGCTCGTCGGCGCTCTCCGGCGACAGAAGCCTCAGCTTCAACCAAAGAACGTCTGCCTTTGCGGCCGCCACCCGCGCCTCGTCGAGGAGCACACGAGGATCGCGTTCGGCCAGGGCGCTCGCCTTGTCGAACGCCTGTTGCGATGTCTCGAGGTCACCATCGACCATCGCCTTCTCCCCCTCACTCAGGAACGACAGAGCGCGTCCGTCGAGTTTGGTGGCGGCCCCGGCGGAGGTACGAGCGAGGAGATACGGCTTGGCGACCACCCAGCCGACGACGCCGACCGCAAGAAGGAGCACGAATGCCACCACCCAGCCACCCACTCGCCGCCGACCGGGAATCCCGTAGGTCTCATCGTTCGACGACGGAAAGGCATCGTCGGCGAGCCGCAGATCCTCGTCGAACGTGCTGCGGCGCACGGGATCGGTAGGCGGCGGAAGCAACGACGAGACTCTGTCCTCGGCGGCGGAGACGCCCAGCGGTACCGGCGGGGCCGATGGCGGCCCCGGAAAACGCTCCGTCGGGCGCGGCGGCGGGCCAGTCCGGACCGGCACGTGCTCGGTGGGATGAAGCGGGCCGGACGACGGCTCCAGAAATGCCGCGGGAATCGTCCGAGGGGGCGGGTTCGGTGGCGGTTCGGCAAGCGCGTGAAACGATTGCGTGCGCCGCATGGGAGGAGGCGGCGGCGTCTGCGCGTGGTGCGCGACGTTGTTCGTGGCGGCAGGCGGCGGACGGCTCGAGGCTCTCCCTTCGAAAAAGGGCTCGAGCTCGGTGATCTCCCGCAGCGGCCGCGGAGGCGCGTCGCCCAAGATGAGGAGGTCGTGACGCGACACCTGCTTGGCGAGGATGGCTCGCTGAAGCTCACGGAGTGTCAGGAACGTGAGCTGCGGGCCGCTGGCCGTTCGCACGATCCATCGGTCGCCCGTCGTGTCCCCTGTATCCGGCCGGCGCACCTTGAACTGGTGCCCGCAGGTGGTGCAGCGCACGGTCGTGCCGCGCCCGCTGACGAGCGCGTCGTCGAACTCGTATTCTGTCTTGCAGCGCTCGCACTGAACGTCCATCGATCGATCGCCCTGTGCCCAGCGAGCTCGGCACACCCAGACACACACACAACGTCCGAGCTGCCGCCCGAGCTCGACCGCTCCGCCCGCGTTTTGAACAGGGCGGCGTTCACGCTAACACGCGGCGTTGCGGCGTGTCGATCCGCGACCGAAAGTGGCGATCGTCGGCCTCGCTCGCAAGGACGGCTCGCTCGCCCCGCCCGCGCGCCCGCGTTGGGACAAGCGGCCCCGCGTTCGCGGCTCGCGTCCAGCGTTCGCCATCATCACGTGTGCGCGGCCAGAGTCGGGTTGCTAAGGTTCAGCAGCAGACCGGGTGAGGAACCTCCTGGCGCAAAAGGGAAGCGGTGGAGTCATGAAGCGACTTATGCTCGGCGCGGGCCTCGTCGTCGGCGCTGCCTTGCTTGGCGGGTGTCCCGTCTATTCGGCCACGAGCGACTATGCGTCGTGCGGTTCCGACGGGCAGTGTTACGACTGCCCCAACGGCAGTACACCTTCGGACAACACCTGCATTCCGTGGCAGTGCGGCGACTCGAGCGACTGCCCGACGGGCTACGTCTGCAGCGGGAACTCCTGTGTGGCCGCTCCCGATGCCGGCGACTGTAGCTCCGGTTGCCCCAGCGGTTTCATCTGCAAGCTCGCCGGGGGACAAGCCCAATGCGTCCCCGTGAGTGGACTCGGTGCCGACGCCGGAACCGCGAGGGCGTCCGATGCGGGCAGCGCCGTATCGAGCGAGGCCGGACAGGAGGTCGACGCGACGAGCGACTCGGCTCGCGCCGATGCCAACTGGAGCGCCGCGCCGGAGACCTCAGCCGGCGCGTCCGATGCGTCCACGGGTCCGAACGTTCTCGACGCCATCGGCGCGTCGGATGCCGCGTCGACGCCCGACTCAGTGTTCCTTTCGGACGCGCCCATCGCTGCGATCTCCTCGGACGCGTCCCCCGTTTCCGATGGGTCTCTCGCGAGCGCGTGCAACGCGGACTCCGAGTGCGGCGGCGCCGGTGCCAAGTGCATCGACGGCTTCTGTGTGCCCCAAAGCCGGCTCTGCTCAGACACCTCGCAGTGCGTCACCGCTGGCGAGTCCTGCGTGGACGGAGTTTGCGAGCCGCATTGCAGCTTGGCCGTTCCATGCCCCGGCGGCTACGAGTGCGACTTTCGGCGCGGCGTCTGCAACGTGAACCCCGAAGCCTGCTCCGGCTCGGGCACTTCGACATGCCAGGGCGGCAGCACGTGCGTGGAGGGCCGTTGCGTTCCTCCCTGCGCAACCGGCGATGGAAGCCCGGGGGCTTGCCCCAGTGGTCAACTTTGCGTCAACGGCGGGTGCATCCCAGACCAAGCTGCGCAGTTCGACTGCTTGAACGACGGGCAAGGCGGGCAACTCGCGACCGCCTGTGCGCCGACCTCGATCTGCCTGCACCACGACTGCTATGCGGGTTGCAACCCCGACGCGGGAGCTACCGCCTGCAGCGATCCGACGGCGATCTGCAAGGCGGTCGTCATCGCCGCAGGAACGTACGACGTATGCGCCTCATCGGCGAACCTCGGGAGCGACTGCGATCCCGCCGCGGGCAAGTATTGTCCGAGCGGCGTCTGCATCGACGGCTTTTGCCAATGACGATCAGGTAGAACGACGTCCGGTGACGCAGCCCACGTTCACCGTCAATTCGAACGTGCTCTCACTCCAGTATTTGTCGATCGCATCTTGTACGTACGAGAGGGCGCCTTCCGGGTCTTCGAGGCGATGGTGCCGCTTCACCTCCGGAACGATGAGCAAGCGCGCAACCGGATCCTCGAAGAAGTCCCGTCCGCTGCGGAAGCGCAGCACGGTCGTGCGGGTTGCGACATCGACGAATTCGAAGCCGGCGTCCTCGAGCTCTACGCTGAGTCCCTCGGCGGTGGGGCGAACTTCCGGCGCCCGCTCGACGGGGCTTTCCGCCTCGCCCTCGCCGTTCTTGAGCGCGAACTCGTGCAGCAGGTCGGCAAGCTCTTGGAAGCTCCCGCGCAATGGCATGGCGACGAGCACCTGTCCGTGGGGCGCGAGGAGCCTCGCGAATTCGCCGAACAGCCACGCCCGCTCTTCCTCATTCACGAACGGATGAACGGCGACCCCGTGGGAAAAAGCTGACGCGGGAAGAGGTGTCGGGAACGCGTCGAGCAAGCGGTACTCGGCGACCATATTGGGCATGGTCGCCGCCTTGGCGCGCGCAAGCTGAAGTGCGGCCGGGGACGCATCGGTTCCCAGAATGTGAGCGCCCTCGAGCTTGAGCGATACACCCCGGTCCGGGTACCCGGTCCGACAGTACAGGTGAACGACGCGCGCCTGCTCGCTTTCGACGATCATCTCGATCAAGAGTTCGCCGAAGTGCGACAGGTATCTCGGGACGACAAACGTCTCGAAGATCGCAGCCTCCGCCGGGCCAAGGCGCAGCGGATCCCTGGATCCGCCCCTCGTTCCCGGGAGCCGACGCCGGCCGCCGGGATCGGCCGTCACGACGCCTCGTTGGTCAACAGCGAGCGCGCCTCGGCCACGAGCTCCGCGATGGTGGCCTCTCCGTGCGTGCCTCCCTCGTCCTCGAGCTGAACTTTGCGCGGGTCGCGCGCGAGCGGCTCGAACAAGGGAAGAGCGGCCGGGTCGCCAGCTTCGACGAGCGCTTCGATCGCAGCCGCGACCGCGTCGGCGTCACGGTGGGCAAGGAAGCGGGCGAGCACCTTGTGCGCACCCGGTTCGGGCAGCTCGGCGAGGAGGTAAGGCAGCTCGGCGAGAGCCGGGTTGCCGACGGGCAAGCGTTCGAGTGCACGCTCGACGCCCAGGGCCACCTCTTTGAAACGATCCCACGCCAAGCCCGAGAGGGCTTCCGCGGCTGCGCTGCGCGCCTCGGGCTCATCGCAGCCCAAAATCTCGATCAGCAGGTCGACCACGGGACCTCCTTGCATCTCCCCGAGGAGCGCGGAGATCCGAACGAGGCGAAGCGACGCTTCGTCCTCGTCGAGCTCGTCGAGCGCGAGCGCTTCCCTCGCGGCGCGTTCGAGCAGCGGGAGCACCGCAGCCGAATCGGCGTCAACGAGCTCGTCATGTGCAGCGCGCGCGGCGCGCTCCGCATCGAACAGCACCTTTAGGGTCGTGGGTAGGTCGCGCGAAGTCATGGGTCTCGACGGATACTCGCCACCGACTGGGGCCGCAAGCATCGGCGGGGACGGACGGCTGCGCGCCATTACAATGGGGGGCGTTCGTGAGCCCCGTCCCAAAGCACGCGTTGAACATCCCGTCATCTCCCGCCGTGCCGTCTCGCGGTTGGAGCGATGGGGCCGTGCGCACGATCGTCCGCGCCGTCATCGCCGTCGCATCGCTTACTGCTGGCTGGGGTGCGCCGGGAGGAGCCCCTCTGCACTTGGCGGTCGCGGGAAACACGCTTCCGTCGGCCGCTGGCCCCGGCGCCGCTGGGCCCTGTCCGGTTCGCTTTCTCCCCGACGGTGAGGCGTGCGTGCGCCTACCCGAAGACGACGAGGGAGCGCCCGAGGCGGAATCGGCACAAAACGGTCATCATGACATTCGCGGTCGCTGGACCACGTACGACGAAGTCCCGCGCCGTCCCGATCGCCCGGCAGACTACGACGCGTACCGCTATCCGGTGCCTTGTGATCGCGGATGTGTCGTCAGCGGTTTCGATCTCGATCGGCCCGACGGCCTGCAGCGACGCGGCCGGCGACTCCACCAGGTCGGTCACGGCGCCGTCGACCTGCCTCAATCGAAGGGAACGCCCATCCGAATGGTCACGCTCGAGCACCAACAAGGCGAAGCCGAAGTCGTGTACGTCGGGCCGCTCTTCGGCACGACGGTGATCACGCGCCATTCGCTTCGCGAAGCCGGCCAGCTTCACGATTACTTGTTGCTCTTCGGACACCTGGACGCACAAGCGCCCGGGGTGCACACAGGTGCCCACCTAAAGGAGGGTGATGTCCTGGGATTTGTCGGCGACACAGGTTCCCCCGAGCTCGTGCACCTTCATTTGGAGGTGCGCCGCGTTCGCGCCGGACTGGACGCGACCAAGCTTGCCCCATCGGCAGCCATCGCCAACGAAAACAGTGTGGTGTGCGACCCGAGAAATGTCTTACCCTTGAGGTGAAGTCGGGTGGCCGCTTTGGCGCTCGGGGCGACGCGGTCCCGGCGACGAGGCGTTTGCCCTGCCCTTCTGATCGGAACCGCACGGTGCGGTACCGGGACCCCCCGGACTGGAATTGGCTCACTTGGCTTGCGCGCGCCGCCCTTGCGCGCGAACATGAAGACGTCCTTGTCGTCCTTGTCGCACCCGGCCGCTGCACGTCGGTCAGAGGATTCGGCGCCCAACGAGCGCGTCGCCACGGGATACGTGTGCTCACGATGTCACCGTAGTTTCGACGAGGAGTCGGGACTGCAGACGTGCCCTGACGACCGCGCCGCGCTCCTGCGCGTCGCAGACTTCGTTGCCGCGCCCGGCGATACGATGTTGGGGCGCGTGCTCGCGGGCCGCTTCACAATCTTGGCCCGACTCGGCGCCGGCTCGATGGGGACGGTCTATCGCGCGAAGCAGGCGCCCATCGGCCGTGAAGTAGCCATTAAGATTTTGCGCAGCGATCGCGCGATCGACGAAGTCAGCCGGGCTCGGTTTTTGCGGGAGGCCCGGGCAAACAGCCTGCTCACCTCACCGAATACGGTCACCGTGTTCGATTTTGGCCAGAGCGAAACCGGGGACTTCTATTTGGCGATGGAGCTGCTCGAAGGAGAGTCCCTCGGTCAGCGCATCAAGCGTGTCGGTCGTATCGGCGTGGACGATTCGATTGAGACTGCCAAGCAAGCGCTTCGATCGCTTGCGGAGGCCCATGCGAAAGGCATCGTTCACCGCGATCTGAAGCCGGACAACCTCTTTTACGCGCGCGTGCGGACCAACGAAAAATTCGAGGAGATCGTCAAGGTTCTCGATTTCGGAATCGCCAAAATGCTCCAGACGGATGGGGAGCTGGCGATGAACGCCATCGAAACGCAAGCCGGCACGGTATTCGGGACGCCGCGCTATATGTCGCCTGAGCAAGCTCAAGGCAAGCCGTTGGACGCGCGCAGCGACCTCTACTCGTTGGGCGTCATTCTCTACCATATGCTGACGGGGCGGCCGCCATTCACCGACGACGACGCCATCGTCGTCATGGCTCGCCACATCAAAACACCGCCTCGGCCTATGAGCGATGTCGCGCCGGACGCCCGCATCCCTCCGGAGGTCGAGAGCTTGGTGATGCGAGTTCTCTCGAAGGAACCAGAGAAGCGTCCGCAGACCGCGGACGCTCTCATCGCCGAGCTCACACGCGCCAAAGAAGCCGCTTTGCAAGCGAGCGGGGTACGGGCGTCGCTCGATAGTGGGCCACAGAGCGCGGCAGAAAGCCGCAAATCCCTTCCCCCGGCGTCGCCTCCTGCAAGCGCGCTGACGTACGATACGCTGAGCGTTCCGGCGGGTCTTCCGACTTCGTCTCGACGGTGGATGATCGTAGTGGGCGCGATCGGGCTCGTCGCCCTCTTGGGTACCACGGTCTTTCTCGCAGGATTCCATCGGACTCCACGGCCGGCAGTCGCCATGCCCGCCTCAACCGTTGCCGTAGCCGCGCTACCGCAACCGGTTCCGCCACCCCCGATCGCAACCGCGGCGACGTCCAAGCCGGCGCCGACCTTAGTCGGGACAGCGTCCGCGTCCGGCCCGGCCAATCCGGTTCGACCGGAAGTTTCCCACCCGGAACGTCGTCCGGCAAAGCCTCGCCCGGCGTACACCGCGCCGAGGCCTGCTGGATCTTCGTCGGTTGGCTACGGCTACCTCGAGTAGCCTACTCGTCCGCACCGAAGCGCCCCGCGTCCACCATCAATTGATGGGTAAATCGATAAGGTGCTACCCTCCCGTCCCGGATGGAGCCCACCCAAGTGGATTCGCTCGTGCAGCGCCTCGTTGCCAACCCCCACGACGAGGAAGCCCTCTCGAACGCACACCAAGCAGGCGCATCGGATCCGAGGTCGTACGCCTTACTGCTCGAACGAGTCGGCGCAGAGACTCGCGACCCGGGGTACGCGTCCCACTGGTTGAGCGAAGCGGCGAACGTGTGGTCGACTACTCTGGGTGACGCCCACCGCGCCGCACGTGTGCTGATGCAGGCGATCGACCGCGACCCTACGCAGCGCATCGCTGCCGATCGCCTGGGGCAGCTCTATCGCGACAAGGGCGACGTCAAAGCGCTCGTGGCCCTGCTCGAACGCCGGGCCAAGGCCCTTGCTCCCTTGTCGGGCCAAAACGGGGAGATTCGGAGCGAGCTCGCCGCGATGCACGAAGAGTTGGGCCGACTTTGGGGGGAGAGCCTCCAACAGCCCAAGAAGGCGGCCGAGAATTTCCGCCGGGCATCCGATCTCGATTCTTCGCGCGGGCACGCAGCGCGGGGGGCTGACTCTCGCCTGGCTGCTGGGCAGCGCAACGACGTCCCTTACCGCGAGCCGCCCGAGCCGTCTCTCGAACGCGACCCGACGCGCCAGCTGGCGCTTCTGCGCGACCAGGCGGCGACGCTACGAGCGTCTGGCGACCTGCCCGGCGCGTCGCATGCCCTTGCCCGAGCGAGACAGATCGATGAGCGCGACGCAGTTCTTCAGCAGGAATATGGCGCGTTGATCGTCGAGCGGCTCGCGGCGGGCGAAAACGTGCCCGCGCAGGAGCGGACGTTGGGAGCCGAGCTACTGGTTGGGCTCGCGGAGGTTTACGATGGCGAGCACGGTCTCGCATACTCCGCCGGTGCCTTGGAGATCGATCCCGGGCACGACCGGGCGCTCCAACTTTATGCCTATTACGCGCGGGCTCTGCAGCGCGAGGACGACGTGGCGACACGGTATCTGTCGTATCTCCACGTGAACCCTAGCGGGGCGATGGCGTCCGACGCGCGGTGGCTACTCGCTGCGAGCTATGAAGCGGTCGGGCAGCCGGAAAACGCGATTCAGATTCTTGAGCCCCTTCGGGCGCAGGGGGATGCCCAGGCCACCGGAAAGCTCAGCGACCTTTACGGGAGGTTGGGGCAGCCCATGCCGCCGGTTTCCCCAGCGCCGCCTCCAGGCGCGGCGAGTGCGCGGGGCGGCGCGTCCACGGACCGCCTCCAAGGCCTGCTCCACACGGCGCAAACTCTCGCGGCCCAAGGCGCTCGCGGGGAGGCCGCGAAGAAGTATCGAGAAGTCCTCGAATCCGACCCCGCCCACCCGGAGGCGCTGTCGTGGGTGGAAGACTACCTGCGCACGAGGCGCGACTATGCCGCGTTGCGAGAAGTGCTCCTCGCTGCGGTCGGAGCCCCGGGGCAAGCTGTCGAGGAGAGGAAGGAGCGCCTGCGTGAAGTCGCAGGCCTCTGCGAGAGTACTCTCCGCGACGCCGACGGCGCGATAAACGCCTGGCGACAGCTTCTTTCCATCGACCATGGCGACGAAACCGCGCGTCAGGCACTGACCCGGTTACTCGAGAAGACGCAGCGGTGGGACGAACTCGCGAACCTCATTGAGCAAGAGGCGACTGTCGAGCAGGACATCGAGAAGAAGATCGCGCTCGAAAAGAAGCTGGCGACATTGCACGAGAATAAGCGCCGCGATCCGGGGGCAGCGGCGGAGGCCTGGGCGCGCATCGCCTACCTCACCCCCGAAGACGATCACGCCGTGTCCACGGCGTCGAAGCTGTTCGAGCAAGCGCGCGCTTTGGACCGGGCCGCGCAAGTCGTTGCCGACAACATTGCCACGATCCAGGATCCGATCGCCCGAGGAGCTCTGCTCGAGCGGCTCGGGCGGCTGCGCGAGCAACTCAAGGACCCGAGCGGCGCGGGCGAGGCCTACGGAGCGGCGGCCGATCTTCAGAAGGCCGACAAGCTGTGGGAAGCGGCGGAGCGCTGCTTCGTTGCAGCCGGACGCTGGGATCGCGCGGCACAGGCGGCCGTCGAGCGCGCGCATGGAGCCACCAATCCGAAGGTGCAAGCGCAGCACTTTGCACGCGGTGCCGAGCACTTCGGGCGCGCCGGAGACGAAGCCGGGGTACTGGGTGCTCTCGAGCGCTCCACCGATCTGGATCCGACGAGCGACGAACACGCCCAGCTCTTGACCGAGCGTTACACTGCCCTCGGCAAGTGGGCGGAGCTCGTGCGATTGCTCGTGACGCGCGGGGACCGACTAACCGACAAAGCGAAGCGCACTGCCGTGCGCAGGCAGGCGGCCAAACTGTATCAAGGCCAGCTAGGCGACGCAGAAGCGGCGCGTGAAAGCTGGTGGAAAGTCATCGAAGACGGTGACGACAAAGAGGCGATCGAACAGCTCGTCGAAGACGCCGTCGCACGCGAAGACCACGCGGAGGCCACCACGCTCCTGCGGCGGTTAGGCAAGCTGGCGACCGACAACGAGGAACGCGTTCGCATAGCCCTTCGCGAGGCGGAGATACTCGCCGAGGGCGTGGGCGACGTGGACGCCGCGATTGCGCGTTATGAAGGCGTTCTGTCGGAAATCGACCCGGCATGCCGGCCCGCGCTTCAGGCGGTCGCCGATTTGCAGGAAGCGCGCGAAAACCCCGCCGCCGCTGTCGGTGCACTCGAGCGCGAGCTCAAGTTGGTGACTGACCCGGGCGAACGCGTGCAAATCGCCTGGCGTATGGCGCGTTTGTACGAGCAGCTTGACGACAATAAGAGCGCCATCCGGTCCTTGGAGTTGGTCCGCGAACTGGACCGCGAGGATTTCGACGCACTGACCCGGCTTTGCGAGCTGTGCGAAAAGGCAGAGGAGTGGGACAAGACAGCAGAGCTCTTGGCTCAGCGCATCGAGGTCGAAGCGGACGACGCGGAAACGAGCGCACTTACCTTGAAGCTGGCCGCGGTGCTCGGTGACAAGCTCGATCGTGGCGACGAAGCGCTTGCCGCGCTCACGGAGTTGGGCGACATGGGGGACGAAGCGGTCCGCGCGGCTTACGTGAGCCTGGGCGATCGTCTTGGATGGAGGGGCATCGTCGCGACCAAGCTCGTCGACTGGTGGCTCGACGCGGAACAGAGCCCGAAGCGAATCGCCTATCTGCGTGGCGCCTTCGAGCGTTTCGTCGAAGTCGGGCGCGAGCAAGAGGCCGTCCGCGTAGCCTGCGAAGTCGCTCGGAGCAATGGCGCGGACCGTGCGCTGGCCGAGCACCTCGAACAGCTCGCGATCAAGACGCACGATCTGGACGCCCTCTCGGTGGCGCACGACATTCTCGCGCGCGACACGACGGGGATGCAGCGCGCCCGCGAGCTCGCCCGTCAGTCAGAGGCTCGGGCTGGATGCGGGGCCCCGGCGCTGGAAGCCATTCAGCACGGCGAGGCCGGCTTGTCCGGGGTTCCGCCGGAAGAGGCGGAGGAAATCCTCGAGCGCCTGGCCGCCATCGCGCCCGATCCGACGGACATCGTCGATCTCTACGAGAGGCAGATCACGCGCTGCAAGACGCCGACCGACCGCGTTCGAGCGCTCGCGCGAGCGGCCCAGGTGGCGGGTGCGAACGGAGGGCTCGAACGCGCGCGTCGCTTCTTCGATTTGGCCCTCAGCGGTGCCCCCAGCGAGGAGATGCTCACGACGCTCGAGCAGGCAGCCGTAGACGCGGATAGGAAGGCTCACTCTCAGGATTTGCGCCGCACGCTGTGCGAGGCGATGGCCGGGGGCGGACAGGGAGCACGCGACGGCGGGAGGACGCGCGGTAGCCTGATGCGGCGGGCGGCATCGATCGTATACGACGGTCTAAACGACGCAGATCAGGCTTTCATCTGGCTGGGCGACTCGCTCATCGCACACGTCGAGCCGGCAACTCTGGACGGTCTCGAGCAGCTCGCGGAGGAAGTGGGTGACCTGCGGCGCGCGGAGGCCTCGATTTCGCGCGCACTCGGGGAAGTCTTCGACGGACCCCTGGTGCGGCTGCTCCTGGCGAGGAGAGCCAAGCTCCGGCGTGAGAAGCTCGACGACCGACCGGGCGCCGCGGCAGACCTCAGAAAGCTGCACGAGCTATCTCCGGCCGATCAGACCGTGACCGAAGAGCTCACCACGCTACTTACCGAACTGGCTGACCACAAGGGCATGGTTCAGCTCTACGAAGACCTGATCTTGCGCGGCAAGGACGTTGCCCTGCGCGTAGACCTCGCTCGCAAAGTCGCTCGGATGTGGGAGGATCTGCTGGCCGATCCGCGCGAAGCGGCCGACGCCTGGCGACGGGTGCTTCGCATGAAGGCGGGAGACGCGGAAGCTGTGGAAGGATTGGAGCGCGCGAAAGCCAACATGCTCCGGAGGCCGCAGCCCGGCTCGGATGCAGAGGCAGACCCTCCCCCTTCGGCGCCGCAGTCACATGCCGGGGAGGCGACGAAGGAGAGGGCACGCGACAACACGCGCGCGGTGGCGGGAGAACGCGGCTACCGCGAGCAATCCGATACGGCCATACCGGAAGACGAAGACGAAGGCGAATCGGCCGATGCTTCCGGTTCGACCGAAAAAGGACCACTCGAAGCGGAGCTTGCCACCGCCAGGCAGGCCGATTCAACCGAGGACCAAGAGAAAGAACCGGAGGGCGTGGCGGCCGGCGCGCCTAGCAAACCCCGCGAAAGCACGCCGTCGACGGACACTGCCACGGAGCCTTTGTCGCTCGACTTCGAACCAATGGATCAAGGTATCTCCGTCGAGGGCGAGGTCGTGATCTCCGAGGATCTCGGAGACACGATCGACTTCGAGGAGCCTTCGCCGGACCGCCCGGATTCACCTCGAACGGTTCGGAAGAACGGAAAGCGAACGCTTCCGCCCCCTCTTCGTCGAGGGTAACAAACCGCGCCGAGGCGTCGCGCTCAACCGTCGCCGGCTGCCCAGACGACTTCGTTATCCTCGATTCGCATGGCCGCACCCAAGACGAATGCGTCGTTGCGCGTGCCATGTCCGAAAGGCGCACCCGCCAAGACGGGGATCCCGAGCGGGCGGGTGCACCGGTCGAGGACCTCGTCGACGGTCGGGCCTCCGTCGACCGCTGCGCAGCGCTCGAAGCCGCCAAAAACGATTGACGACACCGCGTCGAGGTGGCTGCCGATCAAAAGCGACGTGAGCATGCGGTCGATCCGGTAAGGCGCTTCGGAAACGTCCTCGAGCGCGAGCACGCATCCTGCCGGGAGGCTCAGGCGGTTTGCGGCTGCCATCGCGTGCACGAGCGACAGATTTCCCCCGATCACCGGCCCGACCGCTCGTCCCGAACGGATAACCCGGAGGTCGGGCCAATTCCTCTCGAACCGCGGGCGCTCGAGGGACGCTAGCCACGCGGCGCGCTCCCCCGCCGAGGATATGCGCCCGAGCCCGGTCACGTTCGGAGCGTGAGCCGATGCAATGCCGTTCCGCCAGGCGAATGCGTGAAGCGCAGTGATGTCGCTGAAGCCGACGATCCACTTCGGCCGCTCGATAAGCGATTCCCACGGCAGTGCGTCGACGAAGCGCATCACTCCATACCCGCCCCGGGCAGCAACGATAGCTTTGACCTCACGGTCGAGCATGGCGCGTTCGAGTTCCTGCCGGCGCCGCTCGTCGTCTCCGGCAAGGTACCCGAATCGTGCGAGCGCCCCGGACCCCATGTGGATGCGATAGCGCGCGCGAAGCCAGGCGAGGCCGCGCCAGAGCTCTTCGCGCGGTACCGGACCGGACGGCGCTACGACCGCGATGAGATCCCCGGGCGCGAGCGGTGGCGGAACGATCAACGGCACGACGCGAGCATAACGCCATTGAACGTAGCTGCGCGGCGGCCATAATGGCTGGCCCGTGGCTTCGATCACCGAGGCAGTCCACCGCTCGAGCAATCGTGCGCTCGCGCGCGTCGATGGAAATCGACCACAGTCGCGTGGATTGTTGCGGCGTTTGCTCGGCTCCGCAGAGCAAACGCTCGACGAGGCGCTCGAGCGCTTGCTCGGCGAGCGTTACGAAGATCGTCTTTCGCGCGTGCAATTGACACTTGGGCCCGCCGGAGTGGATCCGTTCGGGCTTGATCCGCAGTGGGCCAAATACGCGCTCTTCTCGGTCGCAGCACTCCACCGCAGATACTTCCGCACGGAGGTGCACGGAATCGAGAATGCCCCGGCGGGACGCGTGCTTCTCGTCGCCAACCATTCCGGCCAGTTGCCCATCGACGGCGCGCTCCTCGGCGCCGCGATGTTCATGGACGCAGAACCCCCACGAATTATCCGCGCCATGGTCGAAAAGTGGGCGGTTAGTCTGCCGTTCGTCTCGCTTGCCTTTACCCGCGTCGGTCAAGTGGTGGGGGTGCCCGAAAATGCAAAGCGCCTACTGTCCCAAGGCGAGGCGCTCCTCGTATTTCCAGAGGGGGCTCGTGGCATCGCAAAGACTTTCGACCGGCGCTACAAGCTCGCCGAGTTCGGTCTGGGGTTCATGCGATTGGCCATCGAGACGGACACTCCCATTGTACCAGTCGCGGTTATCGGTGGCGAAGAGCAATACATCTCCGTGGCCAACGTCGAAAGTGTTGCGAAGCTCTTGCACGTGCCCGCGTTCCCGATCATCCCTCAGCTCTTACTCCCGGGCGGGCAGCTCCCGCTACCCACGAAATATCGCATTTGGTTCGGGGAGCCCATGCGATTCACCGGCGATCCAGACGATGACGATTCGGTCATGGACGAGAAGGTTTGGGTCGTCAAGCAAACCATTCAGTCCATGCTGAACCGTGGCCTGAAAGAGCGAAAGCACGTGTTTTGGTGACCCGATGACGGAAAACATCGCTCTTTTCCCGTCGAAGGCTCCGGCGCCGTTGCGGACGGCGACCAGCGGCCCGAGTGCGGCGGCGCGAGCGGTCCTCGTCACGGGAATTTGCGGGCGGCTGGGCAAGCATCTCGCTCGCGTCCTGCACCGAGATCGGCGAATCGTCGGTGTCGACCGCCGGCCCTTCGCCGACAAGCCGAAGGACATCGACCACGCCCAAGTCGACATTCGTCGCAAGAAGCTGAAAGACGTCTTCCGCGCCGGAGACATCGAGGCGGTCGTTCACCTTGGCGTCATGCACGATCCTCGCGCGTCTGCAAGCGATCACCACTCGTGGAACGTGGCGGGCTTCGGCAAGTTGCTCGAGTACGTGGTTCAGTTCCAGATTCCAAAGCTCGTCGTGCTCTCCAGCGCGAACGTATACGGACCGCAACCGAGCAATCCTCAGTTTCTCACGGAAGACGCCCCCCTGCTCGGGGGCCAGAACTTCAGCGATATACGGGATCTCGTAGAAGTAGACATGCTGGCCCAAAGCTTCTTTTGGAAGCTGCCCGAGACGGAAACCGTCATTCTGCGGCCGGTCCATATCTTGGGAACAGTTCGCAACGCGGCTTCGAACTTTCTGCGTCTCAACCCCGTGCCCACGATCATGGGATTCGACCCCATGACACAGGTCATTCACGAGTCCGATGTCGTCGGCGCCATACAGCTCGCTCTGCGGCCTGGGATCCGAGGCATCTTCAACGTCGCGGGTTCGGAGCCGGCGCCGCTGTCCCGCCTCATCCGGATCCTGGGACGGCAGCGATTGAGCGTGCCGTACTCGGTCGGGCGTTCCGTGCTGCGACGTATGTGGTCCTTGCGCCTCACGACATTTCCACCGCCGGAGCTGGATCACATTCGGTACGTTTGCATGGTCGACGACCGCCGCGCGCGGCAGGTCCTGGGCTTCGTCCCGGGGAAGTCACTCGAAGAAACGGTTCTTTCCGTCGACGAGGGTCGCTGGTAAGGCCTCTTATGGCTTGTCTTGGAATGGAGAGAGCAGCCTAGGGATAGGCGTTCCCCATGCCCGGTGCGCCAGCCCGAGCAGGTCCAGAGAAGCGGACCGTGCAAGAACGATCGCCGACGCAGCATAGGCCCCGGCGCCGGCCGTGATTTCGGCAACCAGCGACACGGCGCCAACGTGAATCCCCGCTGCGGCAAAGCCCAGTCGAGTGACCATCACCGAAGCGACCATCGGCACACACGCCGCTAGCGGCGGCACGCATTTGGACGCCAACAGGGCGACCGTGACCCCATCAAGAGTTTGCAACACCGCCATACTCGCCGCCGCGTGAATGGTGAAGGCGAGGCCTACGCCCGCGCACGCCCAGAGCGGTCCCTTACGTCCCACCGTGAGAAGGAGTACGACAAGAGAAACAAGCTTCAGCACTTCAAGGGCGGCGTCGAGGCGAGGGCAGTCTCGCGACAGCAGATATGACGAGATCGTCCAACCCACCGGTCGGACGACGCTCATGGCGGAAAGGAGCGACAACATCGGCGCCACGTCGCTCCATTCCGGCCTGAGAAGTGTCCTGACGAGGGACGGTGCCACGGCACCCAGACCGACAGACAACGGAAATGTCACGAGCGTCAGGAGGGCGGTTGAGCGCACCAGCGCCGCCCTTCGTTCCTCGGGGCTCATCGCAGAAAAGGATGGGAGTAGAACGTCGCCGATTTGCTCTCCAACTTGCACGGCTGGCGCGTCAGCGACGTTGTACGCGAGATTGTAAGCTCCGACAACATCGGGGCCGAAGAGACTCGAGACGATGGCATTGTCGACTCGGCGCGACGCGAAACCCGCTCCCACTCCAATAGACATGGGCAGACCGAACCGCAGCATGTCGCCCAGGGTCTTCGCTGAAAGGGCCGTACGGGAGAGCCAGTCGGAGGGCGGAACTGACCCAGCCATTGCAGCGAGCCGCACGACGCTGCGCACGAGATTCCCCGCGACGATCGACATTCCCCCCCAACCCAATGCAGCACTACCCACCGACGCCGCCGTATAGGCGACTTCGCCTGCGGTGCGACAGAGGCCGATTGACCGAAAACGCATGCCCCGGGCGAGAACGCGCTCGGGCATGTAGGCGAACCGCTCGAGCAGACCTGAAAGGAGCAGCCCGGGGAGGAATCGTTCGAGCGACGGTGCTCTCAGCCACACAGAGAGTGGGTGCTGCAGCGCGAGCACTGCGAGCAGAGCCGCGATACCGAGGGAAACGTGCAGGACGGTTGCGTGCCAGGCAACGTCACGGCCAGCCGTGGGCCGCGAGATATAGTATTGCCCTGCGCCCACCGTGGAAAACTGGTTGGCCAGCACGACGGCAATCGCTGCATCGGAAACCTCTCCGAGCTCGTCCCGCGCTACCAAATAGGTGAGGACGAGCGTGCCAATCAAGCCAAGGCCACGGGACCCGACGCCGGTCGCAATCGTCCAGGCTGCTCCGCTCGCGGCGTTTGCGGCGACCGAGCGACCCCGTGGGTGGCGCGAGCCAAGGTGTCTCAATCGAGGGCTCGCTGCTTCACGGCGCCCATCCCTTTCGACGAGCGAAACTGCCCCATCGCGCGTTCGGCCAACGATCGCGCCGCTTCCACTGCACGAGCGCGAAGGCCGGGCGCCGTGGCGCGAAGGGTGAGGAGCGGTCGCGTCGCGAGCGCGAGGTCACGCTTGTACCGCGATGCTCCGCCGAGAAAGTCGTACTCCGTGCGCCCTTCCTCGATGCTGGAGCGAATCGAAAGTGCGTGCATTGCAATGCCCGGGCGAATCGCCTTTGGAACGTCTACACGACGACCGCTCTGGTAGAATTGGACTCTTCCGGCGTACACGAAAGAGTACGTCGCCCCAATGGCTTCCCCACGCGCTCGCAGCCATTGCAACTCCAGTGAAATGCCGTCTTCGCCTGCGAGAAGCCGGGGCATGATCTCGTCGTGAAATCGCGTGAACCGGGTGCTCGCGAGGACTCCGTTGCGGCCGGACGCGGCCCAGCGCTCGCGGTGCAGAGCCCACAGAATGCGCTTGCCCTCTGCGAGTTCTGACAGCGTTCGGGCTCGGCAGAGCTCCCAGTTGTTCCGGCCGGCCCACTTGTCGAGCTCGCGAAGACTTCGCATCACTGCGTAACGCCGCGTCGAGCCAAGCGCTCGGAGATACTCCTCCCAAGTGGGCGGCAGGGGCACGTACGGACACTCGCCGCTCTGTCCACTCGTCACTGCGATGCCTTTCGCGCGCAGCGCGACGACGAACGCTGGCACCAGCGGATCGTCGCCGCTCATCGCCGTCATCCGAAGTTCGTCCCACTCGCCAAGAACACCGTCGCACAGGACCCTGGTGGTCTCACGCGCCACTTCGGCTTCTTTGCCTCGTTCGACCAGTGCACCGACGTATTCCGAGCAAATTTCGTCGCGCTCCTGCTCGCCCGTCGCAAGAAGCTCGAGACGGCGGACCGGAATGCCAGGCCGATGTGTCGCCATTCGTCTTGCGAGCGGGACGAGGCCCACCAGTTGGCCGTCCTCTTCCACGATCACGACCCGCATTTGTCGCCCGTCGGCATGCCCGAACTCGCGCCACCACGCGAGAAGCCACAGGGGCGTGTGCACCGGTTGCGCGTGAGAGGCGACCGCGATCAGGCCTCGCCACCGGGGCGCGAGACCTTCGAGCTCGGCGAGATCGTCGATGAGGCGAGCGCGCAGCATGTTCAGTACCCCAGCCACGGGAGCGCCAGGGCCGCTCTGAAGTAGCGATCGCCCAGCGACAGGTCCATCGAGACTCGCCGAACATCGAGGGGGTCGAACGCGTGCAGCACGCTCATTCCCGTGCCGTTCGAGAAGCCCAATTCGTACCCCGCCCGTCGGACGGCTCGGCGGACGTGCGGCGTCGAGCTGACCGGGTTACCCACCGGGTATGAAATCGCGCGTACCGGCTCGCCGAGCACCCTCTCGAGGGCGGTGCGCGATCCGCGGAGCTCCTGCGCGAGTTGTGCGGCGTCGAGCGTCTGGAGCACCCGGTGCGTTTGGGTATGAGACTGCACGTCCATTCCCGCGCGGCGTAGCGCGACGACGTGGTCCCAAGTCATGACGGTTTCGTCTGCCAAGGACCGTTCCTCGGGCGGTTCGAGCCGAGCGCCGGCTGCCCGTTCGACGCCGCTCATGAATCGTTCGAGATCGAGCCCTGGCGTGATCTTGACGAAGCGCTGCACGCGTCGAATCGACCTCGAACGCTCCGATGCTCCGGCCAGCGGCAGCACCGTGCGCTCCGGATAGTCGATCTCGATCCGGTCCAGGACCGACCGCTTCATCGCCAGGGCGATCCGGTCCCACCAGAACAATCGGCGTCGCTCGACGTAGTCCGTTGCCACGAAGAACGTCGCGCGAATGCCGTATCGCCTCAGAATGGGGAGCGCGAAGTCGTGATTGTCACGGTACCCGTCGTCAAACGTGACGAGAGCCGCATTATTTGGCAGACGCTTCCGGCCTTGCGCGAAGAGGAGCAGGTCGTCCAGTCCGACGGCTTCAAACCAGCGGCATACGAAAGACAGCTGCCTTTCGAGCAGTCCTTGTGTCACGTCGAAGACGCCGTCGTCGAGCGTCGATGCCGCCCCCGCGGGCGCGACGCGATGGTACGTGAGGACGGTGAGCCACATCGGCGCGTTTCGCCGGAGAGTCATCACAAACTCGGGAACGCTGAACCAGTCGAGCACGGCCGCGAGGGTGGTTCGAGTCATCTGTCGGTCGTCTGTGCAAACGCCCGACCGACGTGAGCACGCCCTCGCTAGATACGCCGGTGGTCGCTAGCGGACCCGTATCGCCACCGTCCCATGGTCGTCACAATGCGTCTCGTGGGGATGGTGCAAGTGACCGTCGACCACGTAGTCGACGTGCTTGCCGTGTGGAATGGCGTCGTGACCGCAGCCGGGACCGTGACGATGGAGGCCGGAGTGTGCTCCGCAATCGTGACCCTGCGTGCACGCGTCCGGGTTTCTCTCGCTCACGGCGATGATGTGTTCTTCGAAATGGTCACCCTCACCGTGATGAAGGTGGCCATCGTGTAGGTAGTCGCGGTGACCATCGTGATCGACGATCGGGTGGCCGCAACCTTCTTTGTGCAGGTGATCGTGTCTCTCATGAACGCGGTGGGGGCCCATGCCTTCTCCTTCCAGCTCTCGTGAGAGAAATCGTGACGTCCCATCTGCAACGAGCAAGCGAGCTCGCCGCGCGCGGCACGCCGTGCCGCCGGTGCTTTCTGCGGCGGCGGCCAGGTCTTTTGGCGCGCCGCAGCTTGTCGAGCGACTGATTCCTGCCCATAATAGGTCGACTTGAACGCGACTTTCAACATCAGGTACATCGTGCGACTCACCCTCATCGGCGCGTCCGTGGCCGGCCTGTTCTTTTTTCTTGCGTTTCTGGTCGCCCGCCCGGTTCCGTCCACTCAGAAGGCGCCAGGGCCAGAACAAGAGCTGGTGGGTATTCTTCAATACCTCGAGTCGGACTACCCAGCCGCGGTCGCCTCGAAAGACGTTGGTGAACTCTCGGAGCAGCGGTCACTTTCGCGCGATGCGCTTTCGTTGGCCAAGCGATCGATGGAAGCCACTCCATTCGCAGCGCGCGTAGAGTCGATTGATGCCCGCGTGCAGCAAGGGTCCGACCCAGCCGGGGTGAGCGCTGACTGCGCGTCGCTGGCGGACGATATCATCGTCGGAGCGGGGATCTCGCGAAAACCCTCGATGCCACCGGATCTCGAGCAGGGCGCGGAGCTTTTTGCTCAAGCATGTGCCGGGTGTCACGGCGCTTCGGGTCATGGCGACGGCCCGGCCGCCGCTGCCCTCAATCCGAAGCCAGCGAGCTTCCACTCGACCGACGTGATGGCGAATCTCACGCCGTTCAAGGCGTTCAACGTCATTCGATTCGGGATCAAGGGCACGTCGATGCCCGCGTTCGCGAGTCTGGACGAACGGCAGCGGTGGGCGCTTGCGTTCTATTTGTTCTCGCTGCGTCAGCCCGCTTGCGACCACGCACCGCCGCGGATGTCACTCGACGACCTCGCCAATCGAACCGACGACGAACTGACGAGGGCGGCAGGGGGACACGAAGTTCCCTGCCTCAGGCGAAGGTCCACGCCCCTGGACGCGCCCGCCCTCCTCGCTGCCGCCCGCTCGGAGGTCGAGGTCGCTGCCCGCTTGGCCAGCCGCGACCGTGCCGGCGCTGAGAGGGCCATCCTCGACGCCTATCTTAACGACGTCGAGCCGATAGAACCTTGGCTGCGTGCCCGGGATCCCGAAGCGCTCACCCAGCTCGAGGCAACCTTCACGACCACCCGGGCAGCGCTTCAGCAGGGCGATCCCAATGCCCAGGGGGACGCGGCCCTCCTGACTGCACTCCTCGAGCGCGCTTCGGGGGCGCGTGCTGTCGCCGCGAAGGGATCGGCGTTCTGGTTTGCTCTACTGGTAATTTTGCGCGAGGGCTTCGAGGCGGCGGTTATCGTCGCCGCATTGCTGGCTGTACTGAAGAAGCGAAAGCAAGTGTCTCGCGCCCGATTCGTCCACGCCGGGTGGACGTCCGCCCTCGTGGTCGGCGCCATCGTCTTCGTGCTCGGGCGCAAGGTTCTGGCTGGGGCGATGGACGAGAAACTGGAAGGCTGTCTGGCTTTCGTTGCCGTTGCGATGCTGCTTCACGCGGCGCTGTGGCTCAACGCGCGATCGAACACGCGCAAGACGATGGGGGAACTTCGAGAGCGAACCCGAGGCGCGCTCGATGGAGGTGCGGTCGGCCTCTTCGCGATTGCGTTCCTCGCCGTCTTCCGCGAGAGCTTCGAGACGGCGGTATTTCTCGAGGCTTTGTCCATCGACGCACCATCGGCGGTTGTTTGGGGGGCATCGGCTGGCGCCCTCTTGCTCGTCGCTCTCGTGGTCGCGGTCGACCGGCTCGGCCTGCGCCTGCCGATGCAAACCCTATTCAAAGTTTCCACCCTTGTACTGGTCGCTACGGCGGTCGTTCTTCTAGGTCAGGGAATCCACTCGTTCGAAGAAGTCGGGCTAGTCCCGTCCTATCCATTGGGATCATTGCGCGTCGAGCTACTTGGGATTTACCCCGATCGAATCGGTATACTCGCCCAGGCTGCGCTGTCCGCCGCGCTCATCCTCTGGAAGTTTTTGACCCGCTCCCACGAACCGCGGCTACCCGGGCTGCATCCTGCTGGGTAACCCTGCGTCCATGCTTGATGGAGACAGCCTTTCCTCTCCCTTTCTTGGATGGCCCGTGGATGCGAAGGCACCCCTGGCCGAGAAAATCGTAGATCCCGTGCACGACTTCTTGCTCGGAGTAGTCCGCCCCTCGACGGACGACCTGGTAGAGAATCTCCTTCATTGCGCCCAGAATGAGATAGGCGAACATGCGTGCGTCGCCCGGCGCGACGACGCCAAGAGTTTGCCCCTCCCTCAAGCTCTCACTGAGAAGATTCTCGACGACCTCGTAGAATGACTGGAGCTTTCGATCGAACGACGGGTCGAGGCCGACCGCATCGCTGAGAAGAATCTTCGTCGTGGGCCGGTCTTCGAGAAGCGTTCCAACGATACGTCGGGTGTTCTCGTGTACTTGGTCGGCGACCGTTCGGCCACGATCATTCGGGTCGACTCGCACGATCGCCATCGCAATCTGCGCGAACGCTCGGTCGACGATCTCCTCGAAGACTGCGCGCTTGTCCTTGAAGTAGAGGTAGAACGTGCCGCGGGCAATCCCGGCCGCTGCGACGATGTCTTCGATTTTGGCGTCGTGATAGCCGCGCCGCGCAAAGACATCGCGTGCATGGTTCAGGATTTGCTGCCGCCGCTCGACCTTACCCATCGCGACGTGCCGGACACTACCATGCCGGCATCGCTGACACTCGTGTCAGTTGGCCCAAACCCCGTCGGACATGGCCCCGTGACAGCGAAAGAAGCCACACGGGAGCGGCCACTTGCGCCACTTTCAGCAAAAGGGGCGGGAATTGGACGCGCTCTCGGCTGCCAAATAGACCTTTCCTCCGCGAGCGGTTCGGGCTAGGTGTTGGTGACTGACACGCCAGTCTAGTGCCCGGAGAGGACCGCACATGACAACGAGCGGCCGAAAGCAGCTAGCGATCGGAATGGACGTGGGATCCACGACGGTGAAAGCCGTCGTCGTCGATCCGGCGACCAAGGCAATTCTTTGGAGCGACTATCAGCGGCACCACACCAAGCAGCCGGAATACGTCCTGTCGATGCTGCAGACGATCCTGGGCACGTTCCACGATCACCCGGGCGCTGGCTGGCGCATGTTCCTGACGGGCTCGGGCGCCGCGCCGCTTTGCGCGTCAACCGGTGGGAAGTTCGTCCAAGAGGTTAACGCCGTGACCCTCGCGGTCGAGCACCTTCACCCCGACGTCGGCTCCGTCATCGAGCTCGGAGGCCAGGACGCGAAGATCATTATGTTCAAGGTGGACGCAAAGACGGGGGAAAAAACCCCGAATGCGTCGATGAACGACAAGTGCGCCTCCGGCACGGGCGCCACCATCGACAAATGCTTCCTCAAGGTAAACGCCCCGCCGGAGTTCGTGACGGCGCTCCATTTCGATGCCAGCAAGCTGCATCACGTCGCCGCGAAGTGCGGGGTGTTCGCCGAGACCGACATCGTCAATTTGATCAAAAGCGGGATCCCCTCCAACGAAGTCCTCTGCTCACTCGCCGACGCGATCGTCCTTCAAAATCTCAGCGTGCTCACCCGAGGCGGAACCCTCAAGCACCGAGTGCTGCTCCTCGGCGGTCCGAATACATATCTGCCTTTTCTCCAAGAGTGCTGGCGATTGCGCATTCCACAGACGTGGGACGAGCGCGGCTACGACTGGCCCAGGGACCGTCCGATCGAAGAGACTATCTTCGTTCCCAAGAACGCCCAATACTACGCTGCGTTGGGAGCAGTTCTATACGGCTTGCATGAAGAGGAGCACGTCGGTGTGCTCACCACGCTCGAGCCGCTCAACGACTACATCACCACGGGTCGAAAGGCGCGCCTGGGGGAAACGGCGGGCCCGCCGCTCTCGAAAACCCAGAAAGAGCTCGACGAGTTCCGAGAGCTCTATCGCGTCCCCACGTTTCATCCGAAACGTTTCTCGGAGGGCGAAGTCGTTCGCGCTGTCGTCGGTCTCGACGGGGGTTCGACCTCCTCGAAGGCCGTGCTGGTGGACTACGAGGACGGCGGCATCCTTTGCAAAGCGTACCAGCTCTCCAAAGGCAACCCCATCCAGGACACGAAAGAGCTCCTTACCCAGCTACGAGACTACGTAGAGGTGGACCAGAGAGCGAAGCTCGAGGTCATGGGCTTTGGTGCGACCGGGTACGCGGCCGACGTGCTGCAGGAGTGTGTCCACGCCGACGTCAATATCGTCGAGACGGTCGCCCACATGTTGAGCGCTGTCCACTTCTTCGGCGACGTCGACGTCATCTGCGACATAGGCGGCCAGGACATCAAAGTACTTTTCATGAAGAACGGGGACATCAATAATTTTCGGCTCTCGAACAGCTGTTCCGCAGGAAACGGAACGCTCCTCCAAGCCACCGCCGACTCGTTCGGTGTGAAGGTGGCCGACTTCGCCGACGTCGCGTTCAAGGCCGAACTCGCACCGAAGTTCTCTTACGGATGCGCGGTGTTCCTCGACACCGATCGCGTCAACTTTCAGAAGGAGGGCTTCTCCAAAGAGGAGATGCTTGCCGGCCTCGCGCAAGTCCTGCCAAAGAACGTTTGGCAATACGTCGTCCAGATCCCGCGCCTGGCCGCCCTCGGCACCAAGTACGTGCTTCAAGGCGGCACGCAGTACAATCTCGCGGCGGTCAAGGCGCAGGTCGACTACATCAAGGAGCGGGTACCCGGCGCGCAAGTATTCGTGCACCCCCACACGGGCGAGGCGGGAGCCATAGGTGCCGCTATGGAAACCCTGCGCGTCGTCAAGCGAAAAGGCGGCTCTGGCTTCATCGGGATCGATGCGGCGATCAACCTCGAATATACGTCGAAGAACGACGCCGACACGGTATGTCACTTCTGCCCGAATGAGTGCAAGCGCACTTTCATCGACACCAAGCGGCCGGACAGCAGCACGAGTCGCTACATCGCGGGATTCAGCTGCGAGAAGGGCACCGTCGAGTCGAAAGAAGCGATGCTGGCGCTGGTGGCGGATCGGAAGAAGATCGCCCAGGAGTTCCCGAATATCGTCGATTACGAGTCGAAGAGGGCGTTTCTCCACTTCTACGAGAGCGCACCGATGCCGGCCGAAGGGGCACCGGTCAAGGATATCGAGCTCAAGAAGGGAATTTTCGGCGTCCGACGAATCGAAGTCGTGAGACCGTTCCGTCGCTCATCGAAAGACAGCTGGGAGCAGCGGAAAAAGGTGCGCATCGGCATCCCGCGCGTCCTCAACCTGTACTCGACCGCGCCATGGTTTCGTACCTACTTCGAGGCGATCGGGATCCCGAAACAATGTGTCGTTTTCAGCGACGCCACTACCGAAGAGATGTGGGTTGAGGGCGGGAAGTACGGATCGATCGACCCGTGCTACCCGAGCAAAGTTGCTCAAGCCCATATCCATCATTTGCTGTTTCACGCGCACGACCCTGAAGCTAAGAAGGCTCTAAGATACATTTTCTTTCCTATTCTCACGCATGTTCACAATTTCGTGAGCGATACCATGGACAATGCCAGCTGTCCTATCGTCGCCGGCACACCTGACGTAATGAAGGCGGCCTTCACCAAGGAAGTCGACTTCTTCGCAACAAGGGGCATCGAGTTCCTCGACCCCTCGTTGTCGTTCACGGAGCCCACCCTCATGGCGCGGCGGATGTTCGACACGTTCGGCCCCCGCCTTGGGATCACCGAAGACGAGAATGACTTTGCGTGTGCGGAAGCTTGGAAGGCAATGACGGCGTTCGAGAAAGACCTGGAAGCCAAGGGACGCGCCATTCTCGAAACGGTCGAGGCAGAGGATCGTGTCGCAATCTTGATGATCGGCCGGCCGTACCATTCCGATCCGGGGCTCAACCACGGCATTCCGGAGGAGTTTCAGGTGCTCGGATATCCGATCCTTTCGGTGCGTTCAATCCCAAAAGACCGGACCTACCTCGATCGCTACTACCGGGAAGAGCTGGAAGCTGGGCTCATCAAGAGCCCACTCGAGCTCAATCATGTCTGGCCAGAGAATTACTCGGTCAACAGCGCCCAGAAAGTGTGGGCGGCGAGTTTCGCGGCGCACCACCCGAACGTCGTAGTGCTCGATCTCTCGTCGTTTAAATGCGGGCACGATGCCCCCACCTTCGGGCTAATTGATGCCATCGTCGACCGGAGCAAGACGCCGTACGCGGCGCTCCACGACATAGACGCGAACAAGCCCTCGGGCTCCATAAAGATTCGCGTCAAGACCTACGCGCATGCGCTCAAACTCCACGAGGAGCGCCTCGAAGACGCAGGCAAGCGCACCCGAGCACTCCGCAACGCTCTCGATCTCAAGCGCCTCGAGCTATTGTCGCTCCGTCAGCAACAGCTCGAGGCGCGCAATCAGCGTGACTCGGCTGTCGACGCGCAGCTCGAGGAACTTCGCGCGCGCCTGAAGGCTTACGAACCGCCCGCTGAACCGCCCGAAGCGCGCTCCCGAGTCCACGGCGGCATCGTTCGACTCGGCAAGAAGACGCCCGACGGCGTCGTCCCCTTGCAAGTACTCTAAGGCTGGGAGATTTGAAAATGTCCATGCAAAGCAATGTCGTCGGTCTGCAGAAAGTGTCGCTCCCGCTCATCGACATGGACGCGGAGCTGAAGAAGTTCGAGAAAGAGGAGCGTAGGCGCCTCGGGCTCGACACGAAGATCGACCACTGGGTCGAGGATATGGCGGGGCTGACCTTCACGAAGAGGGAGAAGGCCAAAATCACGATGCTCGTCGGCGGCTTGACGGTGGCCCACGACTACTTCGTCGAAGCCGGCCTCCGCGGCGCCGGCTACAACGTCCAAATGCTGGAGTGTCCGACCAACGAGGGCCTTCAAGTAGGCAAGGAGTTCGGCAACCGCGGACAGTGCAATCCGACGTATTTTACAGTCGGAAATCTTGTGAAGTACCTGATCACGCTCCGCGACAAGCACGGGATGACAGCAAAAGAGGTCGTTGACAAGTACGTATTTCTGACTGCGGGGGCGTGCGGGCCGTGCCGCTTCGGGATGTATGTGACCGAATACCGCAAGGCGCTCCGCGATGCAGGCTTCGATGGGTTCAAGGTCGTGCTCTTCCAGCAGACCGGAGGACTGAAGCAAGCGACTGGCGAAGAATCGGGCCTTGAGCTCAACCCGGCGTTCTTCTGGGCCATCGTCAAAGCACTCGTCGCCGGCGATGTCCTCAATGCACTTGGCTATCGCATTCGGCCTTACGAGGTAACGGCCGGCGACACCGACCGGGCCCTTTCCGCGTGCAAGGAAATCATCTACGAGGCACTGGAAGCCAGGACCAACATCTTGCTCGCGCTCTGGCGGTGCCGGCCCATTCTCGAGAGTGTGAGGGTCGACAGGACAATTCCTAAGCCGAAGGTGAGCATCATCGGCGAATTTTGGGCCATGACCACCGAGGGCGACGGCAACTACCAGCTTCAGCGTTTTTTGGAGAGCGAGGGCGCGGAAGCCGACATTCAGCTCGTGACCGCGTGGCTTTTATACACCGTTTGGGAGGGGACACACGACACGAAGGACCGAGCGAACTTGCGCGGGGCGGACGCAGCCAAGAAGGGCCTGGCGCATATGGACGGAGACGTGTTCGGCGTCGCCAAGAAGCTTGCCGGGCTGACCGGTGCAGGCGTCGCGATCCGGGCGCTCTTTCAAACGTTCGCTCATACGATGGGCCTCTACGGCTACAAGCTTCCAAACATGGACGAAATCGCGCAGGTCAGCCACGAATACTACAACAATGACCTGCGCGGGGGCGAAGGCCACATGGAAGTTGGCAAACTCATTATGAATACCCTCCACTCCAAGGCGCACATGACGCTCAGCGTGAAGCCGTTCGGTTGCATGCCGAGCGCCGGAGTATCCGACGGCGTGCAGTCGGCCATCACCGAGAAGTTGCCGGGAACCATTTATTGCCCGGTGGAGACCAGCGGCGACGGTCGCGTAAACTTTTACTCGCGCGTTCAGATGTACCTTTTCAAAGCGAAACAGGTGGCCCTGGCCGAGTACGAGCGGGCGCTCGACGCCCACGGCGTGACACGCGATCAAGTCAAGGCTTTCTTGGACGCGAGTCCGCGGTTCGCGAGCCCGCTTTACAAGGCTCCGCACGCATATGCTGGCAACTCGGCGGATGTTGTGGCGGCCGTAGCGCCCTACATTACGAAGACGCGCCTTCAGCGATGGCAGGCGCGGCTGACCGGCGTCGGTGAGAGGTCTGTCGACTTGGCGCGCCAGTCGCCGCACATCGTCTCCAGCGTGGTGAAGGGCGTTGTTGAACGAGCGCCGGAGCTCGTCGAGCGCGTGAAGCTGGACGCGAGGCTCCTCGGGGAAGCTCGCAAGGCCTCCAGGGCGAAAAAGAGTCGCGGTCTCGTCGAAGCATCACCTGCGGAGTGAGGTGGTCAAGAGGTCGTCGTGCACAGGTCGTGTCGAGGGCGAGGCGCCTTCCGAAACCCGCATCAACTGGGGTAGATTACTGGTTCGCCTCATCCCCTGCCCTTCGAAACTCGTCGCCTTGCGGGGGTAGGCAGTCCTTCGACGGGTACTGAGAATCATGTCGCGTTGCACGCTCGAGCTCGGGGGAATCGTCATCGTCGTCGCTGACGACGGGATGCTTGGGGCTGAGTACGCCCTATTCGATGCCGGTGACATCGAGCTCTCGGCAACCGGCCCGGGAGCGATTCGCGAGACCGGATATCGCACCACCGTAGGCGAGGCGACGGCACGACTTTCTCACTTCGGGCTCTCGCGGAGTCTGGCCGACGAAGCGGTCGCGGTGACCCGGCCTTGGATAGCACGAGCTTTCGCGCGAGGAGCCGCGGTACGCCACATCGTTGATCGGCTGGGCGCATCCGAGCTCTTCGATGGCCGCAGCTACGACCCGGCGTCGGAGCGATACTCCGGAGCATGGTTGGATCTCCCTGCGCTCGTCGTCGCCCTCTCTGCGGAGTTGGAACCCGTCCGCGCCGCGAATCTCCTGCAGGCCCTTTTTCTTGCCGCAATTCTCTCGGAGCGCCCGCACGAAGAGGCGCTGGTGCTCTCCACGACGGAGCTGACCGCCCAGCGACGGCCCGGCGAACGCACCTTCAAGCGAGCGCAAGTGAAGGAGCCGCGCGACTTATTGCGCGCGTTTTCGGGGCTCAAGCAAGCGCGGGAACGCATGGCATCCGAAAGCGGGCCCACTCGTCAGGAAGTCATCAGCTGGTTGCGGGCTCGCGCTCCGCTCTTGCCGGGGGCCGGCCATCGCGTGGCTTCGATTGAAGCAGCGCTCGGCGCGCGGCAGCCGCCCTTGCGAGGACCGCTGGTCGACGCCGAGTTGTGGGCGCTCGAAATGAAGCTGTCCGTCGGGGAGACCGAAGGGGTACTCGAGCGACTCGCCGCAATCGAGCAGCGACGTGGGCGGCTGCCGGCGACGACTTATTTGCGCGACCGCGTGGCGTTCATCTCTAGGACCGAAGAGGCGCGACCCATAGCCGAGCGCGTCTCGGCACTCTCCACTTCGATGTCCGCCTTTCACGAGCTGCAACTTCTAGCGGCCCAAGCGTGGGCTGCGGCGGGCGAGGTACGTCAGGCGCACGCGTTTGCTCGCGATCTTCTAGAGGACTCGGCAGCATGCGATTCGCTGCGGATTCGTGCGCGAGAAGTGCTTGATGCAACCGGTCGCGCTACCACCGCGCCCGAGGGCGGCGTGCCTCTCATTCCGAAGCCGCCGCTGACCCCGTCGGGAACCGAACTGGACGGCGCCAGCGACACTCCGATGCGCGCCTACGGTTCGAGAACGTCCCACGAGCACGCTCGAACCGCCGGTGAGCCGGCACTTTCGCTTGTCGCCGATCTTTCGCTTCCGCTCCTCGTGATCGAGCCACGCGCCGACTGGTCCGAATCCGTTCCGGGTGAAACTCACATGGCGGTCGAGACGGTGGAGACTCTTAGCCTTCCGCCCGGGATGGGAGATGAACCGCCACCGCACGATGAGATCCCACGAAGCGCTTCTGCGGCGCGGCTGACGTGCACTTACCTTGCCCGCGAACTCGGCCGCGAGCTGCGTATGCGCTACGGAGTCGAGCTGCGAAGCGATGTCGAAGGTCTCGAAACGGCTCAGCGCCATCTGTGCGAAACGCTCGTGGCCGATCGCGTGCGCACAGCCGAGGACGAGCGAGAGGTGATGCGCCACGGAGCCTTTCTCAGCGAACTGTTCGCCCGGCATTTGTTTGCCCGATGGGTGGACCCGAATGCGGCGGACCCCGCGCGATGGGCGATGCTTGTCCCCTCTCGCTCGCGCCCGGATGAGATTTGCCGGATCTGGCCCTTCCGGCGCGTGCTTCGATTCGTAGCCCAGCGCTATAGGGAAAGAGACCTGGTCAGCTACTATTTCCAAGTTGAGGGCTGCGCCCGATAACCTCGAACTCGCTTGAGCTCGCCGATGAACGAAGGTCGCCCGAACTACATCACGCGCCAGGGCGCGAAGCGGCTTCAGGCGGAGCTCGCAGACCTACGTAATAAGCAGCGCCCAAAGATCGTCCAAGAAGTTTCCGACGCGGCAGCACAGGGCGACCGAAGCGAGAATGCCGAATACATCTACGGCAAACGAAAGCTCCGCGAGATCGATCGCCGCATGCATTGGCTTACGAAGCGCCTGGAAAGCGCTACCGTGGTCGAGCCACCGGCCGATGCCGTCAAGGCTGCATTCTTTGGCGCGTTCGTTGAAATCGAGGACGTACGGGGCGAGCACGCGAGATATCGAATTGTCGGGGAAGACGAAGTCGACCTCGACAAGGGTTACATCTCGTGGCGGTCGCCGCTCGGTCGCGCTCTACTAAAGAAGTGCGCCGGCGATTCGGTGGTCTTTCATCGCCCTCCCCCCGAGCGCCATGGTCCTCGGATCCTGGAGCTCGGCGATACGGAGGAAGCAGCGCTGGAGCAAGTCGAGCTCACGGTCGTCAGCGTTCGCTACGAAACGCTCGACTCCTCTTCAGAGTGATATGGCCCTCACGCACCAAACCGAGCCACCAGTGCCTTGGCCTGTTCGATGAAAGCGTCTCGGAAGAATCGTTCGAACTCCGTCCAGGTGCAGAGCGTGCGTGTGTCCGACACGCGATCTACGAAAAGCATGCCGTCAAGGTGGTCGAGCTCGTGCTGGAAGGTCCCGGCCGTCAGCCCCTTCACTTCGAAGTCGATGTCGTTGCCAGCCCGATCCCACGCGCGCACCCGCACGCCGGTAAACCGGCGCACCTGGCCGCGCAAGTTCGGGACGCTCAAGCATCCCTCGAAATTGAGGAAGGTCTCGTCCATGGTTGGTTCAAGGACCGGATTGACGAGAATCGTGAGCGGCCAATTAGGCTTGTATGGATAGCGTGGATTGTTGGATATCTCGATCACGCAAACCCGAATCCCTTCGTGAACCTGATTGGCTGCGATGCCAGCTCCGTTCGCATCGCGCATCGTCTCGACCAAATCGTCGATGATGCGCTGCGTGTTCTCGCACGCGAGCTCTTCCCGGCTGATCCCGCGAGCAACTTGCCGCAGGACGGGATGGCCGATGGAGGCGACTTTTCGTACGGCCACCGGAAGCTTCCTTACCGCTTTTCCGCCAGAATGATCGTCCTCGGCGACTCGTGCCCGAAGAACACCCCCGGAGTCGCGATGCGGCCGGTCACTTCGCAGACTTTGAAGCCATGATCGTGCAACATCTTGCCAAGTTCGTGCAAGCTATAGACTCGGATAGAAAACTCGATTTCCCGCGAACGCCCGTCGTCGAGCATCATCGTCCGCTTGACCCTCATCCGGCTCGTGATGAAGTCCACGACCATTTCGTCCATGCATACGCAGCCGTCGCCCTCGAACCAGGCGAGCGAAGGCGACTGCGGGACGATGAAATCGCGATTGAGGACATCGAGAAGCAAGAGCCCCCCGACTTTGAGCGCATCGTGGATCCGGTCGATCACGAGTGCATTCTTTTCTTCCTCGAAAAAGCCGAAGCTCGTGTTCCAGCAGTACACGCCGTCGAATTGTTCCACGAAGGTCATCTCGCGCATGTCGCCTTGCACGAAGTTGAGCTTGGCGTTCCGCTCCTGTGCCTCGTCGCCGGCGCGCGCGAGCATTGCTAGCGAAAGATCGAACGCAACCACACGGTAGCCACGTCGCGTAAGCTCGATCGCGTGTAGTCCCGTCCCGCAGGCTAGGTCGAGCACTGCGCCTCCGCGCTCAATTCCGAGGCTCTCTTCGATGAAGTGCACTTCGCGCTGGAGTTGCTCCTCGGTCAGTCGCTCCGTTGCCCGCAGGTAATCGTCGTTGAAGAGATCTTCCCACCAGAAGCGCCCTTTGCGCCGCGACGTCGCGCCCTCGGGCGGTTGGGGCGCCAGGTTCCCCATATGCGGTGGGACGATAACGAGCGGGGGTTTGCTTGGCCGCTCCACCGGCGCGGCTTTCTTGGTCGACGATGGCACCGGGGGATGCGATGGAAGGCGGGGCCGAACTGCCGGTACGCTCGCGACAATTGCTGGGTACGAGGGGGTGGCCTCCAGGGCTAGCAAGTCATCAAGGGAGAGCTCCGCCTCTCCCGAAACGCCGCGCACCTCGCCGATGGGCGGTTCTGTGGCCGGGGGCGGCGCCGGGAAGGACGGGGGAGTCGGTAGAGTGGATGCAAGATGCGAAGGAGATGTCGGCGGAGCCGGGGCTTGGATCGACTGGGAGGGCGGCGGCTTGGCGGGCGCCTGCATCGACGGTCCAGTCGGAACGGTGGTTGGGATCGAGTGCGAGACGGGCTGGGCAGGCGCCGGGATCGAGTGCCCTGGCGCCGGCGGAACCGGCAGCGGCGACGGCGCCCGCGCTTGAACGGGGGGAAACGAAGGCGCGCGGCTTGAAGGAATGGGGGCAGGCGGAGGAAAGGACGGGGTCGTCGCGGGAGGCACGGAGGCAGGGGGGCCGGACGCATCAGGAAATGAGAGCGTGACTGGCACGACTGGGCCGGGCGATGGCGGTGGCGTGCGCTGGATCCGGCGGACCAGAGGCGTTGGCTCGTCATCGAAGCCGTCGTCACTCGGTTGAGCGATGGGGACTTCCATATCGCCAGCACGGGACCCCGGCGTCGGCTCTGGATTAATCGTGATGATCCTCGTGGGCATAAGCGCGCCGCTGTCTTCGGACATGAGCGGGATCGAATCCACGCGACGACGGGCAGTTTCGACGAGCGGAGGGTCTGCCTCGATGGACGGCGGACGGACGACTTCGTCATCAGGGATTCGAAGGGTCAGGCGAGCCCTCCGGCGAGCACCGGGATCGCCTGGAGGCAGCGGCGTCCGTCCGGAATCAGGGTTCGCTGAGGCGGGTACGTGGACTTCGGCAGCCGCGGCCCCCGCCTCGAACGACTCGGGGGCTGGCCCGACGCGCCGTTGGTCGCTCATCTGCGGCTCCGGTCCCGCGCGTCTCTTGTGCGCAATATCGCTTGCCCGTAACGAACGGGGCCCTCGCGGACAAGCCATTGACCAGCCGCTCGCTCCTCGACGAGCACCACCGCCGTGGATCCGAGGTGGAAGACGCCGATTTCGTCGCCTCGTCCCACTCGAAGAGGCGGATCGAAGGCGTGGTCGCCGTAGGGTACGTCTCGCCCGTCGATCCCGAGCGTCGTGATGCGCCCAACGATCATCGCGACCACCATGATGACTGTCACGCGACCCGCGTCCCCGTCCGCATCGATCTCAATGGCCACCCGCCTATTGCGGCAGAGCAAATTCGGCACGTGTCGCATCCCAATGGCGTTGACGGGAAAGTAATCCCCGGGCATCGAACGAATGCGGTGGATCGTGCCGCCCACCGGCGCGTGCACGCGGTGATAGTCGCGGGGCGCGAGATAGATGACGCACCCACCGCCACCCACGAAGCGACGTGCCTCATCACGGTCGTCACCCACGAGCTCCTCCACCGCGTACGGCCGTCCCTTGACCACGAAA
The DNA here is from genome assembly GCA_964628155.1 of uncultured Polyangiaceae bacterium. GTDB lineage: Bacteria > Myxococcota_A > Polyangia > Polyangiales > Polyangiaceae > Palsa-1150. Next base: position 10,533 of record CAZVPE010000010.1, on the reverse strand, counting down.
GCGCCTCCTTCGTGGATGGGCCCCGTCGCTTCGATGCGCCCGTCGGCCGGGCTGACGATGGTATGCGGGTCTTGATCGACATCGCGTGCATGCAGACGTCGCGTGAAGAACGCATCGAAGTTTGGCCATCCTTCTCGCTCGAGGCACTCGCCAAACTCGATGTGGTAAAGGCGCGCGTAGAGGCCGACTACCGCACGCGCCACCCGCGGAGGCCACTGCCGGTCAGCCAGCCGCCCGATTGCGCTACCGATGCGTGCCCGCGGAAGAGCGCGAATGAGCTGGGCGGTAGCGTAGGTGACGGCGCTCATCGGGGAAGGCGGCCCTACGGTCGCCGGAGAGACTGGCTTCGTGCGGGGCTCGCTGCTGACGAATCGCCCTATTCCAATGCTAGCCGCGTGGCTCGCGGTGGGTCAATCTCGCCACGCAAACCCTCGGGCCTTTGCCCCGTCGGGCTGCAGGTACCGGTCCGGTCATTCGTCGTCAAATGGTGGATCTGCGGTAGCCTCGCGGGCAGCATCGCACAGCGGTACCTTGTCTGCGTCTTTCGGAACCGCGCTCCGCTCGGCACCCTCGCACGCCGCCTCCACGTTGAACGGATCGACCGCGACCGCTTCCCCGAAGGACTGACCTGCCGCCAGTTCGTCGCCGCCCACGCGCTCCCAACGGCCCCTAAGCGCCCACCACGGTCCGAATGAAGAGGTGAGCCGTGACGGATCGGCAATGAGCGGTTCGGCCTCCTTTCGCCTTCCGGCTTCCTCCAGAGCGCGGCCGCGCAACCAGCGGGCGCTTGGATCTGCGTCCAGACGCGCAATTCGGGCGTCGAGGCGATCGAGTTCGGCAAGCGCCTCGTTCGCATGCCCGCGTACGAGAAGAAGCTCCGCGAGCCGCGACCGGTCCCGCAGTTCGACCCACTTTTCCGTTTCGTGTCGTTCCGGATCGAGCCCCAAGAGAGTTGGTCCCGGCCCGCGGGGCTCCAAGGCCAAATGCGCTCGCCACTTCGTATCCCACGCTTTCAAATTCACGCCGCTCGCAGCAACGAGAGCGTCGTCGGTTTCCTTGCCGTCCTTGAGCTCTGCCAACAACTTGGAAAGGGCTTGGTCTCCTTGGGTCTGCACGTAGAACCGAACGAAGCTCGCCACTTCCGCGAAAGCGACTGTCGCTGCATCGGCGCTCGGAAGCATCGCGATGCTCGGTCCGAGCTTGTCGAGCGGGAAGCTCAACCCTCGCTGCCGGCCGTGCTCGACAATCGCATCCGCGGGCGGGTTGTCGTCGAACGGGCCCGGCGCCCGCCAGCGCACTTCTTCACGTTTTGCGACACCCTCCTGGAGCCAAAGAGGTGCGCGATCGCGCGACGCACGCGTGACCGCCAAATGGGAGAGTTCGTGGGCGACCGTGTCTCGCCAAGAATAGCCGTGACGGCTTGCCCGCGGGCTGAGCAACGTGACGCGGCCCCACTTCGCGACGGCCACGGTGCCGGTGGTCTGTGCGCTCTTGTAGGGAAGACCGGTCATCGCCGAAAGCGAGAGAAGATCGCGGACAACGACGATGCGAGTAGGGCGCGGCCAGTCGACCCCCAAATCCCTGGTGAGCATGTCGCGGGCACTGGCGACGGTATCGAAAAGGAGCGGCGCGAGGACGCGGTCGTGCTCGTCCTGCCAGCGCACTTCGATTTCGCGCTGCGAGTCGGCATCTACGGCGAGCGCCGCCGTCACGCGCTGACACCCCCTCGCAATGTCTGCCAGCTCCTCGCCGGCGTTCGACTTCTGCAACTCCGGTCGCCCGAGAATGGCGACCGCGCCGTCGCAGTCGAGCTCGTAGATCGCCAATCGCGCCCGCTCGATCGCAACAGTGGCGTCTTCCGGATCAGCCGAGGCGAGTTCTCCCCTCGCCTCTTCGTAGTCGAGCCCCGCGACCAGCGCCCGTGCGTGTTTCGCGACGTTGGATTGTGCGCGCGACTTCGGGTTCCCTACGAACGGGGCGGCCGCGAGCAGAACCAATGCGATCCAGCGTGCATTCATCGGAGAAGGCCCTCGGCATACCGACGCACTGCGTCTCGGAGGGCGCCGCTCGACGGTTGTCCCAAGCCTCGAACCACGCGCATGCGAAACTCCTTGGGACCGCCAGTGCCCGGCTTGGGAACGTCCACCCGCCCCGGCGAAGTCTTCCAATCGCTGCCTTCGCCCCCGCTTTGCGGCGATCCACTCGATTCGTCATCCTCGTGGAGTTGCTCGTTCGCGGCCTCCAAGCTGCGCTGCGCTTCGTGCTGCCGATCGATTCCCTTTTCGCCATCTCCTTGGCGGAGCGCTTCGGCAGCTTGTCGAGCGGCGCGCTCGGCGTCGTCGATCGACTCCACTGCCCTCTCCGGAAGAGACCCTCGTCCCCGCTCACGCTCTGCGAGCTCTCGCGCCCGATCTGCAAGCCTGCCTTCCTCGTCCGCCTCTTGCTGGAGCTGCTTGCGCGCGCGCTCGGACGAGCGCTTGCGCATTTGATCGAGCGCTTGTTCGACCCACTTTTCTTCCGTGTCGATCTTGCGCCGCACCGCATCGACCCGGTGCGCTTCCTCGCCGCTCGGGTCCTGCATCCAGGGGCCCTTTTGCAGCATTTTCTTCGCCTCGTCGAGCGCGGCCAACGCGTTTCGTCCGCTCTGTACCGCATCTTGCGTCGCTGCGCGCTCGAGCGAACGCGCCATCTGCTCGGCGAGCTCGCGTGCCGCGGCCCCTTTGCTGGTCCATGAATCGCTTCCGTTGCCCACGCTCGGGAGCGCGCTGGCGGCCTCGCGGATCGCTTCGGCGTGTCGCTTGGCATCTTGGCGGAGCTGTTCGCGCTCCTCGTCGCTCGTCGCGGCGGCGAGCGCCTGTTCAGTCTTGGCGATCTCCCCCGCGTGATCTTGCGCGAGCTGATCGACGCTCCCGGCCGCCTCTTGAAACGCCTGATCGGCGTCTTCCGGCGCACCTGTTTCGTCGCCGGCCGTGTTCTGCGCGCCGCCGGACTCACCCCCCGCACGGCCCATGCTCCCGCCTCGCGCGCCGAACGAAGGATCGGGCTCGCGCAAGCGCGCCGCCAAGTCGCGAGCGGCCAGCTCCGCGTGCACGGAGTCTGCCACGTCGCGTGCACGCTTCACGCGAAGCAAGTCCGCGTCGACAATCTCCCCCAGATCACGTCCCAGGGCTCCGAGCCGTTTGATGGCCTCAGCCCCTCCCGAGAGCACGGTCGTCGCCGCGTCCATCAGCCGCCGCCCGCGTTCCCGCGGATCCGATGGCCCGCCGTTGGGACGCTGGTCCTGCGACGCACCCAGCGCCAGATCGTCGGCCGTGTCGGCCAGCTGAAGCGCCGAGTCACGCGAATCGCGTACGCCCATTCCCCGAACGACCGCGTCGACCACGAGCGCGAAGCGCTCAGTCGCCTTGACCACCTCCGCATGGGCCGCTGCCGACGGGCGTCTACTTTCGGCGTCGACAGCGTGGCGGAGCGTGCGTTGCTGCGAAAGCAGAGTGGCTCGGATGCGGAGGGGCACTCGAACGCCCGCATACCCTTGGGTCAGCGTCCGCCCGAGGAGCGCGTCGGCTTCGTCGGAACGGGTCGTTTCGTCCGCAAGGAAGGCTTTTCTCTCGAGTGTTCCGCTCGGGGGTAAATTCGACATCCGCCATGCCAGCACGTCGACTAGCTTGTCGCGCACCCTGCGCATGGCATCGAGTCGCAACGCCTCCGGCTCGCCGACGTTGGGCGGCAACAGAATGATGGCCGGGCTCGTCCCCCATTTGGGTCCTATCAGCGGGTCGTTGTCCTTCGCCTCGACCATGACCTCGATCGGCACGTGGCTCTTCTTGATGAAGGAATCTCGGAGCTTAAGGAGGTACCCCCCTTTGTCGGTCCGGGTCTCGGAGTCGAGGTGTGAAAGAACGCGGCGATCCTCGCGCATTCCAGATCGCAGGACCAATTGCACTTCCCGGAGCCCGTGGTCGTCGGTCGCTTCGTATTTGATCGGAATATCGGTATCGCCCTGGGTAACCAGAAGCACCTGCCGCGGGGCCCCCTCCAGGCGCACCGCCGGCGGATTGTCGGGGATGGACTCGACCACGAGCGCCTCGGGACCCGGGATCGCGACGTCCCCGAACCGGGCGACCACTCTCAAGTTCGTACTCTGCGTGACCTGCCAACGCGCAACCACGGCGCCGGCGCCGTCTTCGACGAACGGCACTTCCGTGGCCCCGTCACTCAAGAAGAGTCGCCTGCCTGGGTGAAGGGGGAGCCCCCGCATCGTCACTTGGGTTCCGAACGGCAAGCCCAGCGAGACAAGTGCGAGCCCGTGTCGCTCGGCTTCGTGAAGATAGTCCGGGGGCCGAGCTCCGACGTCGAGGTCATCGAGCCAACGCATGCTGAATGGAGCTACTCCCCGACGCGCAGCTAGCACGTCCGCACCTTCCAGTATGGACCAAGAGCGTGAGATGCCGATCGCAACAAAACACGCCAGCCCGACAAGCGCGAGCAGGGCGACACGCGAAGCGGTCCGGCCGGCCAGGTCGACGATCTGCGCTGAGGGCAGCTGCGCAATGGACCGTGCCACGTGGAGTTCGGCGAGCGCCGCGGACGTCCCGTCCGTGCGCCCCGCTCCCTCCACCAGGGACAGCGCCCGTATCGCGCGCTCCGCGCCCGCGGGATCCATTCTGTGCACGAGCCGGCGTACAATTCCGGCCGGTTGCCGCAAGCGCCGTTCCTCGAACATCGGCCAGGAAACCGCTAGGGCGGCGCTGCCCACCATCGCGATCACCGCGCCGAATCGGGCCCCGGAGCTTCCCTGCCTGGCGACTAGGACGGCAATGACCCAGGACAAGGCAACTCCGGCCGAGGCGAGGCGCCGACGCGACACTCCCGTCGCTGCACGCCACGCGTCGGCAAGCTCGAAAAGCGGCTTCATGGGCTGCGGAGACACGATCGGAGCGTAGCTTAGCGTGGAGGCAACGAAACCCACCGTGGTAGTCTGCCGCCGAATGTCGCGGTGGCTCCTCGTCGTTGTCCTTCTGGCTGCAAGCGCGTGCGGCGGCAAAGGCGCGAACTCGGGGGGGGAAAAGCAGTTTGATTTCGACGGCGATCCGCTTGCGCTTCTGCCGCCCGCCCCAATTGTCCTCGCAAGGGCCGATGCGCGCGCTGTATTCGACAGCGGTGGAGCTGGCGCGGAGGTGGCCGCCTTGGCAAGAAAGCTTGTTCCGCTCGGCGAGCAATCTGGGTTTCAGGCGACTCGCGACGTCGATGGCATCGTCGTCGCCGAGTACGCAACCGGAGGGGTCGATTTTGCAGCAGTTCTCAGCGGCCGCTTCGACCCGGCCAAAATTGCGCAGGCAACCACGGCAAGCAACGGCGTGCCCATCGTCCGGGCCGTGTACGCAGGTCACACGACCTATTCCGTGGACGCGATTCAGTATTCGGTGCTCACTTCCCGAACCCTGGTCGCCGGAAGCGGCGACGGCGTACGGCGCCTTCTCGAACGCCTGAGCGCGGGGCCGCTCGAGCGGTCAATGGCCCCGTGGATGGCCGATACCGTGGAGACAAAGGGGGCCGAGGTTGCGCTCGCCGCGGATTTCGATACGCAGCCGATCGCGTTCGCGGCCTTGGGCGCGGTCAACTTACCCTGGCTCAACGGAATGCGCATCGCCCGCGTCATCGGAAACTTCGAAGCGTCCGGGATGAACGTCGCGGCGACGCTAACTTATGGCGATCCCCGGCAAACTCTGACCGCAGCCGACGGAGTACGCTCTATCGACGGGTTGCTTCGGATGATCGGTCCGCTCTTGGGCGGTGTACGATTGCGCCAACTCGAAGTCACCGCAGAAGGAAGAGACTTGCGCTGCAAGTTCGCCCTCGACGACGAAACCTTGCGTACCATTCTCGCCCTGGCCCCCCGTTTTCTACCGATGACCCCATGACGACACTCATTGTTCATCCAGCGTCCAGTCCGCTCGTCGGCAGCGTTCCCGTTCCATCCGACAAGAGCATTGGCCATCGCTCACTTTTGTTCGGCGCGATTTGCGAGGGACAGACGCGGATCGCAGGGTTCTCGCGCGGAGAGGACAACGTGTCGACCGCCAATGCGCTCCGTGCGATGGGAGTACGCATCGAGGCGCCATCGGCCTCCGACCTCGTGATCCAGGGCGTCGGGCTCTTCGGGTTGAGGGCATCCGACGGCGACCTCGATTGCGGCAACTCGGGTACGACCATGCGGCTCTTGTGCGGAGTCCTCTCGGGACAGCGCTTTCGCTCGGTGCTGGTCGGCGATGAAACGCTGTCGCGCCGTCCCATGATGAGAGTCGCGCGGCCTCTTCGCGCGCGCGGAGCCGTCGTCGAAGGGCGACCGCATCCGACCCGCGAAGGAGATATCGTCGCGCCCCTGGTCGTCGGTCCCCTACCCGACGGCCGCGAGCTCATCGCGCTCGAATATGAGAGCCAGGTAGCGAGCGCCCAAGTCAAGAGCGCGATCCTGCTCTCCGGCCTCCAGGCGCGCGGCGTTACGCGCTTCAGGGAACCCAGCGTTTCGCGCGACCATACCGAGAGAATGCTCCGCGCCCTGGGGTGCCCCATCCGGACGGTGGGGACGATGGTCGAGGTCGACCCGAGCGGGTGGGACCGGCGGATGCCCGGTTTCGATATCGAGATTCCCGGGGACGTCTCGGCGGCTGCGTTCCCTCTGGTTGCCGCCCAAATCGTCGAAGGGTCGAAGGTGACGGCACGGGGAGTCGGGATCAACCCAACGCGTACGGGCATTCTCGAAATCGCGCGCGACATGGGCGCTGGCCTGACCATCGCCCCCCAGGGCGAGCGCGGCGGCGAGCCGGTGGCAGAGCTGCACGCTTGGTGCGCGCCTCTCCGGGGACTCGCCATCGGCGGCGAAACGGTGCCGCGAGCGATCGACGAGATTCCGATCACGTGCGCACTCGCCGCGCGCGCCCGCGGAACGACGCGTATCTCCGACGCCGAAGAGCTGAGGCACAAGGAGAGCGATCGAATTGCCACAATGGTTCACGTGCTTCGCGCTTTTGGTGTCTCGTGCGAAGAGCGGCCCGACGGCTTGGATATCGAAGGGCGCTCGGACCCCCTCGAGCCCGCCGATGTCGACAGCCGCGGCGACCACAGGATCGCCATGACCGCGGCGGTCCTCGCCCTGGTCGCCCGCGCGCCTTGCCGCGTGAGAGACGCAGCTTGCATCGCAACGAGTTATCCCAAGTTCATTGCGACATTGCGCGCGCTCGGGGTGCGCGTCGACGTCGTGGAGTAATTGTGGCGGACGCGGAGCGACCTCGCCCGATCGTCGCCATCGACGGCCCCGCCGGCGCCGGCAAGAGCACGGTCGCACGGCGCCTGGCCGACGCCCTCGGTTTCGTTCTCGTGGATACGGGCGCGCTCTACCGAGCCGTCGCCCTCGCGGCCGAGCAATCGAAAATCAGCTGGAGCGACGAGGAAGCGGTCGGCGCCCTCGCCCGGTCCCTCGTCGTTCGCCGCGCGCTCGCCTTCGAGCGCGATCCCGAAACCGGCCTCCGCGTCGCGTTCGACGGCGACGACGTCACCGACGTGATTCGGGCACCTCACATCGGCATGGGCGCCAGCACTGTCTCGGCCCACAAGCCGGTGCGCGACGCACTTTTGGACATTCAGCGGCAGGCCGGGAGACGGGGAGGCGTCGTGCTCGAGGGCCGCGACATCGGCACCGTCGTGTTCCCCGATGCGGAGGTGAAGTTTTTCCTCACGGCGCGGCCTGAGGTGCGAGCCAGGCGCCGGTTCGAGGAGCTCGTGGCGAAAGGGATCCGCGTCACTCCGGAGGAAACGCTCGAAGACGTTCGGCGCCGGGATGAGCAGGACACGACCCGCGCGGTGGCGCCCCTTCGTCAGGCGGACGACGCAATCCTGCTCGATAATTCGGATCGCACCGTGGATCAAACGGTCGAGGCGATGGTTTCGGTCGTCCGCGCGAGGAGCGATGCGTGAAGAGGCCGGCCCTCGCCCTCCTCTTTTTGTTCGGCGCCGTCTCGCTGCCGAGCTGCAGCAACGGCGCCGGGGCACCTCCCCAGGTCACAACTCCGGTGTACGCCGAGGCCCGCTGGGAAGGTGCTCTTCAACCCACCCCCGACATCCTCCTCGTCGTTCGGCCCCAGGCAGTCCGCCGGGATCCCCTCTACGGGCCACTCGTCGGCCGCGCCATTGAGGCTGCCCGCGAGCAGACGCTCCTCGTGACCGCGACCGGCGTACTCGACGCGATGGAAGACGCCGAAGAGGTGATCGTCGGAGTCCGAGAAAGCCGCGCGAACCCCGCCGGCGACCTCGTCCTGGTCGTCCGCGGCGTTCGCGCCGAGGTCGACCCTGCGAAGATAGTCGACGAAAGCGGTCGGGCTCTTTGGGCCGCCGGCCCCAGCCCCCCTGCCCGGGGCGTACGGGAGCTCCTGCGGGCGCCCGCCGAGCCCGGTGGCGAAGGGGATGAGAACGCGCCCGCCGCGTCTCTCTTCGAGCTGCCCGGGAGGACCTGGGTGATTGTCACCGGCGGAGCGCGCGCGCTCGCCCGGGCGGCCTTTGAGCGATCCGTGGCCGTTGCGGATGCTGCTTTGGAGCTACCAGAATCGGCGATCGCGATGCTACGCCTGAAAGGGCCGTCCCTCGTATCCAGGGTTCGGGCCCTGCGACCGCCCGCACTGCTGGCGCCCCTCGGCACCGGTCTGTCGGTCGTCACTATCGTGCTGTCTTCGGGCTCCGACGCCGAGATCCGAGCCACGCTTATGTACAATGACGAGCGCGCGGTAAGGCTGGCGCGCGAAACGCTCCGGGAGTCGATCGATGCGCTATTCCGTGCAAAGCCCGACGACTACGAATGGCTGCGCTCAGCGAGCATCGACGCGTCGAGAAGCGGTGTCCTCGTCGTGACTGCGCCGGTGCCGCGCAAACTGCTGATGCATGAAGGCCCGCGCCCATCGGGGGTCGAGCGGCCTCGAGCCGAGCCACCGGAAGCCCGCGGAAATAGTTCCGAAGCCCCCCCGAGCGTTCGCGAGACCCATGCACGGGGGGACGAGCACGGATCGAAGAATCCCCTTTGACAGACGGGATCTCCCAAGCTATTCCCCGGCTCGGGCTCGGGTCAGCTGGATTGGTCCGTCCTCTGCACGCGAGCCGCTGAACCACATCACCCAAGCCTGAGCGCGCGCGCCGCGGCTCAGCCTGGACCGTCGAGGATTCCCCCAGCCACATGTCGACCCAATCCACTGCCCTGAGCTCCACAGGCAAAACGCTGGAGCCGGCCGCCTCGGCCGACAATTTCGCCGCCCTATTCGAAGCCAGCATCAGCGCGGGCGATTTTGGCAAAGAGGGCGAAATCGTCAAAGGGACCGTAGTCGCCGTACAGCGCGACAACGTCGTCATCGACATCGGTGGCAAGAGCGAGGGAATCATCGCGCTGAGCGAGTTCGCCGACGCGCAGGGCCAGACCGCGGTCAAGCCCGGCGATCAAATCGACGTATTCATCGAGAGCCGCGAAAACGACGACGGTCTGGTGACGCTTTCGAAAGAGAAAGCGGACAAAATGAAGGTCTGGGATGAGATCTCCGCCGCGTGCGAACGCGACGAGCTCATCGAAGGAACGATCAGTCAACGGGTCAAGGGCGGCCTCTCCGTCACGATTCGCGGGGGCGTCAAGGCGTTCCTCCCCGGCTCCCAGGTCGACCTTCGTCCAATCCGCAACTTGGACAAGCTCATCGGGCAGACCTACCAGTTCAAAGTCATCAAATTCAACAAGAAGCGCGGCAACATCGTCCTCAGCCGCCGTGTCCTTCTCGAGAGGGAGCGCGACGAGCAAAAGACCAAGACGCTGCAGACCCTCGAAGAGGGCAAGGTCGTCAAAGGAGTGATCAAGAACATCACCGAGTACGGCGCCTTCGTCGATCTCGGCGGTATCGACGGGCTGCTCCACATCACCGACATGAGTTGGGGGCGCGTGAACCATCCGTCGGAGATCTTCCAGGTCGGCGACGAAGTCACGGTCCGCGTCCTCAAGTACAACGCGGAAACCGAGCGCGTTTCGCTCGGCCTGAAGCAGACGCAGGAAGACCCGTGGAGCCACGCCGAGGAGGCTTATCCGCCCGGCAAGAAGGTTCGCGGCAAAGTGCAGTCGATCACCGACTACGGGGCCTTCGTCGAGCTCGAGGCGGGCGTCGAAGGGCTCATTCACGTCAGCGAAATGTCCTGGACCAAGAAGGTGAAGCACCCGAGCAAGTTGCTCGAAGTAGGCCAGGAGCTCGAGTGCCAGGTTCTCGAGGTGGACGCCAAGAGCAAGCGCATTTCGCTCGGTCTGAAGCAGCTCGAGCCCGATCCTTGGACCCTCTTCACCGAGAAGTACAAGCCGGGCGACAAGATCACCGGCAAAGTGCGGAGCATCACCGACTACGGCGTCTTCATCGGAATTGAAGAGGGCGTCGATGGGATGGTTCACAAGAGCGACGTGTCGTGGACGGCGAAGGTCAATAACCCGAGCGACATGTACAAGAAGGGCGACGACGTCGAGGC
>CAZVPE010000009.1:0-60481 GCA_964628155.1 uncultured Polyangiaceae bacterium | reverse complement strand
CCGTCCGAGCCCGGCTCGCCTCCTGTGCCGTCGCCGCGACGTACGCCCGTGCGCAGACTGCCGAGACGCACTCGGGTGGCGGCTAGCGCAACACTTCGTCGAGCGATCGCCGGGGCGTCGGTCGAGCCGCTTCCGCTACGCCCATGCGCACGAGGAGCTGCGGCAACCCGCTTCGGCCGATGCTCGTGGCCAAGCGCTTGCGGAGATCGGGCACCTCGATCGACTGGTTCAGAAACGACGCCGACAGGCCGACCGCCGTCGCGCGCAAGAGGACTCGCGCCAGCGCGCGACCGGCGAGGACCCAGGCGCGCGGCGAGTCGTCCTCGGTCCCGATGACCCCGAGAAGCGGAGACTTGAGCGCCAGGTTCCGATCGGTCGCCGCCTGCTGCTCGCCGATGTCGAACGTTCGCACGACGAGGGGTGCGATGCTGGAAAGCGCGTCGCCCATGGCGTGCGCATAGCCCGGCATCCCGTCGCGAGCCCTACTCCGATTCGGATGCATCCACGAGGCGAGCTCTCGACGAAAGGACGGGTCGCCCATTTGTTCTCGATCCCCCTCCTCGACCAGGTCGGCGATGGCCAGTCGGGTGTCGAGGTCGTGGACGAGCGCGAACCAGACGCCACCTTCGAGCGCCTCGGTCTCGAGCGCGAGGGCGATCTCCCGAGCGACGGGATCCTCGTGATACGCCTTGCGGTTGGTGTGCCTTCGGACAATCGCCTCGAAGAGCGCTTCGTCGGGGAGTGGCGCTCCCGTGGACGTCACCCGCACGCGCGCCAAGTGGTCGACGATCGTAGCCTCGGGCAAGACGCGAGTGTCGTGCCGCAATCCGAAGCGCGTCATGGCGACTTCGAGGGTTCCAAGTGCGGCCCCGCAGCTGATGGTCAATTCGCGGTCCTGAGGGTCCACGACCGGAAGCGCGCGCGTGCGGTCGGCGTAGAGGTCCACCGAGTCGGGGCGCACGGCGAAGAACCATGGTTGGGAGTTGTGGGCGGACGGTGCCAGAACGGCGTAGCGAAGGCAGAACACCATCCGGTCTTCGAGCGAGCCGGTCGCGGGATACTGAGTGGCGTCGACGTTCCACGGGTCCGGCTGGGAGCTCGTCATGTGCGGATGGGCAAGCAATTCGTGTGCTACCCCTCGGCCGGTCTCGGTGTCTCGGTCGGGTCGCCCGAGATCCGCAGCGGACGAAACGTTGCACTCTTCTTTCGTTGGTGCGACTGCATGCGCCGAAGAATGTCGTCGAGGATGCGAACGGCATCGGCGACGTGCTTGCCTTTGTTGAGCATCACGCATTCGGCTCGTTCGGACATCGCAGCGTCGGTAATCTCGGCGCGAGTGGGCATGCCGTCTTTCGCGAGGCTCTCGAGCACTTGGGTGGCCCAGACCACCGGCGCGTGAGCCGCCTCGCAGATCCAGAGTATTTCTTCCTGCACTTCGGCGAGACGTTCGTATCCAATCTCGAGCGCCAGATCGCCTCGCGCGATCATGATTCCGAGGGGATGCTCGCCCAGGCCTTCGAGCAGCAAGCGGGGGAGCGACTCGAAGCCGCGCCGGGTCTCGATCTTCAGGATGACTCCGAGGCGGCCGGCGCCCAGTTCGGCCAAGCGCTGTCGCAGTTCGCGAATGTCTTCGACGCGTTGAGCGAAAGACAGGCCCACGCTATCGGCGTGGCGCGCGACGAAGGCGAGGTCTTCCCTGTCTTGAGCCGTGAAGCCCGGGATGTCGATCGCCGTCTCGGGGAGGTTGATTCCCTTGCCGGGAGAAAGCTCCCGCCGTCCATTGCGCACGTACATCACCCGAACCGTGAAGCCCTCGGCCGAGACGCCCTCGACGACTCCGCCGATTTTGCCGTCGTCGAACCAAACGTGCTCGCCGGCCCGCACCCCGTCGAGGACCGACGGGATGGTGCAGGGAATTCGCGGAGGCGCGGCGGTTGCGCCGACCTCCTGGCTCCGGGTCAACATCACGCGGTCGCCCTTGCTCAGGGGAATGGTTGGGCCGGCGGGGCCGGTCCGGAGCTTGGGACCGCCAAGGTCGAAGTGGACATTGCAAGGGCGCCCAAGCGAGCGCGACGCAGACCGCACGTGCTCGACCATTCGCTCCCATACCCCTGGGTCGTCGTGCGCGCAGTTGATTCGGACCGCGTCTGCCCCCTGTTCGATGAGCTCGTGCGCCTGGCGTGGGTCATCGGCCGCCTCGCTCGACAGGGTCACCATGATTCGAACGGACCTGCTCTCTGGTTCCGGACCGAAGAGAGCCCGCGCGTTGCCTTCGAGGAGGCCGTACCCTTCGTCGAAATCCGGGGCTCCGGCGCTCGGTTGCAGCGCGAGATCTTCACCGAGCAGCCGAGCCAGGACCGTTAGCACCGCGTCTACGCTCCAAAGGGCATGAGCTTCGCAGCGTCCGAGCGAAGAAAGCCCGACTCGCGACAACGATTCTTGGAGGGGTCGAACGTCGCGCCGCCGAAGGGCGAGGTAGTGGAGCAGGTTGCGGAAGCTTTTGCGGCGAACGTCGTTTTGGGCCTCGGCAGGAAGGGCCGCCTCGCCCCCGAGCATCTCAGCGCGGATTTCGACGAGTTGGCCGAAGAGCCGGCGAAATTCGAGATTGTCGGCGGTATCGGTGTTCATCGTGGCTCTCCGGTCGGCGGCTGCACGAACTGCGCCCGGTCTCCGCGCACGTTCAGGGGCTTGCGAGCGCGGGCATGGGGATGCCCTTCGGGACGAATTCGGGCACCATGGGGGCCGGATGCCGTCGAAAGCCTCGAAGACCCGCGCGCCCATCGAGAAGAGCCCTCGCAAGACGCGACCTTCCATTAAACGGTCGCCCAGACCTTCGACGAAGCGCACGACCAAAGCGCCCAGACCTCCCAAAGCCTCCAGACCTGCGACCAAAGCGCCCAGACGTCCCAAAGCGCCCAGACTTCCGACCAAGCGCACGACCGAACGGTCACGCGGCTCGTCGCCCGAGCCCTCGCCCGAGCCCTCCGCTCGACCGAGCGCGCAGCCTTTGGCGCTGCACCAAGCCATGATACGGAAATTACCAATCCGGCTCATCGGCCAAGCCGAGCTCTATTTTCCAGCCGTCCCTGGGTTCGCCGATCACTACGTTCGAGGGCTCGGCGCGGCATGGGAGGCCCTCGGGCGGCCCTTCAACCCCGACGAGATCGACCGTTTTCGGCAGTCGTTGAGAAAAATGCTGGAGGAAGCGTTCGAACGATCGCCGTACTCGAGCGTATGCGTCGCGTACCAGACCGATCCTCATCCGAAGAAGACGATCTCCTGGCGGATGGGCATTCACCAATCGACGATCGCGGACGAATATGCCGACTGGATCGCCACGCGAACGCCTCCGCTTTTCGGGCACCATCCGGACGCCAAAGTCATGGACCTGGCGCACTCGCTCGGGACGCCGAGTTCACACGCCATTCTCGACGTGGGCGCCGGCACCGGACGCAACACGATACCTCTGTCCAAAGAAGGCTTTCGTACCGACGCCGTGGAATTCGCCCCTTCTCTGGCCCAGATTCTTCGCGACGACGTGGAGAAGCAAGACTTGCCGATTCGCGTGTACGAGGGCGACATCCTGGACCCGGCGCTTCCGGTCCCTCACACGCATTACGATATGATGCTCCTCGCCGAAGTGGTCTCCCACTTCCGGGACACGCGGCAATTGCGGAGGCTGTTCGAGACGGCCGATCGACTCCTCGTGCCCGGCGGGCTGCTGCTCTTCAGCGCGTTCTTGGCGGCGCCCGACTACGAGCCGGACGACGTGGCGCGGTCGATGAGCCAGGTGATGTGGTGCTCGATGTTCACACGCCTTGAATTGCAAGATGCCGCGGCAGGCCTGCCCTTCGATCTCGTTTCGGACGAGTCCACCCGGACATACGAAAAAACGCATCTTCCGGCCGAGCGTTGGCCGCCGACGGGTTGGTACGAGGAATGGACGGCGGGGCAAGACGTGTTCGATTTGCCGACGGGCCAGAACCCGCTCGAAATGCGCTGGATGACCTACAGAAGACGGCCGGACCGATGAGCGCATCGATGCGCGCGGAGCCGGCGATTGCAGACGGCGGCGGCGTTTCCGAGTCTTCGTTCCCCCAAGTAGCGCTAGAATTCGCGCCGCCGACAGCGGCATCGATTCCGCCGGCCGCAGCCCTACGCGAACACGGAGCACCACGATGGTCGATGAGTCAGAACGCCGCCTTCCCCACGACTTCCAATCCGAAATCGCGGCCGTTCGAGAACGATTGAGCAAGATGGCCGAGCGCTGCCGTGCGCAGCTCCATCTCGCGCTCGACGCCTTCTGGACCGGTTCAAAACGGAAGATGGCCGACGTCGAGATCTCCGACAATGGGGTCGACCTCGATGAGAAGGAAATTGACGAACTCGTGCTCGGGATCCTTGCCGTCCGGCAGCCGGTCGCTTCCGACCTGCGAATGTTGACTGCGTGCTTCAAACTCGTCACCGATCTGGAGCGAATCGGCGATGAGGCGGTCGACATCGCTCGAATGAGCGTATCGAGCTGGCCGGACGGCGAGCCCACGCGCGAGCGATTGCGGCGAATGGCCGAAGCGACGGAAGACCTGGTCGCCACGGCCACCAAGTCGTTTCTCGACGGCGACGTGGGCGCAGCAGAGCGCGCGCGCCAGGGCAGCGCGCCGATCGATGTCCTGTATCGAGAAATCCTTCACATGTCGGTCGACTTCATGACCCACCATCCGACCGAAGTCGTCCCGACGATGAGCGACCTGAGCGTTTCCAAATGCCTCGAACGCATCGCCGAGCACAGCGTGAACATCGCCGAGGGAACGCTTTTCGCGGTCCGCGGCGAACCGATGCCGCGCTGATCGTTCACCCCCCTCCCCCGCCGCTCTCGGCAGGAAGTTGAAGCGTGAAAACGGTGCGACCTGGCTCGCATCGGTACCCGACGTCGCCGCCGTGATCGGACATCACCCGCTGCACGATCGACAGCCCCAGCCCCGTGCCTCGGTCTTTGGTGGTGTAGAACGCATCGAAGATCGGCGCGTTTTGGTCGGCGATCCCGGCGCCGTTGTCCTCCACGTCGATCTCGTACCAGTCGGGCAGCTGCCGCACGCGAAGCACAACCCTTCCGCGATTGCCGGTGGCTTCCAACGCGTTGCGAATCAAGTTGATGAGCGCGCGCTTGATGTGCTCGGCGTCGAGCTCCGCCAAGACGGGATTCGATGGCGTTTCGAGACCCAGCGTGGCGGCTCGCTCCTCGAACTCACGCGCCAGAAGGGCTGCGGCGCCCCGGACGATCTCGTTGAGATCGCACGTCCGGAGCGAGAGCTGGTGGGGACGGGCGACCTCGAGGAAATCGGTGACCAGCGCAGAGAGTCGCTTGGTCTCGCCGCGGAGCACCGCGATGGCCTCCGCCGCGGACGCGGGGAGGTTTGGGACGCGGGACAGGGCTCGTTCGAGCACGGACAGGTGCAAGCTCGCGCCGTTGAGAGGATTGCGAATTTCGTGGGCGAGGCCGGCAGCGAGCACCCCGGCCGTCGCGAGCCGTTTGCGCGCGGGCGCAATGGGCTCCTGTTCGGGGATGTGCAGCGGTTCGAGGCCGACGACGACCAAAGTCGGAGAGGGACTACCGCGCGCGAGATAGGGCGCGACATGCCACCGTACGGCCCGTTCCGCGTCAAACCGCGTTCGTATGGGAGCGTCCATCTTGACGGGGGTTCCGGCTTTGGCCGCAAACCAGGAACGCTTGACCCTGTCGGCCCTTTGGCCGAAGAGTCGGGGGAATGGATCGGTGCCGAGGAGCTCGGCGGCGTCGTACCCCGTGAGGGTCGCCCCCTTGTCGTTCACCACCGCCACGCATCCGGCGGAATCGAAGCCGAACACGGCGACGTCCGCCATCGCGAGCGCGTCGGAGAAGAAGCGATCGATGTCGAGCTTCTCCGGTTCGTAGGTGGGTTCGAACGCCATCGGCCCTGCGCCTGCGAAGGGTGGGCCAGCCTTCTATAAAAGCAATTGGCGCTTGCAGCGCTTTCAGGCGCGCAAGACGTGCGCGTCGGCGACGGTCTCGGAACCTCGAGGGCAAAAGCCGGATTGCAGATGGCCCGAGAGGGAAAGGCCCCGCTGGCTTGGCCGGTGTGTGGGCACCCACGGCCGGCGTGGAATCACGCACGCGCTCCTGGGCAGCACCGCGGAGAAGGTGGTGCGAACGGCGCCGTGCCCCGTTCTCACCGTTCGGGCAAGTTCGCCGAGCTCCGCTTGATAGCGCCCGGCCACGGTTGGATCGCGAGCGGCGTGGGCTCGCTAGCCGACGACGAGGACGAGAGCGTCATCGCGGGTTCCGCCAAAGCGTTGCAGCACCTGCTGGGCAACTCGAATCGGATGTTGGCGGAGAAGGTCGCGCTCGCCTTCCAGGTTGGTGCGGGAACTCACGCCGTCGGTGAAAAGCACCAGGATTTCGGCGCGCTCGAGCCGGCGTACCTCCGTCGAAATCCTCCGAGGTCCTCGGCTTGGATCGCCCAGAACGAACGAAGACCCTTCGAAGCGCCGGGCAGCTCCGAAGCCGTACACGTGGGCGCTCACGTTTCCGACCGATGCGATCGTGAGGTCACGCGTGCTCTCGTCGATCGCGCAGACGGCCATCACGGCGCCGCGGGTTTTCTCGAGCGCCCGATGACTCGCGCCGAGAACGGCGTCCGGTGCTGCGTCTGGTGCGGCACGCAGCACCCCGGCCGCACGGGACGCGGCCTCTCGAGCCAGGGGGCCGTGTCCCAGCCCGTCGGCGACGCCGACGAGCAGCCGACTGCCCTCGTACGCGACCGCCGCGTCGTCGCCGCTGACGCGCTCCCCGTCGCAGGGGCGGCCCAGAATGCCAACCTGCCAACCGCGCGTCGCCGCCTGCTCGAACACGCGAGCCCGAACGCACGTGCCCTCCCCGAGGCGAATGTCGAAATCGACCTCGTCGGCGAGCTCGCAGACCGCCGCGAGGCCCACGCCGAGACTCCCAGATCGCGACGGCCTCCCCTCGAGCGCCCGAGATGGATCGGAGATGCCCTCGCCGCAATCGGCGGCCACCACTTCGAGGCCGCGGATCTCGCCGCGGAGGAGCGGGACCACGGCGATGCACCCACCCCGCGCGTGAAACAATTGATTGTGCGCCAGTTCGCTCGCCACGTTCACGAGCTGGGCGACCTTGATCGGCGGCAACCCGATCCGCGATCCCTCGGCGCGGACGCGTTCTCTCGCGGCCGACACCGAGGCCTCGTCTTGGGTTCGAAGCGGCTCGGCGCTGGCGAGCCATTGATCGATTAGAGGGGGTGCCACTTCAGGATCTGGATGCACGTCCCGCGCCCCGGCGTGGAATCGAGACGAAACTCGTCGACGAGGCGCCGACTCCCGGAAAGGCCGAGGCCCATCGACTTCGCCGTGCTGTACCCCCCGGCCAGAACGCGTTCGATGTCGTCGATGCCGGGTCCCTCGTCGCGAAAGGTGACCCGAATGCCGACACGCTCGTCGTCGAGCACCTCCTCGATGAGCGCGACGCCCCCGCGCGCGTGCACCCACACGTTGCGCGTCAGCTCGGAGGTCGCCGTCGTGATTGCGGCGGAGGCGAAGACATCGAACCGGTGGGCTTCCGCGAGCGCTCGGACGGCGCGTCGCACGAGAGCAACATCGTCCTCGCTCGCGATCTTCATTTCGCGACGAGTGCGGGCTTCGATGACCACGGCTCACCTCCGCCGTTTGCAAAGGCGCTTGAGAAGCGCCAAGCCTTCGTCCAGGTCGAGAGCCGTATAAACCCCTTCCATCATGTAGCCCATGCGAACGAGCGTCGCCGACACCTCGGGGCGCATCCCGACGAGCACCGTCGTGGTGCCCATGAGCTTGGCCATCTGGCCCGTCTGAGCGAGGATCCGGGCGACGTACGTGTCGACCATGTCGAGGCCGCTGATGTCGATGACGAGACCATTCGTGCGACGCTTCTCGACGGCGGTGAGCACGTCGGTCTGAAAGGCCTCGGCCACAGCATCGTGGAGGTCGACGTGAACCGTGGCGAGCAACGTCTCGCCCATGCGGAGGATGGGAATCGACCCCCGCACGACTAGAGATCCCCTCCGCGGCGGGCGCTGTTCGCGCGCCCTCGCGGTTTCGATATGATGGTTTTGCCGAGAAGGTCGAGCGAGAGCTCGATGCCCTCGGCGAGGCTACTCAGCGTGTGCATGGCAGAAATATCGACGCCGAGCTGCACCATCGTCCGCGCAACCTGGGCGCTGATTCCCGTGAGAATGGTCTGCGCCCCGAGCAGGCGCACGGACGCCGTTGTCTTCACCAGATTGTCCGCAACTTTCGTGTCGACCACCGCGACACCTGCGATGTCGATGATGATGCACTTGGCTTTTTCCTCGACGACACGCAAAAGCACCGTGTCCATCACCTGCTGCGCGCGGACGCTGTCGATGGCGCCGACGAGGGGCAGAAGCAAAACGCGGTCGTGGACGCGGATGACCGGGGTCGAGAGCTCGCGAATGGCTGCCTGGTGCCGGCCCACCGCGTCGAGGTTGGCGGCGATGTACGTGTCGACGGCCAAGGACACGTCGAACCAGACGAGGCGCTGGATGCTCGCGAAAGCGGCTCGCGCTTCGGCCGCTGGAAATTCGGCGAAAAGGCGGTCCTGCATGATTTGCAAGTAGCGGAGATACGCACCGAGGTACCACCTGGGGGCAAGTCCAATCCGCTCATGCGCCGCGCCGACTCGAAGACGGTCCTCGACGTAAGCGAGATCGCATCTGCCTTGGAAGAGGCCGAGGAAGTACTCGCGCTGGGCGCGCTTTACGCGTCGGACCGTCGACTCGTCCGGGAAGAATCTGCGCGTGTCGGGGTGCGCAAGCAAGAGCTCGTAGAATGCGTCGACGATCGCCTCGGTATGGGTGTCCGCGAACGATCGCAGCGAGGCGAGTCGAGCCAGGTCTTCGTCGCTGAGGGCGAAGAACGCCCGCCGGCTCCGCAATTCGGCCTCGTCGAGCTTCAGTGTCTTCATGTACTTGCTGTGGCTCATCCTTGCCCTCTCACCTGTGCGACATGCTACCGCACATGCCGGGAAAACGAACGGCAAGAGGGTGGAACCGAGACGCGGGTGGCCCAGCTCTCGTCAGAGTCGAACCACTTCGAGCGGGCGCATCATCTCGTTGGCGGCGTGCTCGAGGACGTGGCAGTGCCAAAGATATCGCCCGGCGTAACCCTCGAAACGAACGACGATTCGAGTAACCGTCCCGGGGTCGACGCGGACCGTATCTTTCCACCCGGCCTCGTTCGCCGGCGGCAACATCCGATCCCCCGTAGGCCTCATCGTTCCGGACATCTTGTATTCATCGGCATCGAAGAGCTGCCGGTCGAGGATCTGGAATCGCACGAGGTGCAGATGGATGGGATGAGCGTCTTCCGTGAGATTGACGAAGCTCCAGATTTCGACCGAATCGAGCAGAGGCTTCTCCGTCACCGGCGCATTCCAGCGCGTCGCGTTGAGAAGCATCAACGTCCCATGCGTCTTCGGATCTTCGTATTCGTTCAGCGTCAGCGTCCTCGTCTTCACCGCGAGCGATTCGGGCATTCTCGGCACGGAGCGGAGCGTCGCGGGCAGAGACCCGGACTTCTCGGCGGTCCGCCCGGACACGCGCAGCTCGAGGAGCTGAAATGACTGGCTTTGCAAGATCAAGCGCTGGCCGGCGCTGGCGGTGAAGTCCACGAGGAGGTCCGCGCGCTCGGCCGGCGACAGCGACACGGACTGGAGCAGTACGGGCGCAGACAGCAATCCTTGGTCGCTTCCAATCTGATGAAAGGTCTTTCCGCCGCTCAGCGATAGGTAGTAAACGCGCGAGTTCGACGCGTTGACGACGCGAAATCGGTATCGGCGCGGCTCGACTTCGAGATAAGGAAATAGTTTCCCGTTGACGAGCAGCGCATCTCCGTGAAACTCCGTGACCCACGGTGAATTTGGATTCCCCGAAGTAGGGTAACGGAGCTGCGCGTCGGCGGTGAAGAGCCGATCGCTCAGCATCAGCGGCACTTCGTACGGTCCCCTCGGCAGCCCGAGAGCGTCTTCGACGTCGTCTCGTACGATGAACGCCCCGAAGAGCCCTGCGTACTGATTCAGGCGCTCGATGCCCATCGCATGATCGTGGTACCAGAGCGTCTTCGCGTCCTGCCTATTGGGATAGTGGCAGACGGCGGAGCGACCGGGCGGAACCCAATCCTCGGGAAAGCCATCGCTCTCGGGGGGCACCTGCGCGCCGTGGACGTGCACAACCGCGCGCACGTCAGGCCGATCCCTCTCCGCGCCGCAGAGCGTATGGTCGATCGAGAAGATGTGTCGGGCGGGCAACTCGTTCACCCACTCGACGAGGAGAGCGCGGCCGCTGCGCGTCTCGATGGTGGGTCCCGGCACCGCGCCGCCGTACCCCCACATTCGGGTCAACGGCAGGTCCCGATGCACCCGGACGTCGACGGGCCTCATCGCGACGCGGTAGTACGGGATCCGCGCCCCGGCGTCGTCGGGATCCGCCCGAAGTCCGTCCGGTTCGAGCACCCGCGGAATGGGCAGCGGATCTACGAACCGCGTCAGAGCGTCGGGGTGGAGCGGCTTGGGAATCGGAGCGGCGAGTCCGGACCCCCGTCCATGCCCGCGCGAGCGGGAGCGCCGGTGGCAGGCAGCCGGGAAGACCAACGCCGTCGCGAACAAAAGGCGCCTTCGGCCAATCATTGCTCACAAAAATCCAGAGGCGGCCGCGCAGCATGCACGACCGCCTCTTTTTGGTCCAGCGCGACTATTCGCCGGCGAGCATGCTCGTGATCGAGTTCGCGATGTTGTCGAACGACCCACCGGGCTGGATGCGCTGGCTCGAGAGCCAGTTGTCCTCGATGAATCGGAGGCTCGACGTCTGGTCGGTCAGCGTGTGGTCGATGTAGTTTCGCTTGGAGAACGGCGAGACGACGAGGAACGGGACTCGCGTGCCGTAACCGCATCGACCTTGCACGGGTTGGGCGGCACCACCGTCCGGGGGCGGAGCGCCGAGGAGCGGCGTGGCGGGAGCAGCTCCGTTTTGCTGTGCGCCGCTATTGCAAACGCCGGTTCCGTTGAGGGCGTCGGCCACCGCGCTGAACGAGGGATTGACGATGGGCGGTGCCTGGTGGTCGTACCAGCCGTCGGAGTCGTCGTAGGTGAAGACGATTGCCGTCGAGCTCCACTCTTGGGACGCCTGCACGGCGTTGACGACGCTGAGGAGGAAGTTCTGCTCGTCGATAGGATTCGAGTATCCCGGGTGGCCGTCCTGGAAGGCGGGGGCCTTGAGATAGACCACCGCAGGGAGGTTTCCGGCGGAGAGCGCATCGAAGAAGTCGTGGCTGTCGTACTGGTGATTTGCGGCGTCCGTCGTGCCGATTGCCGCGATCGAGCTAGGACGCGCGTGCGTCAAGTTGGCCGTCGACGCGTAGTACTGGAACGGTTGGTGGTGAGGGATGTAATCGCTCGAAGTAGAACCGGGGTTGGGCACCGTTTGGGGCGTGCTGCGGGCGCATCCCGTCGTGCCGTTCGCGTTCGTGACCGTGAGATCGAACCCGCCCTCGAAGAAGCCCCAGGTAATGCCCTTGGCGTTCAGGAGATCGCCGACGTTCTTCCCGAGCATCGAGTTTTGGTCGGATGCCGTCGAGCACACGTCGCCCAGCGGATCGGTATCGCCGATGAGCGTGAGGTTGCCATTGCCGTCGGGGATCGCGTGGCTCGTGCTGAACGCGCCGCCGTCTACCTTGTTCGTCGCGGCGAAGCCGTTGGTCTGACCGGCGATGAGATTGATTACGCCGGGGGAGGAGGGGCCGAACGTGGTCGTCCACGAGTTGTCGTTCATCGCGAAGTTCTGCGCGAAGTTCCAGAGGGCGTTGACGGTGTTGCCGTCGTAGTACGCCATGACCAGGCCCTTGGTCTGGGCAGCCGGAGGCGCGCCGCTATCGGCGGTGGGAGGCGGTCCGGCCGTTCCCGTGCTGACCGGAAAGAGGTCCATCGCGCCGTTGTCCGAAGCCTTTTGCTCGGGATTGTAGTTGTGACCCTGATCGCTCGTCGCGGCCTGGCTCGCCGCGAGGCGGAACGGATTCGAGGCGCCCGCGCCGTTGGCCGCATTCGTGAAGTTCGGATTGTTGGTCAAGAGGTTGACACCGGTCACCGGCGCGAAGCCATGGGTCGGGTCGAGCGGCGTCGAGAGGCCGTTGCCCGTGGGGGTTCCCGGGGCAGCCGTAAACGGTGTGTCGCCCGGGTTGTTCTGGGCCACCGGGTAGGTTCCAAAATAGTGATCGTACGAGATGTTCTCGCCGAAGACGATGATGACGTGCTTGATTTTGGTCGCCGTCGCGAATGCTGCAGCGTGATCGAGGTGGCCGTCGCAGGTCACCTGCAACGTCGTGGTGGCCACCGAGGGATTGCACGTCCCGCCGTCGGGGACGGGGCCGTCGGCGACTGCCAGCGTGACCGTGACCGTACCAGCCGTGGTGCACGTGAGATGGGCCGTTGACGAGGTCGGGGTGTCGATCGTGCCCGAACCCGTGCCGCCCGTCGTCGACCACGCGTACGTGAGACCGGCCGGGTTCGGCCCAGTCGCCGACGCAGCGAGCGTGACCGAATTGCCGACGGTGGTCTCGGCCGGACTCGCCGCGGCCGAGTTCCAGGCGGCGCAGTTGAACGTCGTCCCGTTGACGAGCGCCGAGCCGGCGTCTGCAGTCGGCGTCGAACACTGGAGAGCGACCGACACGTTGGTCGTCGTCCGGGCCGTCGTCGCGAACTGGGCGCTGCCGGCGCAGGTCACGCTCCCGTCGGTCGACTGACCGGACAGCGCAATCGAGTACCCGGCACCGGCGGGGATCCCGCCGACCACGAACGTGATGGTCTGGCTGTTGCCGACGTTCACGGTGCCGGTCTGCACGACGGTCGCCCCCCCATTCGGGCCGGTGACCGTCCAGTTGACCGAGTTGATCACCGCACCACCCGGCAGCGTCAGCGCCATGCCCACGCTACCCGCGTTTTCTCCGCTCGCCGCGCCTGGGTCGCCACCGGACGCCTGAGCGGGCGTGGAGCCTCCCACTGGCGACGTCCCGGGTGACGAGCAACCGACGACCTGAGCGCCGGCCACGGAAACGCCGCCGACAGCGGCCAGGAGCAAAGTTCTGTGTACGAGGGACTTCCGGAACATGGCTCTCATTTCGAATTCTCCGCGGATGGGGTCGCGTGACGGTTTCCACGCCGTAGTGCAAAAGTCGGCCCGGCCCGCGCACTCGGCCTTTTTGCATATTTTCTCCCCGACCTTGGGGGTCTACGGTCTCGCGGGCGCGCCTGCTTTTCGGAAACAGCGTCCGAATTTCGGAGGGAGAATCGCGGAGCCTCCGAGCACGGCGCCGGTTCCGTCATGCACACTCCGAAAATCGGACGGACCATTCCGGAAACGCATCGCCGCCCATCCCGGCCTCGCGGTAACGGCTGCTCGCCGACAGTTGGTTTTTCTCGGTTCTTGCACCGGCGACCGGTGGAGGTCCGAAGGTTGCACTGGACCCGCGAAGGACGACTCATCGTGAATGCGAAGATGCCCGTGATGAAGACCGCGAAGGTAGTGTCGCTGTCGGTTTTGTGCCTTCTGGGGACCATCGGAGCGACCTCGGACGCGAGGGCGTCTGGCAATCCGCAGTTTGCGGTCCAGACGTCCCTGTCTGGTTCGAGCGATGCTTTTTTCGGATATTCGGTCGCCATCGACGCCGACACGGCGATCGTGGGCGCGTGGAACGACAACGGTGGCAACGGTGCGGCCTACGTATTCGTTCGAACGGGAACCTCGTGGTCGCGACAGCAGGAGCTGACGGCTTCCGATGGAGCGTCGGGAGACCTGTTCGGGTACTCCGTCGCGGTGAGCGGGAACACAGCGCTGGTGGGCGCCGTGGGGCACGCGAGCAACCAGGGGTATGTCTACGCGTTCACTCGGAACGGCAGCGTTTGGACGCAGCAGCAAGAGTTCACCTCGGGCGACGGAAGTGCCGAAGACTGTTTCGGGTGTGCCGTGGCGCTTCGAGGCGGTTCGGCAATCGTCGGGGCTCCCGGGAAGTTCAGCGGAACGGGCGCGGGATACGCGTACGTGAACCAAGGGGGAACGTGGCAGGTGCAGCAAGAGTTTCTCGGCCAGGCGGCGGGCGAAGCGTTTGGCTTCTCGGTCGCTCTGAGCCCGGATGCGACGACCGGCGTCGTCGGGGCGTACGGAGCGAATAGCCAGGCCGGCCACGCGTACGTGCTCACGACCAACGGGAGCACGTGGTCCCAGCAGGCGGTGCTCGCGGCGTCGGACGGCGCGGCCAACGACCGGTTCGGGTATTCCGTCGCCGCGGACGCGAACACGGCCCTCGTCGGCGCTTACAGCCACGGCGGGACCGGCGCCGCCTACGTCTTCACGCGGAGCGCCGGGGTCTGGTCTCAGCAGCCTACGCTCCTTCCGGGAAATGGCGCGGCCAACGACTTCTTCGGGTACTCCGTCGCTCTCGCCGGAAGTACGGCGGTCGTCGGGGCATACGAGAAAGGCGGCCCCGAGGGGCCCGGCGCGGCCTACGTGTTCACGAACACGGGCAGCGGATGGGCGCAGCAAGAGCTTTTGGCGCCGGGAACCGGCCAATACTTCGGATACGCCGTCGCCACCACCGCCACGACCGCCGTCGTCGGCGCCTTTGGATCGACGAGTGACGCCGGCGCAGCTTACGTGTTCGTCCCCAATGGTACTTCTGTCCCCGCGTTCGGAGACAAGGCGGGACTCCTTGGGTTGGTCCTCCTCCTGGCCGGGCTCGCGTCCGTAACCGGCCCCCTTCGCGGAGATCGCCAGTCGTGAAGAATTCCGTTTTCCCGTCTCTCACACTCGTGCTGGCGATTGGGTCGGCTGCGTGTTCTTCGGACCCCACCAAGGCCGCGAGCAGCTCGGAAACCGGGCCTGCGCGATCGAGCAATGCCGCGGGCGCTCAGAACGGCTCCGGCACTGTCGGCGCCCAGCTCACGCTGCCCGCCGGACAGCTCATCGAAGTGGTGCAATGGGTCATCACGGGACCGAATG
The DNA here is from genome assembly GCA_964628155.1 of uncultured Polyangiaceae bacterium. Lineage (GTDB taxonomy): Bacteria > Myxococcota_A > Polyangia > Polyangiales > Polyangiaceae > Palsa-1150. The sequence goes on along the minus strand of CAZVPE010000009.1, from coordinate 45,389 downwards.
GCGCGGCCACCGTCGTCCAGAGCGGATCGGTCGCCATCCCGAACACGAACGCGGTGAGCTTTCTCGCGAGCGACATTCCAGCGGGCGCCGGCTACCGCATTTCGCTGTCGGGCACCGCAATCGACGGAAGCGTGACCTGCACGGGATCCGCGTCCTTCGCCATTAAGTCGCACGTGACCACCCCCGTGCCGGTCGCAATGGCCTGCAGCGTCGTCATGTCCGGATCGCAAGTGACTCTGGTCGACGGCACGAGCTTCAACTGCGCCAACGTCACGAACGTCACCGCGATCCCGGCGGAGACGACCGTCGGGGGAACGATTGCGCTCACGTCGAGCGCGGCTGGCCCGGTTCCGAGTGCGCTTTCGTTCGCGTGGTCGGCGCCGAGCGGAATGTTCGACCATCCGAACTCCGCGACCCCGAAGTTCACTTGCACCGCGGCGGGTCCCGTTCCGCTCGTGTTGACGGTCGCCGACGGGCCCGTTCCAGCCGGAGACGCCTGCAACGTCCCTGCCAGCACCCGGACCGTCACGGTCCTTTGCGACGCTGCCCAAGAAGACGCGGGAACGGATTCCGGGAGCGCTCCGGACGCCGCCGCAGACGCGGGCGGAACATCGGACGCGGGGGATGCAGGCGGCCCACCCCCGCCCGTGCCCGCGCTGCCGGAGTCGGGAATTCTCGTCTTGGGTATTGCGATGCTCGCCGCCGGCGGGCTTCGGACCCGTCGGCCCCCTCGAGCAATCCGGTAGTCATTGGTCGTCAACCGCGCCAAACCAGCATTCACATGATGGAGACCACTTTGCGCCGCTCGATGGGCACCCTTTCGTTCGTTCTTTGCGCCGGCCTATCGCTCGGTCTTGCAGGTTGCTCGTCACACGACTCTGTGTCGGAGAACGGTGGCCCGACGCCGAGCGCCATTTCGAATCATCCGCCCAGCGGGGACACGGGAACCGTCGGCGTGGCCCTTCAAGTGGCTCCGGGAATCACCATCAATTCGGTGGCCTACACGTTGACGGGCCCGAGTGGATTCTCGCAATCGGGGACCATCGACGTAACCATGAGCCCCACGGTCTCGGCGCTGCTCGGCGGGATTCCGGCCGCAAGTGGATACGCGATCACGTTGATGGGTGTGTCCACCGACGGATCGGTGACCTGCTCGGGCGCATCGAACTCCTTCGCCGTGGTCGCCAATCAGACCACGTCCGTTCCGGTTGCCTTGGCCTGCTCGGGGGCGACGCCCGAATCAGGGACGATTTCCGTCCACGCCGCGACGAGCCAGTGCGCCACAATCGATTCGATTTCAATCAACCCCGCGAACGTATTCGTAGGAGGATCGCTCACGCTGATCGCGGGGGCACGGGGACCGAACAGCGGAGGGCTCACCTACGGCTGGACCGCGAGTTCCGGATCGTTGGCCAACCCGACCTCTGCCATCACGACGTTCACGTGCACGACCCCGGGGACACCGACCATCACGTTGACGGTGTCGGACGGCAGCGATGCGGCCGCCTGCATCGCCGTCCAGAGCGTCTCCGTATCCTGCACGTAGCGAACGAGACGCCCCTCGGCCGGTCACGCCCGAGCGGCGAGTGAACTCTGCGCCCAGGTGCAGTCTTTGCGCGCAACCCCGCGCCAGGCGTCCTTCGGCGCGCGGGGACTTCACGCGAGCCGCTCGCGGATCCGCGTGGCGCACCCTTCGCATGGGTGCTCCGGGACATGGATCGTCCGCATTCAGTCGCGTGGGCCGCCGTCGGCTGCGCCGCCGCCCTTCTCTGTGCGAGTTGCGAGGCTCCCCCGAAGGCCCCGGCGGGGGCTCCGCCGCAACCATCACCGCCGATCGCTACTCCGGCAAGTGCGGCGACTCCCCCCGCCGAGCCAGTGGGTCCGGAAGCGGCCGGAGCGGCCCATAGGCTCGTGATCGCGGCGGCCGCGTGCTGGTTCGGGGGTGCTTGGGCAGACGCGCTCGGGGAACAGGGGGCCACGAAAGAGAAAGGCATCGAGGCGCGCTGTCACGATCTCGAGAGGCGGATCTGGGGCGGAGCCGAAGACAAGACCCACTACGAGCAACTGCGTGCACTCGAGAGGAACGCGGTCGCCGACGTCCTCGCGAAGGTCGACGAGACGGCGAGGAACGAACGCGTGGATGGTCCGACGCGCGATGCGCTGATTCTCTTGGTCTCCGCGCTCGCGGATGACGAAAAGGAGTCGATGCTTGCCCGTCGCGCCGGCGATCGGGTGAAGCGCGATCTCGACCGCGAGCCCGAGCGGTTGAGTGCAGACGAAATCGACTCCGTCGTGCCTTTGCGCGCACACGAGAAGCTCGAAGCGCTCCTGAAGATGCGGGCGGGCGGACTGACCCAGGAAGCGCATGCGCTCGCGCTCCTGAGCGTCCTCGACCGGGTCGAACTCGCGCGCGGTCTCCCGAAGCACCTGAAGCTCTACGCCGTAGCCGACGAATTCCACCTCCTCTTCGGAGTCGACGTGCCCGACGTACCCCGCGACGCCACGACGAAGCTCGTGCCGGGAACGTGGCTCAAGTTCCTGAGCGAAACGGCTGCTGCCGCCGGCTACCCCGTCGGAGAGAAGGCGTCGACGCCCCGGGAAAAAGACGCGCTCGCATGGGCGGGGATGCTGCACGGGCTCGGCGACCGATTGAAGATCGACGAGGATGCAATTGCCCCGAATACCGATTTATCTCATGTCGTGACGGTCGCGCGGCACCGCCTGGAAGCGGAATACAACGCTCAAAAGGCCGCAGAGCAGACGCTCCACCCCGCCACGGCAAAAGACCACTGACCGGGAGGGTGCCCTCATGTTTCAAGTTCGCCTGCACGGCCGGGGAGGCCAGGGTACCGTGACAGCTGCCAGAGGCCACGGAGGATGCCGATCGTACGGTTCAGCCGACGCTCGAGGGCAGTCGGCGCAGCACGACGTTCGCCGAAGTGCACGCCGGCCTCAACGCGGAAAACGCCTTGTTCGAAGCCCGGCGCTGCCTGTCTTGCGGCAACTGCTTCGAATGCGACAACTGCTACGGCGTTTGCCCCGACAATGCCATCGTGAAACAAGGTCCGGGAAAGGGGTTTCGCGTGGATCTCGATTTCTGCAAAGGCTGCGGAATGTGCGCGGCCGAATGCCCTTGTGGCGCCATCCGGATGGTCGACGAAAAAATCTGAGCGCGTACGGATGACGCGGTGGCCCGAATCGTGCTCAAGAACAAGCATGCCGCTCCGAATTCTTCTCGCGATACTCGCAATGGTCACCCTCGTAGCGGGATGCCAGAGCTACGACGTCATCGTTAGCAAAGACCAGGTCTGCCAGCAGAAGTGGGCGGACGTCGAGGCGCAGCTCCAGCGCCGCTCGGATCTCGTGCCAAACCTCGTCGCCGTCGTCCGCGGCTCTGCCAAGCACGAAGAGCAGACCCTCGCGCAAGTGACCCAGGCGCGCGCCGCCGCCACCGGCCTCACGCTGAAGGCCGAAGACCTCGAAGACCCTGAAAAAATGGCCGCGTTCGCAAAGGCCCAAGACCAGCTCAAAGGCGCGCTGTCACGTCTTCTCGTCGTCCAGGAGCAGTACCCGGACCTCAAGGCCAATGCGGCGTTTCACGACCTGCAAATCCAGATCGAGGGGACCGAGAACCGAATCCTCCGGTCGCGCGAGGAATACAACGCTGCGGTCGCCGACTTCAACGCCGAGCTGGGCCACGTGCGCGGACAAGTCGTCAATCGCGCCACGGGGCGCACGTTCAAACCCCGCGCGTACTTTTCGGCAACTCCCGAATCGATGGTTGCTCCCAAGGTGTCATTCTGATGCGCTCGCTGTGGCTCGCCGCCATCGCCGGCCTGGCGATCCTCCTTGCCGCCGCCGGTGCGGGCGCGAGCGCGTTCGTCGTTCCGCCGATCCAGGGGCACGTCACGGACACGGCGGGAGTGCTGTCGCCCGAGGATCGCGCGGCTCTCGAGCAACGCCTGACGCGGACGATGGACCAGTCCGGAAAAGAGATCGCGGTCTTCGTCGTTGGTTCGTTGCAGGGCGAAACAATCGAGGACGTCGCTTACCAAACGTTCAACGCGTGGCGTGTCGGTCGAGACAAACTCGACAATGGCGTGCTCCTCGTCATCGCGCCCCAGGAGAGGCGGGTTCGGATCGAGACCGGCAAGGGCGTCGGCGGACAGCTCACCGACCTTCAGGCCAGCGACATCATCGAGCATCGCATTGCCCCAAAGCTTCGGGAAGGAAGCTATCGAGCGGCGATCGACGCGGGCCTCGACGGGATCACGGAAGCGCTCGACGCAATCGGGGGCCGGCCGCCGCATCGCGACCCGCCGATGACTTTCCTGACCATCGGCGGCATCCTCGTTTTCATCGTAATCGTTCTCTTCCGTTTGCGATTCGGCAGCGGAATGTTTTTCTGGGGAGGAGGCGGACGGGGCGGGGGTGGGGGTGGACTGGGAGGAGGCGGGTGGGGAGGCGGAGGAGGCGGCTACTCCGGCGGCGGCGGGCGTTCGGGAGGCGGAGGAGCGAGCGGCGGTTGGTGACGCTCCGGGCGCTGCCCTAACTCGAGGCCGCTCCGAGTTCGATGCCGACCGCGCGCGCGCAGCGAACCAGTTCTCCCGACGGGTCGACGGTGCGCGGGGCCTGGGGAACCTCGGAGAGGGGTACCGAATCGATTTCGCCCCCTCTCAGAGTGACCATGCGACCGAATCGCCGCTCTGCGCAAAGATCGGCCGCGTGGCTGCCGAAGCGTGTCGCGAGGAGTCGATCGGCCGCGGTCGGCGTTCCCCCCCGCTGGAGATGACCGAGGACCGTAACGCGTACTTCGTGCCCGACGTCGAGCGCCGACAACTCTTCGGCCAGCTTGTGTCCCGCGCCGCCGAGCCGAGCCAACCGGCCCGCTCGAGCGGGCTCGATCTCGCTGGCGCGACCGCGAACGCTCGATGCCCCCTCGCCGATGACCACGATGGAGAAGCGCAGGCCCAGGGCTTCGCGCTCCCGTATCTTCGCGACGATCCGCGCCGGGTCGTAAGGAATCTCAGGGATCAAGACGGCGTCGGCACCTCCGGCGATCGCGGCGCGCAACGCGAGCCATCCCGCGGTTCGCCCCATGACCTCCACGATCATCACGCGCTGGTGCGACTCGGCCGTCGAGTGAAGGGCGTCGATAGCGCGCGTGGCGGTTTCCACCGCGGTATCGATTCCGCAGGTTTGATCCGTCGCTCCGAGGTCGCCGTCGATCGTCTTGGGGATGCCGACGCACGGCACGCCGAGCTCGCCCAGGCTGCGGGCTATGGCCATCGTCCCGTCGCCTCCGGCGAGCACCAGACCGTCGACGGCGAGTGCGACGACCGCTTGGAGCGACGCTCTCCTATCGGTGGCGGCGCTTTCGTCCGCGAGCGGCGCAAACGGATTGCTCTTCGTAGAGCAGCCGAGGACGCTCCCGCCGCGCGGGAGGATCCCGCGAACGTCCTCGATACGAAGCGGCGACAGGTCCGCGCGGCCGAGAAGTCCCTCGAATCCGAAGCGACTTGCGGAGACGACGACCGATCGTCGGGCGGCGGCGTGGTAAAAGCCGCGGACCACGGCGTTGAGGCCGGGAGCATCCCCTCCCCCCGTCAACAGGCAGACGTGCGGCGGCCGATTCGCGGTGGACATGGCTCTACCCTCATCGCTCGAACCGGCCCGTCTTCTCCGTGAGCCGAATTCGGAAGAGGTTGGTGCGCGAGCCTTCTTGAGCGATGCCGTGGAACCGCGGATGCTTCAACGCGGTTATGCTCGTCCGCATTGGGCCGAACCGCGACAGGAGGAGCGTCGATGCGCGCTCTTCGAGCGGCCCAGTCAACTCCTCGTAGGTGCCCCAGGCGACGACGCTCGACCAGTGTGCGAGGTCAGCGACATCGTCGACTTCGAAGCAGACGTTTGGATTGGCTCGCATCGTCCGAATCTTCAGGCCGTCGGCCGAGTGCGCGTAGACGCAGTCGGCGTCGTACGCATAGAGGATCGGAACGACATAAATGCGGCCCTCGGCCTGGCATCCGATCCGGCCAATGCTCGTGCGCATGAGAAGCTGTTCGATTTCGTCGTGGTTCAAAGCACCGAGCATGTTGCAGACCTCCGTCGAGCCCCTAAGCAGGGCTCGTACCGCGCGGAGAAAGGGCTGACTTGGCATTTCGACGATGCACCGCCTGCGCAAGGACGCATCAATTGCACTTCATTCCAAATGGCGCGGTCGCAGAGGCGCGCAGTCCGCCTCGGTACGGCCCTCGCAAGAGGCCCGAGGGCGAGGTGGCCCATGTGGATCAAACAGTTCCGCGACGTAGGTCTTTCGGACGTTGCGAGCGTCGGCGGCAAGAACGCGTCACTGGGCGAGCTCCTGCGCGCCCTCGTGCCCCTCGGTGTCAACGTGCCGGATGGCTTTGCGGTTACCGCGGACGCGTATCGTTATTTCGTCGAGCATAGCGGACTCGCCGCGTCCATCGGCGAAGCTCTGCGCGGCATACGCAAAGGCGACGTGACGGACCTGGTGCGCCGTAGCGACGGAATCCGTGAACTCATGACTCGTGCGCCGATGCCGGCCGACCTCGAAAGCGAAATTGCTCAGGCCTACGACGCCTTGGCTCGTGGGGGGGGCGCAACGCTCGACGTCGCCGTTCGCTCTTCCGCGACGGCCGAGGATCTGCCGAACGCGAGTTTTGCGGGTCAGCAGGAGACATTCCTCAATGTGCGCGGAGCGGCGGCGGTGATCGAAGCGGTCCGCCAAGCCTTTGCGTCTCTCTTCACGCCACGCGCGATCAATTACCGCGAAGACATGAAGTTCGAGCACATGCGCGTTGCGTTGTCGGTCGGTGTGCAGCGGATGGTGAGGTCGGACCTCGCGAGTGCCGGAGTCATTTTCACGCTCGACACGGACACCGGGCATCGAGGCGTGGTCCTCGTCACTTCCAGCTTCGGATTGGGCGAAAGCGTCGTTCAGGGTCGCGTCATTCCCGACCAGTTCGTCGTACACAAGGATCGACTGAACGCTGGCTTTCGCCCGCTGGTCCGCCGGAAGCTCGGCGCCAAGGAGAGCCGTCTCGTCTACGACGAAGCTGGCCACCGCGGCGTTCGGACCGAACGTGTCCCCGAGGACGAACGGGCACGCTTCTCGCTCACCGACGACGACGTCATCACCCTGGCGAAGTGGGCGCTCCGCATCGAAGAGCACTACTCGGGCATCCGCGGCGAGCAGACGCCCATGGACATCGAATGGGCGAAAGACGGCCGCACCGGAGATCTCTTCATCGTGCAGGCTCGACCCGAGACCGTCCATAGCCAGCGGAGCGCTCCGACGATTCGTATGTGCAAGCTGGAGCGGCCCGGACGGGTCATCGCCACGGGCCTCGCGATCGGAGACGCCATTGCAGTCGGACGTGCGCGGGTCGTACGGGATCCGCGCCAAGAGGCAGACGTGAAGAAGGGGGACGTCCTCGTGACGGAAGTCACGGATCCCGACTGGGAGCCGATCATGAAGGTCGCGTCGGCTATCGTGACCGACCGCGGAGGACGAACGTCGCACGCGGCTATCGTCGCACGCGAGCTCGGAATTCCGGCCATCGTCGGGACGGGAAACGCCACCGTGACTCTCGCGACCGGAACTCCGGTCACGGTTTCATGCGCCGAGGGCGAGACCGGACACGTCTACGACGGCGAGTTGGCTTTTTCGGTACAGGAGATCGATCCCGCGAAGCTACCGAAACCTCGTACGCAGATCATGCTCAACGTGGGCGACCCTGACAGCGCACTGAAGCTGGCCATGCTGCCGTGCGACGGCGTCGGTCTGGCCCGGATGGAGTTCATCTTTGCGAGTTGGGTCGGAGTCCATCCCCTCGCCCTGACGCGCTACGCGACGCTCCCCATCGACCTGCGGCGCGAAGTGGACGCGCGCACCGCAGGAGCGGCTGACAAGACGCAGTATTTCGTCGATCGATTGGCGCAGGGCGTCGGCATGCTTGCCGCGGCCTTCTGGCCGCGACCGGTTATTTTGCGCTTCAGCGATTTCAAGACGAACGAGTACGCGCGCCTGGTCGGCGGGGCGCCGTTCGAGCCTCACGAGGAGAACCCGATGCTCGGCTGGCGGGGCGCCAGTCGTTACTACCATCCGAACTACAAGGAAGGCTTTCTCCTGGAAGTCGCCGCGGTACGGCGGGTTCGCGAGGCTTTCGGGCTCACGAATCTGAAGGTGATGATCCCCTTTTGCAGGACACCGACCGAGGGCGAGCGCGTTCTTGCGACGATGCGAGAGGGTGGGCTCGTAAAGGGGCAAGGGGGACTCGAGGTCTACGTGATGGCGGAGATTCCATCGAATATCCTCATGGCGGAATCGTTCGCCGACCTCTTCGACGGATTTTCGATCGGGTCGAACGACCTGACCCAGCTCACCCTGGGAGTCGACCGCGACTCCACGACCGTCGCGCCGCTGTTCGACGAACGCATCGACGCGGTTAAATGGTCGTGTGCGCACCTCATCGAAGTCGCCCATGCGCGGGGCCGCAAGGTGGGCATCTGCGGCCAAGCTCCCAGCGACTACCCGGACTTTGCCGCGTTTCTCGTGGAGCGGGGAATCGACTCGGTCAGCCTGAACGCCGATGCCTTCGCGCGCACGCGCAGCCGGATTTTCGAAGTGGAACAGGCGCAGACCGCAGCGCGTTGATCGAGCACAGTGTCAGGCCGGAGAAGCCGACGTTCGTGACTTCGCAAAGCACGGACCTTCGACGTCAGTCTCGACCACGAGCGACGTGCGCAGAATGTCGAATGCCGACGCAGGGTCGTCGGCGAACTGGAAAAGCGCCCGGTCTGCGGGATCGATCATTCCGTGCCGCTCGAGCGCGTCGAAGTTGATGATCTCGTTCCAATAGTCCGATCCGAAAAGGACGATGGCGATCTTGCGATCGAGCTTGCGCGTTTGCGCCAATGTCAGCACTTCCATCAGTTCGTCGAGCGTTCCGAAGCCTCCGGGGAACACGACGAGGGCGCGCGCCAGATGCGCGAACCATAGTTTTCGCATGAAGAAGTAGTGGAACTCGAACGTGAGCTCCCGGGTGACGTAGGGATTGGGCCGCTGTTCGTGCGGCAACCCGATATTGAGCCCGATCGTCCGGCCGTGCGCATCCGAAGCCCCGCGATTGGCAGCTTCCATGATCCCGCCCCCGCCTCCGGAGCACACGGTGAATCTGTGGACGCCGTGCGGAAGGCTCTTGGACCACTCGGTCACCGATCGTGCAAGCTCGCGCGCGGCTGCATAGTAGTGCCCGAGGGGACCTTCCTCCTCTAGCCGAGCCGATCCGAAGAACACGATCGTGTCTTGGATCCGCTCGCGGCGGAAGGCGGCGTACGGCTCGATGTACTCGGCAAGAATACGGAGGGGGCGAGCGTCGTCGCTGTCGAGAAAGCCAACGTCCTTGTATGCGAGACGCCCCGACGGGAAAGCGCGGTTGGACATCGCCGGAGTCTACTCCGCTGCGCATCTCCGGCGCGGCGGCTTGGTCCCATTCCTGCGTAGGAGCGCAGATCGTGCGTTCGAGGTCTTCGCATCGGACGCGGAATTCGTGGGGTTTCGCCCGCGGAACGCCTGTTGCCTCCAAGATTCGCCATGCCACGAGGGCACGAGGGTACGCCCGTCGAACTTCCGGTTCGGAGTGTGGATATTCTCGAGCGCAACGGCAGAACCGTCAGGGCATTGCGTGTCTTCTGTCCCCCGCGCTACCGGTCCGTCGATTCGAGCACATGCGCGGCCTGCACGTTCGTGCACACGTTTTCCGACGTCGCGGTAACATGCGCACCGCCCGGCGAATCCGCTGAGGCCGACCCCGCACCGGACAAACCGCTCTTTCTGGGCCCGGAGGCTCTGGCGCTACGCACGCCGGTAGGTTCGGTTTGCTCGCTCCGCTCAATAGCCGTTCGCGAGGACGTGTCTCCAGCGCAGGCGCGCGGCGCCCTGGATCGCTACCCCTTCGCCGTCGTGCTGGCTCCAAACGATCACGTGTGTGGCGTCCTTTCCGCGGCCGAGCCCCCCGATTTGCACGCCGCCCTCTCGGAAGCCGACGGACGTACGCCCACCCTTCCCGAATTCGCGCCCCTCATCGAGGCCATCGAGCTCATGCTGCACGCTCACGTACGCCTCGTTCCGGTCGTGGACGAAAACCGACGCTTTCTCGGCGTCGTAGCGGATCTCGACGTTCTGCGTTGGGCGGCCCGCTATCAATCCGCCCCGCACTTCAGGTTGCGGTGACCCACGCTCCGGAGCCAAACCAAGAGACGACCCCATGGACCTCAAGGCCGATCTTCTTCGCCCGCAATCGTACGGCGCGCTTCACCCCGGTCAGGTCGAACTTGCCGAGACGAATTTGTCGCTCGTGTTTCTCACCGACCGGGACGTATTCAAAGTCAAAAAACCGGTCGACCTCGGGTTCGTCGATTTTCGAACCGTCAAGCAGCGAAAGACCGCGTGCGACGCGGAGGTACAGCTCAACGGGCGCCTCGCACCCGCGATCTACAGGGGGGTCGTCCCGATCCGACGCGGCGAAGACGGCCGTTGTCGGGTCGATGGTGAGGGCCCCATCGTCGACTGGGCCGTGCACATGGCGCGACTTCCCGACGAATGCCGCGCCGATCTCCTTCTCGCACGCGGTGCGCTCGCGAGCGACGCCATCGATGCCGTCGCCAACCGCATAGCGACGTTCCACGAGGTCGCCCGCACGGACGAAGCCACCGCAGTATTCGGGACCGCGGAGGCCATCGAGTACAACATCGGTGAGAACTTCGCGCAAACGCGCGGGCGCGTCGAAAGGTATGTTTCGCCCGAAGAGAGCGAAGAGATCGCCCGCTGGCAAACGGCGTTCGTCCGCGGCCACGGCGAGCTCTTCGCCCAGCGAATTGCCGCCGGTCGCGTCCGCGACGGCCACGGCGATCTTCGCCTCGAGCACGTCTATCTCAGGCAATCGGAGCTGCCCACGATCATCGACTGTATCGAATTCAACGATCGTTTTCGCTTCGGAGACGTGTGCGCCGACATCGCGTTTCTTTCGATGGATCTCGCTGCACACGGACGCGTCGACCTCGCCGAGCGCCTCTTGGCGCGTTACGCGCGCGATGCGAACGATTTCGATCTGTACGCGCTCGTCGACTTCTACGAGAGCTATCGCGCCTATGTCAGGGGAAAGATCGCTGCGTTCGTCGCCGGCGAAGATCCGGACGGGCACACGAGCGCGTCGCGCGATGCGCGGCGTTATTTCTTGCTCGCTCTTTCCGCCGAGCGCCGATCGATGCTCCTGCCTGCCGTCATCGCCGTTGGAGGCGTAATCGCGTCGGGAAAGAGCACCATTGCCGAGCAGGTCAGCCTCGAGCGGAGTGCGCCCATCGTCGAGGCAGACCGTACGCGAAAGGGATTGCTCGGCGTCGAACCCGCGCGCCCAATCGATGAACCGCCCTGGCACGGCGCCTATGAGCCTGCGTTCACCGACCGAGTCTATGCCGAGGTTTTCAGGCGTGCGGAGGTAGTCGTTGCTTCGGGACGCCCGGTCGTCATCGACGCGTCCTTCGGGTCGCGCGCAATGCGGCGCGCTGCGCAGGATCTCGCCAGCCGCCACAACGTTCCATTTCGATTCATCGAATGTCGGGCGGATCCGGCGGTTTGCCGATCCCGAATGACCGAACGCGCCCTCCATCGCGGCGTCTCGGACGGTCGCCTGGAGGTCTTCGACGCATTCCGTGCGCGTTACGAAGCCGTCGACGAGTTGGCGCCGGATGACCATCTCGTGCTCGATACGACGCGGTCGCTCGGGGAAAGCGTCGCGGCGCTGCGCGCGCGCCTGGAGTGTTGGCCGCAGGGCTTTGTTGCTTGAAGGCCGTCAGTGCGCGGTCGAACGAACGACGACGACAGGGCGCCGCGCAGTCCGAATCGTTTTCTCCGCCACGCTTCCCAGCAAGGCGTGCGAAATGCCCTTTCGCCCGTGGGTTCCGACCACAATCAGGTCGGCGTCGACCTCGTCGGCGGCCTCGTGAATCGTCTCCCAGGCGACCCCTTGTCGCATCAGGCGGTTGAGTTCGACCCCGCGGCCTTGCCTCGGGCCAATCGCGGCGGCCAGCGCCACGTCCGCGGCGGTCATCAACTTGGACGCGTATTCCGCGCTCGCGATGAAGGCGCCATCCGGAATTCCGACGACCGGGATTTCGTACGTATGGAGCACGGTGATGGTCGCGCCGACCTGGGACGCCAAATCGATCGCCCAGTCGAGCGCCGCGAGCGAGGGCGGCTCAAAGTCGACTCCGACCAGAAACCTTTTGAATGAGGCCATGCCTCCTGGCGAAAGCAAAGGCGTGGCCAACCAACGGATGGCTTCCGGTCCCGGAAAAAAACGCGCGTTTTGCGCATTGCCGCATGGCATGCACCAGGTTCCGCCCAGCGCCTCGCCTCTTCGGCGTTCATCCCCGGGTGTCGCGCGGAAGTCCGTGGCAGCCAGCCGTTGGCCTGGGCGTTGCTCACGCCCGTGAGGAGGCCCCATGTCGCCAGAAAATGGTCTTTCTCGCGAGAGCGCCGTCCGCGCCCAGGAGGCGATCGTTCGCGCTCTCACGGAGGAATTGAACCGCCTGGACCCGGAAAGCCCCGCGGCGGCTAGCCTACGGGTCCAGCTGGTCGAAGAAGCCGGACGTCTCGCATTTCGGATCGCTTCGACCCAGCCGCCCCCGATGTCGGAAGCGATTGCTTGCGTGGCCGACCCATCCCCGACGAGCCGGCACCGGCCGCGCGTGCTCATCGTCGAAGACGACGACGGAACGCGTACCGCGCTCGCGGGGTGGCTGACCGAGGAATACGAGGTCATCACCGCGCGCGACGGTCAGGAGGGGTTCAGTCTCGCGACCACGTCGGCGCCTGACCTCATTTTGACCGACTTGTGGATGCCTCGGGTCGACGGCATGGCCATGGTCAGGCGGCTCCGGCGGGTCGAGGCCCTGCACGCCGTTCCGGTGATCTTTCTCACGGGCCAGGCGGAAAGAGAGAGAGATCGCCTTGGCATCTCCGCGGTCGCGGTCGCGTGTCTGCCCAAGCCGATCGACCTCGACACTCTCGAACAGGCACTTCGCAAGGCGCTACCGGAATACCATCGGCCCTCCGTCCTGGGTTGAGGCTTCGGCCAAGCTACGGGCCAGTCGCCGGTCCCACCTCGAGCTCGAGGAGCAGAGCTTCGCGGGTTGCCGACAACGCCGCGAGGGCCGAGCGAACCATGTCGAAGTGCTCCTCCATGAGATCGAACCAATCGTCGACGCGAAACGTCAGAGCGCGGCCTGCCTTCGTGCCCCGAGCCGTCCACGCGCGGGCGGGCTCGCCGAACGCCGCCGCCCCGCAGACAATCTCCCCCGAAGCCGCAACCCGCACGAGGTCGGGCCCCCCGCGCGACGCCTCGATCTCTCCCTCGATGACCACGTAGATCCGGTCGCGCGGGATGCCGGGGGCGAAGATGGGCCCGCCTCGCTCGAAGGAGACCTCTTGCGAGGCCACCGCCAAGTCGCTCAGCGCCTGAACTCCCCCCCCGCGCAAGAGCGGCACCTCCATGAGAAGCGCCAAGCGCTCGATGACGTTGAGATGGCCCCCGGAGACCGGGGGCGCAGCCGGCACCGGGGCGCGAGTCGGGACACGACCACGAGGCAATTGTGTCGCCGCCAACGTCTCTTCGAGACGAGCGACTCCGCTCGCCAACTCCAGAACCGAAGCCCGCGCCAATTCGAAACTGTCATCGAGCAATTCGAGCCAAGCGTCGATGCGCACCTTCATGAGGTGCAGGTTCGTGACGGCCGTGGCGGTCGACCTGCGAGACCGTTCCAGAAGACCGTCGACGAGTCCAAAGACGTGCCGCCCATCCAGTTCCCGGGGGCGCCCTCCCTCGCGCAGCAGCCGAACGCGGCCCTCGCGCATGAAATAGAGAAAGTCGGGCGCATCGCCCGTGGAAAACAGCATTTCCCCCGCGCGCACCTCGTCTTCTTCGAGCAGAGACACTAGGCGGTCGGTGACCCACGACTCGAATCCCCCGAGGTGGGCGCCGAATGCCGCCAGGAATAGCTCCCTCGAGACGCGCAGATATCGGGCATCCCCTCGGTCACGCACGGGCCGCCACCGAGTTGGGGACAGCCCCGTCGAGGAGTTGGCCGGCGCTCACGTCGAGCTCGGGCCGGACGCGCCGCGCTTGCTGGACGGATGCACGGAGTGCGGGCGTACCGACTTCGAGCGCGACGATCCCGGCGAGCGACGCAACGGTCAATTCGTGGTCCGTGACGAGAACCTGTAGAGCGGCCTCGCGAGAAAGCTTCCCGGGAGCCCCGAGCAAGGTCGCCGCGCGGTCGGCGCGCTCGGCGGGCGGAAGGTCGTCGGCGACCAGCCGCAGGAGTGCGCGGACGCCTTGCTGCCCTCGGCGCGCGAGCAGCGCATCGAGATACTCGCCGGCGTTGGCCCGTGCATAGGCGTCCCCCGACAGACAAGCGAGGTACACCCGATGGATCGCTTCGCGATGGTGCGCAATCTTGAGAAGTCGAAACGCACGATCGAGCGACTGCCGCAGCTTGTCGCCGAGCAGCGCGAGTAGGAGCCGTTCCGCGGTGGACCGGGTCTCCGGCGTCCCTTGCGGACGATCGCCGGTGAGGGCGACGCGCAGGGCGAGGACGGAGAAGTGATCCTCGAGATCGCGTAGACAGATTCGCTCTACCCGGTCGCTGTCCACGACGATATTTCGACCGTCGACGAGAATGCCGAGCGCTCGTATCGATTTGTAACGAACGAGGCCGTCGCGTTCGGTCTCGATGTTTTGGAGTAGACATTCAGCCGCCCGTCTCGTGCCGAAACGGGCCAACGACTTCGGAATGTGGATCCGGAGGCTGCGCGCACGGGTGTGGTCCAAGAGGACAGCGTGCAGAGCGTCGAACGCGGGCTCTTTCATCGCAACCAGAGCCGCTCGGACCGCCTCCCGCCCAGCACCCGTAGGCAGGAACGAAATGAGGCGTGGGATCAACCTCTCGTCGGCTTGCCGGGCCGCCGCTCGGGCGAAAAGCTCCGTACTCTCCGTCGATCCGCCCGCAAAGTCGCCGAGGGTCATGAGTAGCGGGATCAATCTGCGTACCGGCGGCGCGTCGGCGATGGCGGCGAGGAGGCCCATGCGAGCCGCCTCGCCCGCTTCAGCCGGCTCGCGCAACAGCGCCGCAATACGAGGTCGCGCGAGCAGGTCGTCGCTCGGCTCGCGTAGCGCTAGATGAAGGATGGCGTAGCCGTGGACGCGCGGTCCGGCGTCGTTCGCCAGCCACGTCGGGTCGAGGTCCTGGTGCATCGCCAGGGCGCGCGCCGCCGCCATACGAACGCTTTCGCGTGGGTGCTCGAGAAGTCGCCGGGCGAGCGGCACCCAGTCGGTCCGGACGGATGCACCAAACATTTCGAGCGCCGCCACCAGCACCGTTTCGTCCTGGTGAAGCAGCACGAGCGCAGGCACGAAGCCCTCGCGACCGCGGCGCGACAGAGCATTCATCGCGCCCACCACCTCGAGCGGGTCTTCGCTCGCCAGGCGTTGAACGAGCAGCTGCGCGCTTTCGAGGTCGATTGGATCGGGATTGTCGCGAGTGTCCAGCGATCCGCTCGCGATGGCCCGGCGCAAGAGATCAAGATAGGGACGGCGGATGGTCACCGCCGTGATCAGCCACACGAAGGCGAGGGCAGCCACGAGCAGCGCCAGCGGACGCGGGGCCAGCGCGCGTGTGCCCCCGAGGGCGAGCAATACGGCCCCGGTGATGGTTTGCGAGGTTCGCACGAGCGCCCCGTCGATGAGTGGCTTTACGCGTTCGCGAGCCCCGCGCGGCACCGGAAGGTACACGAGCTCGCCGGTGATCCGATGGATGGAATGGCGGAGGCTGCCGTCGACGCCTTTCAGAATCAGAACGACGATCATGGCGCCGCCCGACACGAGCGCCGAAGTCGCGCCCAGAAAGAGGAAGAGCGGTGTTATCACGAGCGCACCCGCAATTCCCACCGCTCGCACGAGGGCGCTCCCAACGAACAGCTGAACGAACAGGGACAGAACGTTGAGCGCCAGGTAGTAGCGCGCGACGAAGGGGCCAATCTCCGCGCTGGGCAGCGATCGCGCAATGCTCGATTTGAAGAGATAATCCACGGTAAGCAACGTGGCCGTCGACAAGAAGACGATGATCGCAACCCGTATCAAAAAGGGGTTTTCGCGGAAGGTCTGAAGCCACTCGGTGGCGACTGGACGCGAAGGCGAGCGCGATTGAAGCGTCGGACCTGAACGCTGCGTTCGCGCAATCGCCACACTCGTGGCGCCGAAAATGCCCGCGGAAAGGAGGAGGAGTGTCTTGGCCGGAACGACGAGGATCATGACCGCGGCCACCCCGGAGCCCACGACCCCGCCGACGACACCGGCTGCCGCGATGAGCCCGAATAGACGACGTCCCTGAGCCACGGTGAGCGCCGTTCCGACGAGAGTCCAGAACTGGGGCACGGCGATCGACGCGATGACCCCACTGAGGATGTAAATGGCGACCGCCGAAATGCGATTGGTGGGGACCAAGAACATCGCGACCGTCGCGAGGGCTGCCAGCGCAAGGGTGATGGATAGCGCGCGGCGCGGCCCAAATCGTGACCCCGCCCGTCCCGCGGCCGCAGCGGTCGGCAGCGTGAAGACGGCGATTGCCACATACACGAGCCCGAGCGCACGCGGACCCGGGCCGGTGAGCAGAAGCGCGTCTCGCGCCGTTTCCAGGATGGTGTGCGCGGTAATGATGACGAGGAGCAGCGCGGCGAATCCAAGAAGCGCGACGCGCCCCTCACCCGCTCGCACGTCGAAGATCGGCGGAAGGTGCAGGCGCAGGAGCTTGCGAGGTTGTTCGACCGTCATGTCTCGCACGTTTGGAGGCCCACCGGCCCCCGAGTGGCCGCGAATGCCTTTCTAGGGCTTGACGAACAGCAGCGCGAAGCGGTCGCTCGTCCCCCGCCGGTCGCCGGCGACGCCCGGAGAGTCGTTCCAGTCGCGCGCATCCGAAGGGTTGCGAAGAAAGTTGCTCTCCGTCTGGAGTACGAAGCCCGCGTGCTCGACTTCCGCCCGAACGGCGGCCTCGTCGACCCGGTGCAGCGTCTTCACGTCGGCGAAGCCGGTGCCATGCCGCGCGCTGTGGTCGATGATCGCGTAGCGACCGCCCTTGCGGAGCGAGGCGAAGACCGCTCGGTTCATCTTCTCGCGATCGACTCCCAGCCACACCGTGTCGTGGTAGACGAGGTTCACGAGGACCAAATCGAGATCTTTGGCCTCGGGGGGCAGGGGGTCATCGAGCTCTCGGTCGACGCGAACGATCGTCTTGGCGGCAGATCTCCCCAGCCGCTCTTTCCACGGTTCTTCGCCGTGCTCGAGAACGAATTTCGGGTTCTGCGCGTAGACGGCGCCGTTCGGGGCCACGGCGCGCGCCAAGAGCTCGGCGGTGTACCCCGCGCCGGCGATCAGCTCGGCGACACGCATTCCGGGCTCCACGCCGAGAAACGTCAGGAGCTCCGCGGGACGTCGACCGGCGTCGAGCTTTCGGTCGATTTCGAGTCGGTCGGGCGCTTCGACGATCGCGCGGGCCCGGGGCGAAGCCGCGCTGGGCGCACGCGTCTCGGTCGAGAATCGTGCCTCGGAGGGCGTCGCGGGCGGCGCAGATCCTGCGCATGAAAATGCGCCCAGCAAGAAAGCGAGAGGCAAGACCTTGTTCATGGGGGTCTCTCTTGGATGCGCCCCGGAGGTTATCGTGACTGTCACACGATAGGGAGCTCGGCATCTGACGCACCATGGACAAGAGTCTTGCCACCATCTTCATCTTGACCGGGGCTTGCCTGGCACCGTCGATTGCACACGCCGACGAACCCCCCTGGCAGATCGACCAACATTTCAAGATCGATCCCGTCGCGGACATCGTGCTCACGGGCGGAGCCGCCGGCGCTGCAGGGATTACGGACCTCATACTGTCGACCGGCGAGATCCGCCCCCAACCGCTGCCGGTAAACCCCACGACCATGAAGGTGGACATCAGCAACCTCTTACCGATCGACCGAGGCGCGGTCACGCAGACCATCGATCGCAACGCCAGCACGTACTCCGATATCGGCCTCTACGCAGCCGTGGGCTTTGCCGTTCTCGACCCAATCTTGTCCGGTGTTCGGGACGGGTGGGACGCCGGTTTGGTCGACGCGGTGATGTACGCGGAATCTCTTTCGCTCACGGTTTTCGTCACCGACGTGACGAAAATCGCCGTTCGCCGCCCGCGGCCGCTCGACTACTCGAACCCCAACAACACAAGCGACACCAATCTCCAACTCTCGTTCTTCTCCGGCCATGCCTCCGCGACGGCTTCGGTGACGGCGACGGCAACGTACCTCGCCTTCGTGCGTGCTCCGAGAACGCCTCGACCCTGGATCACGCTGGCGGCCGGAACACTGCTCACCGCGTTCGTGAGCTACGAGCGCGTCCGGTCCGGGAATCACTTTCCGACCGACGTCGTCACCGGAGCGATGGCGGGCGCAGCCATAGGCGTACTCGTACCCCACCTCCATCGCCGTTCGGTCGAAGGACCGGGCGTATGGATTGGCGCGGCGCCAGCGCCGGGCGGCGGTGTTCTCGATTTGCACGGCGTCTTCTGAGTCGCGCTCCCCAATGGCCCATCCGACGGCGGCGGTCTCGAAGCGCCCGCGGACGTCACCGATCCGGTCGTTCGAGCCCCACCAGCCGATAGCCGGCCTCGGGCCCGAGATCGTAGAGGTGCGCGACGAGTGGCCCAGCCGAAACGCCGTCCCGGACGAGCAACCGAACGTAGTCGCCAATTCGTCCGTGCGTGAGCGTCACGCAGACGCGGCCGCCCGCGCCACGCTCCACCGACAGCCAAGGGCCGTGGGCAGTCCTGGCCGTGTAGCGGAATTGGCTCGCGTCGCGCAGACCGCGCCACTCGGCAAGATCGACTCCGCACAGACGCTCCCGACCCTCGACGCGTAGGTCGGCGATCGACGACAGTCGCGTCAGGTAGCGCTCCAGAATCTTGGACAAGCGACCCTGGAGCACGCTCTCCAAGTAGTCGGTGTTCGCGACGTCGCTGAACTGACCCATTTCGGCCAGGGTGCGAACCATTTCGGGGGTGAAACGGGCGAGAATGCGCGCCATCCAAGCCCCGTCTCGCTCCGTCATTCGGCTGAAGGCCGCGTTCGAATACTCGTTCTTCCAGCCGTCCGGATCGAAATCGGCCACGTTGAAGTACCCGAATATCTCGTGCCCTGGCACCTTCTGCACCCGGTCCCAGATCCGGGGAACTGCGCCGAGCGTGACGAAGTCCACGGCTGCGTCGTGCCAGTCGATGATGTAGGAGTACCCGAGCCGCCGCGTGATGTCGTCCCAATCCCATGAGCTGCCGAGCGCGGCGCTCGTACCGATTTGGTAGTGTAGGACGTGACCGGGCGACGAGTCCGGAGGACCGCCTTTGGAATCGGAGATCCAGGTGTCGAAGGAGTTTCCCTCGCGCGAATCGAAGTGGTCGATCCATGCAGCCAGGACCCGGGCACCCCGAAGCTCGCGGCGGTTCTGGTGGGGAATGACATCGTTCGGATCGTCGCTCCGAGTTCCCTCGTAGCGAAACTGCCCGATCGGAAATCCTGGGAGCCACGCGGAAGCTGTAATTCGCACGAGGCCGGCCCGCATGGTTGCGCTGGCGATCAGCTCGTCCAGCGCCTTTCGATCGAAGGGGTAGACGTCGCCGAAATTGCCCTTGGCAGCTAGCAGATCGGGCGCCAGCTTGAATATGGACGGGCGGACATACAGCAGCTGTTCGCAGGAGGCGTAGTACCCCGCAGCGTAGAATACAGCCTCCCCGACGACGGTTGCGGCACCTTGACGCTCCGGACCCCGAACCTCGAGCTTGACCAGATACTTGCCTTTCCCTGGAACGTTGATCCGGAATCCGGCGGTCGACCCGCTGGTCTTACCTTTGTCGATCAACCAGGCGCCGTCGGTCGCGTGTTGCGGGTCGAGCAGTTTTTCCGTGGGGCAAGCGTTCTGGCGCAACTCGGCCGCGCTCATGAGACGGGCGCCGAGTCGGTTCGTGAACCAGGCCGAGTCGGGCACTTCGTCCAACCCGTTGACATTCGTCGATTCGCCGCTCGTCGCAAGGCCTACCGCTTCGGATAGGGGGCGGAGAAGGAGGCTGTCGATCCCGTCCCAGTAGAGCGTCCCGTCGTAAGACTCCGGGGCGCAGGAGACGTGGTTTCGCTCCTTGGGAGTTGGTTCCGCGTGACAGCGGGTGGTAACGGGCCTCAAGTCGGTGTCGTGCCAGAGCGGATCGCGCAACGGAAAGCGCGTGTCCGAGGGTCCGCACGCCGTTGCCACGAGCAAGGCGAAGGGCGCAAACCGAATGAGGTGTCTCTCAGAAACCATGATTCACCGATAGGGCCACTCGAAAAAAATCAATCGAGCCGCCCCGGTCGAACGGTTCGGATCCAATGCCGAAAATGAGCTCGATGGGGTAGTCGCTCGGAGTCAAGCTCGAGATCCCCAGAGCGCCCGAGAAGCGCTGCTGCGCCGGCCTGAAGCCCTGCAAATGCTCGCCCCAGACGTTGCCGACGCCCGCTTCGAGGCTGCCTCCCAGCCAAGGACCGATCGGCCAGAGGTAGTGGAGCGTCGCCGCCGCCGCGCTGCGGTCGACCAGGCGCCCGGGATAGTACCCACGCATCGGACCGTCCCCGCCGAGTGTGGCGAGCTCGGTGAACGGCACCGGCCGGCCGTTGGTAGGATCGGCGAAGATCGTCGTCACGGCCAGGCCGAGCACGCGACCTCGCTGGTTCAGGTCCAGGTATCCGCCCGCGGTTCCTCCGTAACGTATCCAGCCCGCGGGCGACGATCGTTCGAGCTCTGTGCTCTGCTCGGCCTGAACCTGGAAGAGCAGGCCGGAGCCGGGCATCGGGCGCGGTCGGCGGCTATCGAGAATGAAGGAGGCGCGGTTGTATTCCGCCGTATAGGATCGATTGAAACCGTACGGGAGAGGAAAAGCTCCGCGCGCGGACTCCTGGGCCAATCCTGGGTCGCTACCGTAGTGGCCGTCGTAGACCTGGACATTGCGAACGCCCAGGCCCATCTGGATTCGGCTCGCTCGCCAGAAGCGCCATTCGTAGTATGCGCCCGCATCGAATCGATTTTGGCCGTAGCGGCTCTGGCTCGATTGAGCCGAGTCTGGTCCGGTGCCGTAGAACACGTAATCGGGGCGACGAGTTCCCTCGATGCGAATCTGCATCGCGTGGGTCTCGTCGACCTCGATGCGTTCCGTCAGAGAACCGGCGAGCCAGTCGCTGGGCCACGCCTCCGCGTGCAGGTGCAGGAAGTTACCCTTGAAAAGCGCGTCGTTCCAGAAGGCGTAGACCCCGACACTGGGATTGAATCCGAACTCGATTAGGCCGACGGGGGCAAAGCCTATCTTGTGGTCGGGACCGAACGTGAAGAAGTCGTAGAGCTTGCGGGGCAAGTCGGCGTGCTCCGCCGCCGGAATGGCTACCGACAGCGGCCAGCGGATGACGTATTCCGTAACCAAGTACAGGGGCGACAGCAGGACTCGGGGTACCCAAAGCGCGACCTCCCCCACCGTCGTGGGGTCCGGGCCTCGCCCCGAGTAGTCGGGAATGGGGCGTTTTGGAGACGGCTCGTCCGCGTGAAGCGGGCGCGGGACGATCGCGACGCCAAGGATGGCGGCGACCCCCAACCAAAACCGGAGCCTGCTCGCTGCCACTCGCGGCCCACCCGTCAAGACCGAGGCGTCTCCGCCCTGGGGCTCGGCAGGGCGCGAACCGTGAGACGAGGCGGGGCAGCAGCGCGGGCTCCGGAGGAATCGACGTTCACGCGCCGTAAGATGCCGAAGGCCCCGCTCTTGTGACGGCGCGAGGGAGCGAGTCACGCTCGCGCGGGCCGGGCATCCAACCCCCGAAGCGCGCAATGACCACGTGGACGTGCGAACGCTGTCGTGAACTGCTCCCGGACTACGTCGAGGAAACGCTGCCCTCGTCGGATCGCTCGAAGTTCGCGGCTCACATCGCGTCGTGCGCGAACTGCCGCGAAGGACTCGCTCGTTACAGGGCGGTGCCGGAGGTCGTTCGGTCCGCTACCGACGTTCGTATGCCGGCGAGCGTGCGCGCCCGTTTGCGCTGGGTCTTGCTTCGCCGAAGGGACGGGTAGACCGCGGCGAAAAAGATGCGCGTGCGAGCATCCGGTGCGCCGACCGAGCTCACCTGTCTGGGAAAAAAGGCCCGGCTCGCCGGCCGATGAGAATTGTCACCCGGACGCGAGCGCAGCCTGCGAAAGTGGTCTCGAGGTTGCACACGCTCGAGGCCACGAATCGTTCGCACCCATGATGCTCGCAAGCCCCGCTCAATCGACAGTCTCCGACGAGAGGCTCGCCGAATCCGCGCGACACGGGACCCGGGGGGCTTTCGATGCCCTCGTCTCGCGGTATCAAACGCGAATCTTCCGGCTCGCCATGCGAATGTCGCGAAACGCGAGCGACGCGGAGGAGATCACCCAAGAGACGTTTCTGCACGCGCACCGCGGAATCGGTTCGTTCCAGGCCGAATCACGGTTCGGCACGTGGCTCTATCGGATCGCCGTCAACGAAGCGCTCATGCGCAAGCGAGCGGCAACTCGACGCCCCACGCACTCCCTCGACGCACTCGAGGCGGCGGGCGCTTTCGCGCGGCATGGGAGCAGCGCGGACGAGCAGCCGGGCAATCCGGTTCCTCTCGCGGACGACTTACTGGAACGAAAGCGGGTCGCGCTGCGCGTTCGCGATGCGATGGACCGGCTCGACGTGGACACTCGCGCAGCCCTCGTGCTCCACGACCTGGAAGAGCTCTCTGCCGAGCAAGCCGGGGAAATCCTGAGAATCTCGGCGGACGCCGTTCGACAGCGAGCGCACCGCGGGCGCGTCAAGCTCCGCGACATTCTCTATCGGTGATCCTCAGCGCGGGCTCTTTCGTGCGCCCTTTTCGCGGTGTCGAGCGAGCCACCCCAAGAGCTGCCATACGGTGAGCACCCCGGTCAGGTGTTGGCGGTCGAGGATCAAGAGGCAGTCCAACCGGCGCCGGCACATGAGAGTCGCAGCCCGGCGCACCGCCGTGCGCGAGGTCGTCGTGACCACGTCGCGATGCATCAGCTCTCCCACGCGTCGCCCCATCCGCCGGTGCGTCCCGCCCCTCGGACCACTGAGGTCCGACCGCGAAAGGATGCCCACGACGCGGCCCTCCTGAAGGACGACGAGGTGGGTTAGATCGCGGGACTCCATTCGGTCCCAAGCAGTCCCCGCGCTCTCGTCAGGGGAAGCGGTCGTCGGCTCCTGAAACGGAACGTCGCACACTCTTGGCTCTGTGGTCGGCATAGCCGGCTCCGCGGTTCGGCTCTTCACCGCGAAGAGCACGACTCCACGCGATTTCGTCCACCCTCCTTGGCCTGATAAAGCGCAGCGTCCGTCCGGCGGAGCCAATCCTTCAGGGTCCGGTCGAGCGCAAGGTCGAGCTCCGCGACACCCACGCTAATCGTCAGGACGCCCTCCGGGCTGGGGATGCCGAGAAGCTCGATCGCGCCGCGCACCCGATGCATCGCCCGAACTGCTTCGCTCAGGGACTGTTCGGGAAGGATCACGAGAAACTCCTCACCCCCGAACCGGTAGAGTGCGTCCCCTTGCCGAAGCCCCTTTCGGATGGCTTGGGCCACGCGCCGCAGCACTTCGTCGCCTGCGACGTGCCCGTGGCGATCGTTGTATTTCTTGAACTCGTCGATATCGCAGAGCGCCGCGGCGAACGGATGCCCGTACCGCTGCGCCCGCGACCAGAGTACTTCGAGGTCCTCGTCCATGCGAAGGCGGTTCGCGACGCCCGTGAGCGGGTCGACACGCGCGGCGTGAAACGAATTCTGACTGTCCCGGCGAAGCTGTTGGTTCTTGTCGGCGAGCTTGCGGTAGAGCGAGAGGACGCGTCCGGCCGATACGAGCCTCGCCTCGAGCTCCTCGATGTCGACCGGCTTGGTGTGATAGTCGTCCGCCCCGGCCTCCATCCCGCGCAAGAAGTGCTCGCGGTCGTCGAACCCGGTCATGAAAATGAAATACGTATAGGGCCCGTCGCCGTCCGCCGCGCGCACTCGACGACAGAGCTCGACCCCACCCATTCGGGGGAGACTCCAGTCGCTGAGCACGACGTCGGCGCGCTCGGCCTGAAGCATTTCCCACGCCTCGAGCCCGTCTTTGGCCGTGCGGCAGTCGTGTCCGAGCTGTTCGACCGCTTGCTGAAGCCCGATCCGCGAGAGGGAATCGCCGTCCACGACGAGCACACTCAGGCGGCCGTACCGCGGCTCAGCCATTGGCTTGTCGCGTGCCTCGGCCGCCGCCTCCGCGTGAGACGGCCCGGCCAGAGCAAACGCCTTGTGCGCGTAAGGAGCGGAACCCATTTGTGAACTCGCAATTCTCCTGGGACTTTGCGTGGAAGGCCGAGGTTCCACCGGGCGACCTCGGGAAGCACCTTCATCGCGCATCGTTTGCGGCGGCGCGACTTTTTTTTCAAGCCGGGACGTCGCTCTCATTGTCGCCTGGCTCACCACAACGTCCCTCGCGCTGCATGGATATGGCTGAGAGCACGTAGCGTGCCTTCTCGTTTTCCACTCGATGCCGGACTGATGTCGGGGGTGGTACCGAGTTGGAACGACGGGTGCATGAGCCTTCCCCCGCGAGGTGACATCATGGACCGCAAGGAAGACGTTTCTAAGCCCGCTCGAAAGCATCACGGCGAAGAAGCTGGAGCGATTGCGGGCGAGATCGTGGGGGCCGTGGTGGGCAGCGCCGCGGGTCCCGTCGGAACCATCGCCGGCATGGTCGTCGGCGCGGTGGTCGGAGCCCTCACGGGTCACGTCCTCGAAGACGAGGAGCGCAAGAATCAAACTCACGATCAAGAGCTCGACGAGTCGATCGGCGTCACGGGCGGCGATCTAGGGGCCGCCCGGGCGGGCGCAAGCCCGTTGCCGCCGGCACCGAACGCCGACCGCGCGCCCGAAACGCGGCCCCCGTCCGACGACGTGCGAGGAGACCCGAAAAAGGGCGCTTGAGGCGGCTCCTTCGTGGATCAGCCAGGCTGCGGCAAGTCTCGCCGGAGCTGCTCGATGACGTCGTCCAATAGCCTGTGCACGGAAGCCTCCGCGATGCGGTGGCCGACGGCCGCATCGATCGCGGTCCCCAAGGCTCCGAGCGGCGGCGAATAACTCCCTTCGAGTTCGAGTTGCGTCTCCGACGCCATCAGCGGCCACGCGGAGAGCTGCGCCGACATGATTGGGAAGAGGGACGATCCACTGGCAGCCTCCCAGCCGAGAACCACTCGCGTCACGGGCGACATTCCCGCAACGCCTTCCTCCTCCCTGACCGCGCGGACATCGATGTGTACCCCGACGCCAATCTCGAGGCCGGCGACGCCAAGGCGAAGGCTAGCGGCGAGCGAGTTGGCGCGCGCGGCGGCGGACGTCGTGGCTTGCTGGAGGAGTTCGAGAGGCCGCTGATGGAGCACGTCTCGTACGGACGCGTAGGACCGATTGACGTAGCCGTAGCAGCAAATCTTCCGGGGTTCGCTCATGCGGTGTGGGAAAGCACGTCCAGTGCCGTTCTCCGAGGTCCCATCACTCGTTTTCTGCATCCCCGGTCGCGTCGGTCGCCGCACTTTCTCCGACGGCGTCGCCCGTCGCTGCCTCCTCGGGGGCATCGCTCGTCGCCCCTTCTCCGGCAGCATCATCTGATTCCTCCGCTCCGGCGTCGTCGCCGGTTGCCTGCGGGCCGGAACACGAGACGGGCGCGGGACAGTTCCAGCTCCCATTCGTGCAAAAGCAGCTCGTGGCGATGCCGCCATCTACCGTCGTACCGTCGCAGGCCGGGCTGAGCGACTGCAAGGTGTACGGGCACTCGAGCGACTCGCCACTGCAAGAACCACCCGGCAGGACGGCCGATGCCGCGGGACAATCGCCGACGTTGGTACAACCGGCGAACAAGACGGCGACCGCAGCGCACGCCAATACGAAGGCCGAGTTTCTCATGGTTTCCGTTGCTCGGGTCAGGGCGTGACCGTGAGCACTCCCTTCATCATCATGTAATGCCCTGGAAACGAACAGATATACGGATAGCTGCCTGCTTCTGGTGCGGTGAACGTGACCTCGACGGTTTCGCCGGGCTTCGAGAGTGGCGTGTGCACGAGCATGTTCTTGTCGCGCACGTCGATGTAGCCGGCGGGCTCGCCCAGCTTGAGACCCGAAGCGGCAACGCTCGCTTCCGTCCCCGGCTTCACGAGCACCCAGTTGTGCGGAAGCGTCGCCATGGTTGCATTGTTCTTGAGGGTCAGGTGTACCTCCGCCCCCGCAGGCACGCTGAGCTTCGTTTTGTCGAAGGCCATCGTGTTTGCGACGCTTGCGAGCTGGATTTCGACGTGCGGCGCCGGTGCCGCGGAGGGGGTCGGTGCGGGGGGCGGGGCCGGAACGGCGACGCTCGCGGGGGCCGACGGAGCCGGCGCCATCGTCGTGCCTTCCTGATGACTCTCGCTCTTCCCGCACCCGCAGACTATCGCGGCAGCCACGAAACAATGAATTGCGCACGAACGCATTGAAATATTCCTTTCATCGATGCAGGTCGAAGTTCACCGTGATGTCCCCGTTCGCGACTGTCACGGATTGGGTGACGGGCGTCTGGCGGGGTGCCCACGCGGTTATCTTGTAGGTACCACTCGGCACGTGCTTCATCTCGAACTTTCCCTTCGCATCCGTCCTTGCGAACCACGTCGAGGGGGTGACGACCAAGTAGCCGAGCATCCCTGGATGGAGATTGCAAAGCAGCGAGTAAGCTCCGGGATTCTTGAATACGCGAAAGTGGGCTCCATTTTGGGGAATGTTGCCCATGTTGAACTTCTCGTTGTCCGGCGAGAAGACATTGTGCGGAAACGGATCTTCGTTCGCGAACACCACCTTGCCCCCGACGGCCGCGACGGCCACGTAAGGAATGAAATTCATCTGACGATTGGCGATGGTGATCGTTTGCAAATGCGAAGGAACGTCCTCTTTCGGACCGTCCTCCAAGTACACGATCGTCTGCGACTGGAGAACCGCGGGTTTGGTCGTGACCGCCCCGACGATGTTGCCACGGGGTATGGATACGGGCGGTACCGGGAGGGCGGCCGAAGAGCCTTCCGCCGCCGAAGGGGCCGCACTGGAGGCCGGTCCAGCCGAAGCGACGGGGGTGCACGGCGGTGGCGGACATGCGGTCATCGAGGCGGCGGTCGCGGGCGCAGGTTCGCTGCTGGGCGGAGCAGAAGCCACGGCGACTTCGGAGGCGGTCCCGGGAGGATTCTCCGGCGCCATCACGGGGGGTTCGCCCTCGCAACCGAGGGAGACGACGGGACCGACGGACACGAATGCAAGTAACGTCAACAAGCGCTTCATGGCCATTTCCATTCAGTAAGCGACGGCAACCGTCGCGTTGATTTGCTCAGCCTCGAATGAACCCTTCGGCGTCGACACGATGGAACCACCCGCGGCGGTCGTCCACGATTGAACGGGAGGCAGATTCTGTCCCCACTCGAGGTCGCCCGTCAGAACGACCTTGATGTTCGGCCGCACGAGCATCGCGATGCCGGGAATGATGCGAAGAAGCGCGGCGGCGCTCGCGGATTCAACGGTCGCGTGCGTGTACTCGGCGCGCACCCCCGGGACGAACCAAGGCCATACCACGTAGTCTATCTCGTCGTACTGCTCCACGACCGTCGAACTCGTGAAATCGGGAACGCCCGGGAGAGCGCCCCCGTTCGGATTCGGAGTCGCGGACGTGCCCGGGTACGGGCGTTCGTCACGCTGGAGCTGCACGCCGGCCATCAGGATCAGCGAGTCCCACTGCGCGTGGATGACGCCACCGACCGCGTTGAAGCGGTCGTTCTGCTGCGTGGGCGTGGCCGACCCGCCGGCCACCGTCCCCGTCCCGTTGTCGAGGCGCGAAAGGCCGTGATACGCGAAGAGGTCGAACGTGATCGATTTCTCCGCCCAAGGCTTTCGCGGATCCGGCACGTTGGGGCCGTATTTGCCCTCCCCGTCGAGGGCCACACCGCCCGACTTGATGCCGACGTGCGCATAGACGTCCTCGGCGTTGGGGAGCGAGAGCCCGCTTGCGTTCGACGACGCCACCCAGCCCAACGCGTACCCGAACCGGTGCGCGGCGATTCCGTTGAGCTCCACTCCGTCGGTATGGCCCTGTCCGAGCACGAAGCTGGCGCTCGGGTTGTACAGCGCCGCGGCGGAGACCCCGGGCATGACGGAGTCGTTGAGATACGAGCTGTGAAGGCCGAAGCTCGTGAGCTGGGGAGCGAAGAGCCGGCCCACCCAGAGATTGAGCAGGTGGCGAGGCCCTACGATGTCGTTCCAGAGCAGGTACCCCGTTTCGATGTCGAAGCTTCCGCTGTCGGCCAGCGTGAGTTGTGTGAAATACGTGAGGGTATCGGTGAAGGCCCCTGCGCCGAACAAGTGGAACTCCGCCTGGATGCCACTCCAGGTAAATGTGTTGCCGGCCGCATCTTTCGCGGCCGAACCCGGCAAGTTGAGCGGGATGACGCCGTTGAACATGACCGACAGCGGGACCGCCTCGACAATCTTGTCGGGCCAGACGGAATCCGGAAATGTTTTCTTGTATTCGTCCTGTCCGAGGGGGATTGTGTTCGCCTTGATGGCGTCGCTATCGAGACTTCCCTCTTGGCTCGGAAAGCGATAGCCGTCGCGGCGAAACGCCTCGCCGAACGGATTGAGCACCGGATAGACCGTGTGACACGTTTGGCAGCTCGTTTGATACTTCCGGGCGAAACTCGGAATCGCCTGCGCGGAGTGAGTTCCGGCGAAATACGAAGTGATGCCGACGAGTGTGGCGGCGATGAGCGGCAAGAATCGAGCAGATTGCATGAGTCCTCCGAAGCGGGGGGCTGGAGCGCCGCGGCGCGGACTACTCGCCGACGAGCGTCGATGCGGGAGCGTTCACTGCCACCGAGGTGGCCGGACGGCCGCGTCGCGCCGGCACCTCGCATCCGTCGTGCCAGCGCGACGCATCATTGGCGAGACCGCGAAAAACAGCAAGGACCTTCGCGGCCATCGGATCCGGACTTCATGCATGACGCAAGGATTTCGCGCGCGCGCAAGTCCGACTGGTGGAGCGATCACAGTGGCCACGGACGATTGGTCGCATCTCGACGGCAGTGCACTAGTTTTTCAGCGCACCCGCGGCGACCCATACCGTAAGGTCGCGGACCGCAGCATCGTTCGGCGCGCCACGCGGAGGCATGTTGCCGCCGAACCAGATGAGACAGGAGTTGGTCCTGCTCACCAGGGGTGACTGCGTTCCGGCGATATATCCCCACTGGGCGAGCCACGAATAGGCTGACGCGGAGTCACCCATCACATCCATGTGGCAGGCGCGCGAATGACCGCAGGCGCCGTCGCTGTTCGGACTGAAGTAGCGCGCATAGATATCGGCCCACGTCGGTGCCCAAGGAGGCGACCCGGGCGGGCTCTCGCCCGGCCGGGAGGATGACGATACGCGGATCCCTCTCGGCTCCGGCTGCGCGGGGAGCACGAGCGAGCGTGACGGCCGCGCGACGGTCGGAGGCGGAGGATTGGATCCCAAACAGCCGAGGAAGCCGAGCGATGCGAGGGGCGCGAGAGCGAGGCCGCTGAATTTCATCCGCCGAAAGCGTTGATGACGATGCTGTCCTCGCGAAGCACGTCTTCGTTCAGGAACGCCTGCTCTTCGTACTGCATGTGCTCCAGAAGCCCATCGAGAATGGCGGCGACACGCTCCAAATCGAGAGAAGCATCGAGCAGCTCGGCGTGGAGCTCCTTGTGCTCTGCGGCATGGCGTTCGTTCATGATCTCGGCGCGCGCCGGACCCCACGCGTCCACGGTGGCGAGAAACCCCTTGAGCAACCGTTCTTCGTGTTCGTTGTGCGCGTGGAGGGCGCTCGCGAGGCAGTCGATACGGGCGGCAAGACCGTGACTTTCGGCCGGTTCATGCGTCAATCGGCGATCGATAGCGGACCGAGTTTGCTCGATGAGCGCTCGCAGCTCAGCGTGCTCGGCCAGGAGCTGGATGCGAATCTGATTGGTATCCACAGGACACCTCCGATCGTCCTCCTCAACTGCCAGTTGGTGAGGTTTCTGAATGGTACGACTCGAAAGGCCAGTCACCCTGATACGAGTATCGATGACCATGGTGCAAATGGTGGTGCTCGGAATGCCGCGCGCACCACCACGTTCGGCCTTGGGTAGCCTGCCGCGTCTGGACGCAGTCCGGGCAGGGCGGCTCGATCACGATCACATGCGATGCCAGGGGGGCCGGCCGCGGGCCGGCAACGAACACGGGGCACGTCGCGGTCTCCATGACGTGTTCGGCGGTCGAACCCACGAGCAGTTGCTTGAGGTGCGAGCGACGGTGGGTTCCCACGACGATGAGATCCGCGTTGACTTCTTGCGCGAACTGCGCGATCTCGCGCCCCGGCGTCCCGCAGCGAATGTGCACGCCCAAGCTCTGTCCGGGCAGGCCGCCGAGCTCCGTCGCCTTCGCCTCCGCGTACCGCTGCAAGCAGCCTGCGGCCTCCCGCGTCACGTCCGCGCTGGCGCCCGCCGCGATCACTTCGATCAGATGAATCTGGCTTCCCGGAATGCGAAGCGCGATGCGCGCAGACTGGTTGAGGGCAAAACCGCTCGTCTCGGTGTCCGTGAGATCCAAACCGACGACAAGGACGAAGGGACGGTTTGCGTTGGGGACTTCGCTGGACATGACCTGGCTCCTCTTGGCTACGTGTCCCTACGGCGCTGCATCAACCGGGCCGCACTCGACGTTGGAGCCCGGTCGATGGTCTCGGGTGCGACGTTCCTCCGTTCCTCCGGTTCAGGTTCCTCCCTGCGGCGGCACGTGATCGAGCCGGTCCTGAAGGAGGGCCGCGATCCGCTGCCTCGCCAATTCGTCGAATACGACGGCGGCGCGAAAGCGCAGGCCCGACCGCGACAAGTGCGCCGCCAGCGGGGGCGGCCACGTCGATGGTTCAGAGACGAGCTCGGTGGCTCGGGCCCGGATACTCGAACACGGCTCCGTCCAGACGACCGAGTCCCGTTCCCCGGGACCGCCCCGCACGACGAGCACGAATCCGGGGGCGTCGGGAGCGCTCGCGCAACCTTGCTCGTCGAGCGACCAATCGTCGGACCAGGACACCTGCGTCGCTTCGTCCCAGTGCGGAAAGGCATTCGGATGGCGGGTGGGCATGCCGAGCAGACCCCGCAGCAAATCGAGCGTCGAGAGCATCCCGACGGCGACGCCCGCGCCGTCGACCACGACCATGTGATGGCGGTCGGTAGCCGCGAGCTGACGGGCCGCCTTGTCGATGGTCGCGGAAATGGAGACGCACATGGCTGGCCTCGTCATGCGGTCTGCAGCGGCGCCTTCGCTTTCGAGGAGATCGCGCATCGAAACCACTCCAAGTGGCCGGCCCGATTCGTCGAGTACGGGGACGGCGCCAACGTGGAACGAGCGCATCAGCTGACGAAGCTCATGCGCCTCGGTGTTCGGCTGAACCGCGAGCAACTCTCGATTCATGACCTCATCGACTGTGCGGGGCATGACTGGAGGGCGGTCGCAAAGCTCGGACCACACAAACCGCCGCCAAATTTCGCAATGCGCCAAACGGGCCGTGCGCGATTCTTTTCGCGGGACGCAGGATTTGCGTTGCGCGCGGTCGCGGCAGTGAGC
The DNA here is from genome assembly GCA_964628155.1 of uncultured Polyangiaceae bacterium. Lineage (GTDB taxonomy): Bacteria > Myxococcota_A > Polyangia > Polyangiales > Polyangiaceae > Palsa-1150. The sequence goes on along the minus strand of CAZVPE010000009.1, from coordinate 13,532 downwards.
GACGACGGCGCCCGAAATCGCGAAGCGAGCTCCGGCCCAGTTAGCGATCGGGCGGCGGCTTCGTGGACGTGGTGCGCTGCATCGTGATTCCGTATTCGTGCAGCTTGTACTGAATTTTCCGGACGCTGATGTCGAGCATTTGCGCGGCCTGGGACGTTCGCCCTCCGCACGCTTCGAGCGTCGTCAAGATGAGGTGCCGCTCGACCTCGCCCAGGGTCGACCCCGGAATCCGAATGCTGCCTCTCGGCACGGCTCCCACGCCTGCCGGCAAGTGCTTGGCGGTCAGTTTCGTACCCTCGCAGAGCACGACCGCACGCTCGATGACGTTCTCGAGCTCCCGCACGTTCCCAGGCCAGCGGTATGCCGTGATGCGCTCGACCGCGTCGTCGGACAATCCTTCGATCGCTTTGCCGTTCTCTCGCGCGAAGCGCCGGAGAAAATGCGTGGCCAGCGGAAGGAGATCGCTCGGGCGTGCCCGCAGCGGCGGCATCTCGATGTTGACGACGTCGAGTCGGTAGTACAAATCTTCGCGGAATTTCCCGGCCGCCACCTCCGCGGGGAGCTCGCGATTGGTCGCGGCAATGATGCGGACGTCGACCTTCAGCGTTTCGTTCCCACCCACGCGCTCGAACGTTCGCTCCTGTAGGAATCGGAGGAGCTTGACCTGGATGGCCGGTGATATTTCGCCGATTTCGTCCAAGAAGAGCGTCCCTCCGTCGGCCTGCTTGAACCGCCCTTCGCGCCTCGCCGCCGCGCCGGTGAAAGAGCCCTTTTCGTGACCAAAGAGCTCGCTCTCGAGAATCGCCTCCGCGAGTGCGGCGCAATGCAGCTTTACGAAGGGAGCGCGGGCCCGCGGGCTGTTCTCGTGAATCGCCTGCGCGACGAGCTCCTTTCCCGTGCCACTTTCGCCGGCGATGAGCACGCTCGCTTTGCTGGGCGCGACTTGCTCGATGACGTTGAACACCTCCTGCATCGCCGGACTCGATCCGATGATGTTGTCGAACCGAAGGTGCTCGGTGAGCCGCGTACGCAGCTCCGTGGCCTCGTTCCGGAGTTCGCGTCGCTCCAGCGCACGGCGGATGACGAGCACCAGTTCTTCGATCTGGAGCGGCTTCGTGAGATAGTGCTCTGCCCCTTCCTGCATCGCTCGAACCGCGGTCTCGACGTCCGCGAAAGCCGTAACCAGGACGACGATGAGTTCGGGCGCGAGCTCGCGGGCCCGCCGAAGGAGCTCGATCCCGTCCAAGCCGGGCATCCGCAGGTCCGTCACGAGAACGTCGGGCGCCGTCTCTTGAACCCGGGCGAGCGCTTGCTGCCCGTCCTCCGCAAGCGTCACATCGAACCCTTCGTCACGCAGGAGCGTTGCGAGGCCGCTTCGGGCGCTTGCCTCGTCGTCGGCGACGAGTACGCGAATCTTCGTCTTCATGCTGCGGCTATCGTCCGTCACATTCACCTCTGCGTGCAAGGTTTGCGCTGGCCACTGGGCGCTGGCGTGCCTCCGGCCTTCTCAGGCTCGACCGGCTTCGGTCGCGGCATCCGCCGGGACCCGAACCGTGAACACCGTCGACCCAGGACGGCTATCGAACCGAACGTCACCGCCGTGATCGGCAACGATCCGGTGAACGATCGAGAGCCCGAGGCCCGTACCCCGCTCTTTGGTCGTATAGAACGCGTCGAAGATCGGCGCTGCCGGATCGGGGATTCCCCGCCCGTCGTCTTCCACGTCGATCTCGACATGACGGGGAAGGCGCCGTACCCGAACGACTACGTGCCCCCCTTCGCCGACCGCGTCGAGCCCATTGCGAACGAGGTTTATCATGACCTGCTTGACGCGCTCGACGTCGAGTTCCGCTATCGCCGGCAAAGGAAACGGTTCGATCTCGAGCGTCTTGTGCTGCGCCTCGGCTTCCGGCGCGAGCAGCGCTCCGACCGATCTTGCCAAGTCGTTGACGTCGCCGGAGACGCGCGACAACGGGCGCGGGCGGGCGACCTCGAGAAAACCGGTCACGAGCGCGCTCAAGCGCTTGATTTCGGCCCGCAGGACATCGGTCGCTTCGCGCGCCAGGGGCGGAACGCTCGGGCTTCGCGCGAGGCTGCGGTCGAGGACGGACAGATGGAGGCTCGCACCGTTCAGCGGATTGCGAATCTCGTGCGCCAGCCCGGCCGCGAGTGCCCCCGCGGCGGCAAGACGCTCGTTCTGGCGTGCGCGTCGCTCGAGCTCTCGCTCCTTTGTCATGTCGACTCCGACGACGACCACGGAGCCGTCATCGTCTCGTTCTGGGCGGTGCGCCGTCGCGTGCCAGCGGACCGTTCTCGTTTTGCCCGAACGCGTCCGGAGGTCCGCCTCCATTTCGACCGGGGGTCCATCGGAAGCGACCAACCACCGGGCCCTGACCGCCGCGGCCTGGTCGCCGAACAAGACTTCGAACACGTTCGCGCCGGCGAGTTCGTCGAACGCGTATCCAGTGAGCAGCTCGGCTTTGCGGTTGGCTACGCACAAGCGCCCGCTCCGATCGAACCAGAGCACCACGACGTCGGCCGCGTCCAGCGCGTCGCTGAGCTCTCGGCGGCGCCCGTCGAGCGCGCCGCGGTCGGCCTCGTTTTCGCTTGTCGCACGCTCGATCCGGCTGGTGAAATCGTCTTTGTAGCTCTCCAGGATGATCGCGAGATCGAAATCGCAGGCGCGCGCGACCGCGAGCCGCGCGGAGCGGACCGTTTCCGGTTCTCCGGCGAACGCCTGCTCCGCCACGGTCTCAAGCGACTCGCGTATGCGCCCCATCGCCGCAACCGCGTACCGGCCGTCGAGTCCCAAACGCACGTGAACTACACCGATGCGGGCGCGACGCTCGAGATAGGCGTCATCGCGGGGACAGACAAGGAGCTCGTCGAGCCACCCCTGGAGTGACGCATGGAGCCTCCTCGCCTGCGCCTCGTCGCGAAGGAAGGCGAAGGCACCCTCGTGGGTCCGGACGAGCGCATAGAACTCGTCAGCGATGGCTGCAAAGTGCAGTTTCGCGATCGGATGGAGTCGCGCCAGGATCGCCGAGTCGGCCGCGGTAAACCCCACGTAGCTTTGCAACTCGGCCAACGCAGCGCGGTCCATCGAGTAGCCCTATCACGAGGTGCAGCATTTTCGCGCCTCGGCAAGAATTGCAAGGCACGAACGGCTCGACACCCGCACATACAGGAATCGGTCGAGAGCCAACGAGGGCCGCCGGATGGAATCGTAACGGATATTCCAAGCGACCTTCGCCGGCACGCAGTCCTTCACACCCGGTTTTGCTTTCAAGTGTCGGGCCAGGAGCGTTGGCCGCTTCTTTGCTCTGGTTCGGAACATGAAACGCAGCAGCCTTCGCCTTCCCATTGGCGACTTCATGACGGCGGCGCCGCATTCGATTGGCCGCGATCAGACTCTCTCGAGTGCTCTGGCACTCATGCATCGCTACGACATCCGCCACCTGCCGGTCCTCGAGGGAGGCCGTATCGCGGGGCTGCTGAGCCAACGGGACGTGATGTTCGTCGAGACGCTGCGAGACGTCGATCCCGCGAAGGTGGCTGTGGAGGAGGCGATGTCCACGGACGTGTACGCGGTCGGGCCGCAAACGCCCCTCGTCGAGGTGGTCGCCGACATGGCCGAGCACAAATACGGCTGCGTCGTGGTCGTCGAAGGGTCCCACGTCGCCGGCATCTTCACGACCGTGGACGCCCTTGCGGCCCTGGTCTCCGTCCTCCGTTCGACGGAGGGCGGGCAACCAGCCGGCGCCCATACGAACTCGTAGAGGACTCGGAAAGCACCTCCGGTAATGGTTTCCGCCGCCGACTCGCCGATTGGCGTCCGAGCGACCTGCCTTCATTGCGGCCTTCGCATGGATTCGGGTCCGCTCGAGTTCTGCTGCGTCGGGTGCGAGGCCGTATACGAGCTCTTGCACCGTGAGCAGCTGGACCACTACTACGCGCTCCGCGGCAAACGCGGGGTTCCGGTGCCCGAAACGCGCGCCGACCGCCGCGACGGGAAGTGGCTCGAGGCGCTCGAGGAAAGGATGCGCTCGAGCGAAAGCAACTGCGTGCGCGCGACGATGGACGTCCAAGGTCTTCATTGCGTCGGGTGCGTTTGGCTCATCGATGCTCTCTTCACACGCGCCCCCGGCGGCAAGCAAGTCGTCGTCAATCCGTCGCTCGGACGGGTAGACCTCCTGGTCGATCGGTCCTTCGACATTCGCGCATTCGTGAGCGGCGTCGAGCGATTCGGATACTTGTTCGGGCCGCCCATCAAGAACAGCGCCCTCGCGTCGCGCGAACTCTTGTGGCGCCTCGGGGTCTGCGCGGCGATCGCGATGAACTCGATGATCTTCGGCATCGCGATCTACGCGGGTCTGGATGCCGGACCCCTGTTCGAGCTGTTCACGACGCTCAACTTCGTGCTGGGGGCCGCCGCGGTCGCGGTGGGTGGCTCGGTGTTCTTTCGCTCGGCCGTCCGGGCCGTCCGCCAAGGCGTCTTGCACTTGGACCTTCCCATCGCCGTGGGCATTGCGCTGGCGTTCGCCGGATCCACGTACTCGTTTTTCGCGCACGCTTCGAAGGCGGCCTACTTCGACACGCTCGACGTCTTCATCGCGCTCATGCTCTTCGGGCGCTGGCTCCAAGAACGCGTCGTCGAGAAGAACCGCGCCTGGCTCCTCGCGAGCGACGGCGCGCAGGGACTCCTCGCTCGCCGCATCGAAGAGGGGCAAGTGCGACTCGTACCCTGCACCAAGCTCCGTCCTGGCGATCGCCTGCTCATCGCGCCCGGAGACCTGACTGCGGTGGACGCCCGCTTGGAGCCGCAGCGAGCGCTCTTCTCGCTCGACTGGATCAGCGGCGAGAGCGAACCGCGAACCTACCTCCGAGGCGACGTCGTTCCTGCCGGCGCCTTCGCGGCGGGCAACGAGGCGGTGACCGTACTCGCGATTAGCGGGTTCGAGGCGTCGTCGCTGGGCGAGCTTCTTCGTGAGCCTTCGCGCGGCGCAGATTGTGCGCGGGCCACGCCTTGGTGGCAACGGCTGGCGCGGTATTACGTCATCGGCGTTCTGTCCGTCGCCGCCTTGGGATTCGCGGCGTGGTGGGCGGCCACGGGGGATATCTCCCGAGCTCTGAGCGTCACGACTGCCGTCCTCATCGTGACCTGTCCTTGCGCGTTCGGTATCGCGACGCCTCTTGCGTACGAACTCGTCCAAGCAGGGCTGCGCAGGCAAGGCCTCTTCGTGCGCCGAGGCGGATTTCTCGACCGGGCGCGAGACGTGAAGCGCATCGTCTTCGACAAGACCGGAACCCTGACGACGGGCGCGTTGGGCCTCGAGAACCCCGCGGTGCTTGCGGGCCTGGACTCCGGAGCACGCGCTGCGCTGTATGAGCTGGTCGCACGCAGCTCACACCCGAAGAGCGCGGCCATACGCACGGCCCTCGAGTGCCAGGGAGCCTCGCTTCGCGTCGATTCTCGCGTCGTCGAATACGCCGGTCTCGGGCTCGAATGGGAGGACGGCGCTCGGCGTTGGCGCGTCGGCCAGCCAGGCTGGGCCACCGTCGAAAAGGCGCGCGACGACGGGTGCGATGTCGTGTTCGGGGTCGACGGCCAAACCCTCGCTCGATTCTTCACGGTCGAGCGCTTGCGCTCCGACGCCGCGGCGGAAGTCCGCGCGCTCGAGCGAGACGGGTTCGAGGTTTGGCTCCTGAGCGGCGACACCCAGTCGCGCGTGGAGATCGCGGGGAAAGCCAGCGGCATCGCGGTCGAGCGTTGCATCGGGGACCACGATCCACGCGACAAGGCGCAAGTCTTGGACAGCCTCGACCACGGTGACACCCTCTTCGTGGGGGACGGGGTGAACGACTCTCTCGCCCTCGACCACGCCTACGTGTCGGGCACACCCGCGGTCGACCGGCCGTTCGTCCCGTCGCGCGCGGATTTCTTCTTCGTTACTCCGGGGCTCGCCCCTGTCCGGATCGCCCTGCGCAGCGCTCGCGCGCTCGCGAAAGTTGTGCGCATCGATCTCGCGATCGCGCTCTCGTACAACGCGTTGACCGTGGCCTTCGCACTGGCTGGAAAAATGTCGCCATTGGCATGCGCGGTGCTGATGCCCCTCAGCTCCTTGACGACGATTGCAACCACGGTTGCTGCGCTCGCACCCAGAAGCCCATTGTGGAAGTCGTAATCCTACAAGTGTTCGTCAGCCTGATGCTCGTCTCGGGCTCTCTCCTGCTCTTTGGATTCACCTGCAGACAGCGTGACTTCGACCACTCCGAACGTCTCGCGCTACTCCCGCTCGAGGGCGGCCCGTCGTCGAGCCTCGAAAAAGAAGGCGAAAGGAAATGAACGAATCGATCCCCAAGGGCTCCGACTCCGGCGTCGATGTGGAGACCCGGCGCATCGTCTACAACGATTCCGTCGCTCGCTGGTTCGTGGGCGCTTCCGTCCTTTGGGGCATCGTCGGCATGCTGGTGGGGGCGGTGATCGCGCTTCAACTTGCCTTCTGGCGCGCCAACATGCCGCCTTACTTCACGTACGGCCGCCTGCGGCCCCTTCACACGAACGCGGTCATCTTCGCGTTCGTCGGCAACATGGTCTTCGCCGGCGTCTATTACTCGACGCAGCGACTTGTCAAAGCTCGTCTTCCGAGCGACCTTCTCGCGAAGATTCACTTTTGGGGCTGGCAGCTCATCATCGTCGCAGCGGCGATCACGTTGCCGCTCGGCCTGACGCAGGGCAAAGAGTATGCAGAACTGGAGTGGCCAATCGACATCGCGATTGCTCTCGTGTGGGTCGTTTTTGCCATCCAGTTCTTCTGGACCCTCGCGCGCCGCACGGAAAAACACCTGTACGTCGCCATCTGGTTCTACATCGCCACGGTCGTGACCGTCGCGGTCCTGCACATCGTCAATTCGCTCGCGATTCCTGTATTCGGGTTCAAGAGTTACTCGCTCTTCGGCGGCGCCAAAGACGCGCTCGTGCAGTGGTGGTACGGCCACAACGCCGTCGCCTTCGTGCTGACGACTCCGATCCTCGGAATCATGTACTACTTCTTGCCGAAAGCCGCCGATCGGCCCGTTTACTCTTATCGCCTGAGCGTCATTCACTTTTGGTCGCTCATCTTCGTTTACATCTGGGCGGGGCCGCACCATCTGCTCAACACCGCGCTGCCTGATTGGGCACAGACGCTCGGGATGATCTTCAGCGTCATGCTCTGGGCGCCGAGCTGGGGAGGAATGCTGAACGGGCTACTCACCCTGAAGGGCGCGTGGGGCAAAGTTCGCACCGACCCGGTGCTCAAGTTTTTTGCAGCCGGCGTCACGTTCTACGGCATGGCGACCTTCGAGGGGCCGCTCTTGTCTCTCAAGAGCGTCAACGGCCTCGCTCACTACACGGATTGGATCATTGGCCACGTCCACAGCGGCGCTCTGGGCTGGAATGGCTTCATGGCCGCCGGGATGTTCTACTGGATGGTTCCCCGCCTCTACGGGCGCCGCGAGCTCTGGTCGACGAGGCTCGCCGACATGCACTTTTGGGTCGGAACGTTCGGAATCCTGATTTACGTCGTGTCGATGTGGGTCAGCGGAATTACCCAAGGACTCATGTGGCGCGCGACCGACGCGCAGGGCGCGCTCGTCTATCCGAACTTCGTCGAGACCGTCAACGCGATCCGGCCGATGTACTGGATGCGTCTGGTCGGCGGGTTGATGTACCTCACCGGGATGATCATGATGGCCTACAACCTCGGGCGCACCGCGCTCGCGGGGAAGGCTGTCGACGGCGAAGCGACGGTGGTCGTACCCAGGGCGCTCCCCACCGAGGCGCGCTGGGACGAGATCCTTTTCGGCAAGCCCGTGATTTTGGTCGCCATCGTGGCGGTCGTCACGGCCACGATGGCCGTCGTCAACAACGAGGCGAGTATCCTCTTCGCTGCCCTCGCGGTCTCCGCGGCCGTCCTGGGCACGGTGGCGCTGCGGCTCGCCGCCGACCGCAGCGGACCCAACTGGCACAGGCTCCTGGAAGGAAGGGCGCTCTACTTCACGTCGTTCGCCGTCATCGCGGTGCTCGCGGGGGGAATCGCCGAGCTCGTCCCCTCGCTCCTCGTGACACCCGGGGAAGCCGGGGTGTCGGCGGATACGAAGCCCTACCGCGCGCTCGAACTCGAGGGCCGCGACGTGTACGTGCGCGAGGGTTGCTACACGTGCCACTCGCAGATGATCCGCCCGTTCGCGTTCGAAACGAAGCGGTACGGCGATCCGTCGACCCTGGCGGACTCGGTCTATGACCATCCCTTTCAGTGGGGCTCGAAGCGCACGGGTCCCGATCTGGCGCGCGAAGGCAACAAGTACCCAAACCTCTGGCACTACCGACATCTCATCGACGCCCGTTCGGTGTCGCCGGGGTCGAACATGCCTCCGTTCCCGACGCTCGCGACCGACGAGGTCGACCTCACGCGAACGGAGTCCAAGCTGCGGGCGCTGCGCGCGGTGGGTGTTCCCTACGACTCGGAGCAGATCGCGGGGGCACGTGCCGACGCGGCCGCCCAGGGTGGCGAGATATCCAAGAATCTCGCCGGCGACGGTGCGGGCAACGTGGATCCCCAATCGGAGATCGTCGCGCTAATCGCCTATTTGCAACGCCTCGGGGTTCGGTCGCAGAGCGGCCGCGGCGCAGCCGCCCCCGTGTCCCTCGTGAAATAGAAAGGAGAAGAAGGTTCGCCATGCACAAGGAGCTCTTTGACCACTCGCCGCTTCTCGTGTTCCCGCTCGTCGCAATGTTCCTATTCATCTCGGTATGGGTCGTCGCTGCCGTGCGAGCAATGACGGGATCCACCGCCGACCTGGCGGCGGCCGCCCGCCTGCCCCTCGACGACGAAAACGCGCCCTTCGGCAGATCGCGAGATCGTTCGCCCGGTGGGTTGCCATGAGCGAGGCGGATTCCAGCGGCTCGCCCGGCGAGCGGACCCACGTGTACGACGGGATCGTGGAGCACGACAACAAGCTACCTCTCTGGTGGCAGCTGACGCTCTATGGGGCCGTCGTGTTTGCGCTCGTTTACTGGTACGGCCGGCGGCTCAACGCAATACCGACGACCAACGACACCTACGCGCAAGACGTAGCGGTCGAGCGTGCAGCGGAAGCAGAGCGCGCCCGAGCCCGCGGTACGATCGACGACGACGTCCTCGTGACGCTCGCGCGCGATCCCGCGACCATTGCCAAAGGCAAGGCGACCTTCGCCGCAAGCTGCGCACCCTGTCATCGGGCCGACGCGGGAGGAAACATCGGCCCGAACCTGACCGATGCCTATTGGATTCACGGCAGCAAGCCGACCGAAGTCTTCAAGATCGTCTCGGAGGGCGTTCCGGCCAAGGGAATGCCGACCTGGGGACCGCAGCTCGGGCAGGACCGCATCGAGTCAGTCGTGGCATTCGTCCTTTCTCTCAAGGATACGAACGTTCCCGGAGGCAAAGCGCCCCAGGGCCAGCTCGCAGAACGGTAATCATGCCGAGCTTCCAGCTGCCCGTCGTCGACCAGCCCGAGATCCCTTCCGCGGCGCTGCCCGCCGACGGCAGGCGCCAGGCCATTCACCCGGCGGACGTGTCAGGACGGTTCCATCGCGCTCGCAACCTCGTCTTCGCAGCGCTCGTCGTCCTCTGGGCCGCGCTACCTTGGATCCGCGTCGGCGGCCATCCCGCCCTCTTCATCGAAGTGGACGCGCGCGAGCTCTACCTTTTCGGGGCCACGTTCAACTCGCAGGACACCTGGCTCCTCTTTTTCCTCTTGACCGGGATCGGCTTCGGACTCTTCTACGCAACCGCGCTCGCCGGGCGGGTGTGGTGCGGGTGGGCGTGCCCGCAAACGGTCTTTCTCGAGGGCGTGTACCGCCGCATCGAGCGCTGGATCGAGGGCCCCCGCGAGAAGCGGCTCCGGCGTGCCGCCGGTCCTTGGAACGCCGACAAGGTCGCGCGACGGGTCGCGACGCACGCGCTCTACCTGCTCGCTTCCCTTCTCATCGCCCACATTTTTCTCAGTTACTTCGCGTCGCTGCCGAAAACGTTCGCGATGGTCCGTCAGAGGCCCGCCGCCCACCCAGAGGCTTTTGCGTGGGTCGTCGCGATGACCGGCCTCTTCTATCTGAACTTCGCCTGGTTTCGCGAGCAGCTCTGCGTGGTTCTTTGCCCCTACGGACGGCTTCAGTCCGCGATGCTCGACGAGCACTCGCTGGTCGTCGGCTACGACGCCAAACGAGGCGAGCCGCGGGGAAAGAAGGGCACGGAAGGCGCCGGAGACTGCGTCGATTGCAAACGTTGTGTCGTCGTGTGTCCGACCGGCATCGACATTCGCAACGGACTCCAGATGGAGTGCGTCGGGTGTACGGCCTGCATCGATGCCTGCGACGACGTCATGGACCGGCTGGGACGACCCCGAGGCCTCGTGCGGTACGATTCGCAGGACGGTTTGGCCGGGAAGCCGAGGAAGATCCTTCGCCCGCGGGTCGTCTTCTATACGGCGCTGCTCGTCGTCGGGATGGTCGTCGCGTTTCTGACCGTTCGAACACGCAAGGACTTCGAGGCGACGTTGCTTCGCTTTCCCGGGGCCGAGCCGTACACGATCGACGACGGCTCCGTGCGCAACGCCCTGCAACTTCACCTGGTCAACAAGCGCACGGCGCCCGAACGCTATCGGGTGGCAGTCGATCCGACCGAGGGGATGAGCGTCGTCTTGCCGATGACGACCGTGGTCGTCGCCGCGCTCGGGGATGCCCGCGTGCCGATGTTCCTGTCGGTCCCGCGCCAGCAATTCCGCCGCGAGTTTTCCGTTCGAGTCCGCATCGTGCATGACGACGGCCTGGGCGGCACCGCGGTCGTGACCGGCACCTTCCTCGGTCCGTCGTCATGACTTCGCTGCTCTTCACGTCGGCCCTGCTGATGGGTTTGTTGGGAAGCGCGCACTGCGTTGCCATGTGCGGAGGCGTGGTGGCCATGACCTGCTCCGCGCTACCTCTGGCACGGCGCAGACGGCTGGTCAGCCAACTTCCCTACGTCCTCGCGTACAACGCGGGGCGAATCGCGTCGTACGCCGCGGCGGGAGCCGCCGCAGGCCTTCTCGGGGCCTCCTTGGCATCGTTCGGAGTATTGCACCGTGCCGAGATCACCCTTCGCATCGCGGCGGGTGGAATGATGGTGGCCGTTGGATTCTACGTCGCCGGAGTTGCGCCGGCCCTGCGATGGATTGAACAATTGGGCAAGCCGGTCTGGAACAGGCTCGCCCCGATTGCTCGCCGGCTCGTGCCGGTCCGCAGACCAGAGCAGGCCCTCGCACTCGGACTGCTCTGGGGATGGATGCCCTGCGGCCTGGTCTACGCCGCCCTCGCGGCGTCGGCGACCAGCGGATCGATGGCCCGCGGCGCGGCGACAATGGCGGCGTTCGGCCTCGGCACGCTGCCGATGCTCATCACCATGGGATCCGTCGCCGGCGCGGTCGCGCGCCTCGCCCATCACCGCGGGGTGCGCGCCGCTGCCGGCGTCACCATGATCGCGCTCGGAACCTTGCAACTCGCTCAGTCGGGCGCCCAATGGCTGGACGCCGGCCGCGGAGCGACGGCCACGTGCTGCCCCCACCATCCTCGCGGCTAGTAGGAGCGCGAGCCCGACCGGTCTTCCATTCCTTCAGCTGTCGTACGTGCTCTCCCGAACGACGACCGCCGTGCACGGCGCATGGTTGACGACCTTTGCAGCGGTCGTTCCCAGGAGGCGATCCAAACCCGAGTAGCCGTGGGAACCGATGACCACCAAGTCCGCACGGAGGTGCTTCGCCGCGTCGCAGATGGCCTGCCAGGGAACGCCGATGACCACCTCCGTTCCCGCAAGCAAATCGGCCGGAACACCCGCGGCGCATTCGTCGAGGTAGGCCTGGGCGCGGTGGCGCAAGAGCTCGGGCAGCGCCTCCTCGGTGGTTTTCCAGAAGTCTTGGGGAACGTCGGGCGGCAGCCCTACCGAGCGTAACAATGTTACTTTTGCGCCCTGGGCGCGAGCCATTTTCAGCGCCATTGCGAGCACGCTAGCGGCTCGTGGTGAGCCATCGAGACCAACCAGGATCTGTTTCATCGACTGCTCTCCATCGCCACGAAGAATACCCGAGGCGCAGGGTCGACGGCCATCGGTCGCGTCCCGACGACCACGGGATTCGTTCGCATACCCGCACCGCGGCCGGAGAGCGACTCAATACGGCTCGCGTCTTGCGCTCCGAGCCGATGGACGCCATCCCAAGCGCGTCAACCCGGCTGCGGGGCCGTCCGCATCGTCGACACGATCACCCAAACCCAAGATCCGCCTGGGCGATCGGCGCAGCGTTCGGCATGACGGGTTCAGTCAGCCGTGGCGTCGGAGGTCGAGAGCGGCGCAACGGACTCGGCCGGGCTCGACTGGGAGACGCTCTGCGCCTCGGCAAACAAGAGCGGGCACGCGAGCTCCGCAGAACGAATCCCCAAGAGCGGATGACGAGAGATATGGCACTCCACGAACACACGGACCGCACTCTGATTCGTGCTGTCGTGCCGGGTCGACTCGAAAACTCGGAGCGAATCGAGCTCCGTCGTCGACGAACCCGCGCGCTGCGGCTGGCGCGCCGCCTGTGCTTCCAGCGCTGTCGCGCTGGCGAGGATGTCAATCCGAGGCGTCTGCGCCGCGGACGTGCGAGCGAAGCAGAGGAGCGCGACGAGAGCGATGGGTGCTACTGGACTGATGCGCCGAGGACCGAACCGGTACATAAACGAACTCCGCGTGTTTTCATGAGGCGGCCAGAGGAACTATCTGGGAACCGCGTCTTCTTTTCACGAGGAGTGTGTATCCGGCGAGGGCCGATGTCCTCATAAAAAATCCTAAATTCGCCGAGCAATACAGACCGAACACGTAAGAAACACTCCAGAAATATTCAGAAGAGCCTTTCGAAACACGCAAGTTCGCGAGCGGGTGCCGAATGCGTTTGGTCTACTGTGGCGAGTCGAACGGCTGGGCTCGGGGCGGACCGACTGCTGAGGGCGCCTTGGAAACGGCACCTGTCGCGCGGGGTAGGACTTCCTGCGCTCTAGGGTACGAGTGAAATCACGAGGAGTACCGGCAGTTTGTCCCGTCCGGCACGGTCGACGCGACGTTTTGTCTCGTGTTTCGTACGTGTATCGCGAGGCCCGATTTGTGTTTCCGGACAGTTTCCAGCGAATCCTAGCGCGATCTGTTGGGTTGACGTCGCACTAGAAGAGGTTAACGTTTCCTGACACGAATCTTGCTTCGTGCAGAAACGCGAGGTGAGCCATGAGGAACACTCTAGTCGGATTTTTCTCGGTTTGCGCGATCTCGGCAGCAACGGGGTGCATGTCGACCACCCAGGCGCCGACGGCCAAGGCAGCTGGCGTCGAACGCCTTCAGTGCGATGGCAGTGCGACGGCTCAGGATGAGGTGCAGCTGCTTCAATCAGTGAAGGTGCTGCGGGTCGAGCCGATCTACTCGCATGTCCTGACCGCCAACAACAACAGC